>JBBDMR010000072.1:0-4303 GCA_040878225.1 Acidimicrobiia bacterium
ACTTGCCAGGCAACCGCGACCCCGATCGCGATCAGCATCCCGTAGAAGGTCACCCGGAGCGGGCCGATATGGAAGCTGTTGATCGGGGGGGAAGGAAATGAGGCGAAAATGGCGAAAATGTGGTTCATCAGGGGGTTATGGCCAATTTGAGGCAGCAGTGATGGTACCGGCGGGTGCTGGCTTTGCGAGCGGGAGATGAGCGGGCCGGCAGGTGACTAGTCATCGGGGACGTAACCCCGTTGGTCATTCAGCGAACCCGGGACACCTCCGATCCAACCGCTATGACCACTACAACACCAGGCTTGCGTCTTAGGTCGATTTTCGTCGTCCTGCTCGTCACGCTCGCACTTGTGGTCGCTCCGACCCTCGATGCGATGGCGGTGCAGGCACCTTCACCAACGTCTTCGCTCTTCATCCAGACTTCCGGTCCCAACGCCGGGCTCAGCATTGGCGACTACTACACGTCGCCCGCCGGTGGCGATACCGACCACCTCTTCATGATCCGGGTCCCGGCGGACTGGCCTGCGGGCACCCCGGTGACGGTTTCGCTCTTTGATCCGGAACTCGGAGGGGTCAACCCGGTCTCGCCGACCGCCGCTGACGAAGTCCGGGGCGCCGCCGACAGCGCCCAGTTCAGGTTGGAGTCACCAACCGGGTCTGCGGTCGCGTCAGCGACATACACCGACCTCTCCACGAATGGTGCATGGACCGATCTGGCAACGTTCGACCCCGGAACAGTCGGAACAGGCACCTACCTGCTCCGCGTGCGGGTGTCTGACGACGACGACAACTCATGGCGTATCGACGTGTCCCATGATCCCGACTGTATCGTCGGGGGGCCCGGAACATGTCCGGCGGTAAATCTGGTCAATGGCAACGAGGTGTCGCGGGCGCCTTCGGGCTCGAGTGCTCTTGCGGTCGGGGTTATCCGGACCAGCTGGCAGCACGAAGGCTCCGGCTTGATCTGTCAGGACCACATCTTCTTTGTCAACAATGCCACCCCCCGCCCCCTGCGCGCCCACAACTTCGACATGGACGGCAGCGGTTCGGTCACCTACACGACACCGAACGGGGCGAACGTCGTGGGAACGGTGTCCGGTAACGCAAGTTGGAACAACAGCGGCGATGCCAACCGGGTGGGCGACGTCCTTCCCGACATCAACGGCTGGTGGACGGCGGAGATCTGCATCAGCGCCAATAACCAGTACGTATTCGAGTCGCCCTCTGCGGGACCGTCCTTCCCGGAGCCGCAGCCTGCTCCTCGAATCGCCGTTGACAAGACCGACGGAGTTGGCACTCTCACGCTTGGCGAGGAGACCACCTACACCGTGACCATCGAAAACGTCTCCGACGACGACCCGCTACCCGGCAGCGCCTACGACCTCATCGCCACCGACGTCTTGCCGGCGGGGGTGGCGTTCGTTGCCTGCAACTCCACGGACCTCGCGTGCTCCGAAGCAGGCGGTGTGATAACCGCCTCGCTCGCAACACCTCTGGAGCCGGGCACTTCGGTCTCGTTCGATGTCGTGGTGAGAGTCGCCTCAGATGCCGGTCTCACCATCACCAACCTCGTTGACGTGGACTTTCGCGATCACATCGGAAATGAACACGAGACTGCTTCGGCTTCCGACGTCAACGACGTTGATTTCGTCCCGACTCTCACCATGAGTGTCTCCGGGCCCGTGGAAGTCCTCCGTGGCGAGAGTGCCTCCCTCGTCTACACGCTCGAGCACGGCGACGGATCCGACGGATCGCCGGTCAACTCGGTTGGCGTCACTTGCGGGCTGTGTTCGACGATCACCTATCAAAGTGGGGACACCAACGCCAACGGAGTTCTCGAGAGCACAGAAGCCTGGATCTATGCAGCGGTGGTGCCCAGCGATGACTTATCTCCGTCCGCAATCGCTGCCGAAGCCGTTGCCGGTGGTCTCGACGCCAACGGCGAGGGTGTAGCCGCGACGGTCGTCGGCCAGGTCAACCTGATCGAGCCGGGGGAGATCTCGGGCGTCGTCTTCGAAGACCTCAACGGCAATGGCGAACTCGATCCCGGTGAAGTCGGCTTGCCCGGCGTCTCGGTGCAGCTGAGCGATGGCAGCGGGCCTGTCGATCTCGTGACGGCGGTGGATGGTGCCTACGGTTTCAGCCATCTTCATCCCGGTGCCTACACGGTGACCCCGACCGGAATTTCGAGTCCACTCCTCGCCACGAGTGACGATTCTGTGGCACTGAGTCTTGCCGAAGGGGAGACGCTCGGCGGCGTGAACTTCGGATTCGCCCTGCCCGTCACGGTTACGGGCAAGACCTTTCACGACGCAGACCATGACGGCTCCCTGGATCCGGGGGAGGCGGGCGTGGGCGGCGTTGTTCTGCTGATGGTTGATGTCGACGGAGTCTTGGTGGCTACCACGATCTCGACGGATGATGGCGCCTACAGCCTCACTGCACCCCCCGGGGAGTACACGGTTGTCGTAGACACCGGCTGGCCGACAGGTTGGGCGATGAGAACGCCAGCCGCGGCCGTCGCCGGTCTCGTCCTCTCCGGTGAGCACCGTGAGGGACTCGACTTCGGTGCCTCGAATACAGCACCGGTAATGGAGGAGGGAACCCAGACGATCAACGTTGGCGAGGCGCCTTCCCGCCTGGTCGCTACCGATGGCGAAGGTGACCTGGTCACATTCACCGTGGCAGGCGGACAGCTTCCTGCTGGCCTGGCGCTCGAGATTGATGGAACTTTCAGTGGAACCACGACTGTGGGCGGCGTCTACCAATTCTTCGTTGAGGTCTGCGACCAGGCCGACCCGGTGGCGTGCGCAACCTTCGCATACGAAATCCGGGTCATCGACACCGAAGTCATTTCGAACGAGGTGCTGCCATTCACCGGTGCTGATTCCAGGGCGCTGGCATTTGCCGCCCTGCTCCTTCTCGTCGGGGGAGCAACCATGACCTTCGGAGCCCAGGCTGGTCCGGAGAGAACCGGGAAGCGCTGACCCGTCCACCGCCAAACCATCCCGCCCCTGGTCAGCCCCGGGCGCCGTACGATCCCACATCCCCCGTGGACTCGCTAGGTTTCAGTCATGGACCTTTACGCCAGAGTGAACATCCTCGGTGGTCTTTCGGTCAGATTGCCTCATGGAGGGCTCGACGAAGCGATACCACTCGACAACGACCCGATCGGCAGGGCGCGCAATTGGGTTGAACAGGGAATCAAGCACCTCCACATCGTCGACCTCGACGCAGCCGCCTATAGCGATTCCCGAAACCGTGACCTCATCTACGAACTCGTCGAGTCGGTCGACGCCAACGTCCAGGTCGCTGGTGGGATCAGGTCGGAGACAGAGGCAGAGTCGTTTATCAAACGTGGTGCATGGCGGATCGTGATGGGAACCGCGGCAATCGAGAACCAGAACATGATCTGGGACCTGTGTCGGGACAATCCGGAGAAGATCGTGGTTGCCCTCGACGTCCGCGCCGACGAGGAGATCGCCACCCGGGGATGGACCCAGAACAGCGGTCGCTACCTCGAAGAGGTGATGATCGAGATGTCCTCGGCCGGAGTGGTTGCGTTCCTTGTCTCCGAGGCCGGTCGCAACGCCCTCGAAGACGTGCCTAACTTCCAGCTGATTGGCTCCGCTCTCGCCACGGTCGAGGAGCCTGTCATCGCGTCGGGCGGGGTGCGGAATCTGGAAGACCTCCGTCGTCTGGTCTCACTCGAGTCCTTCGGCCGACATCTCGGCGGCGTGATCGTGGGGCGTGAGGTCACCGCCGGTCGGTTCACCGTCGAGGAGGCGATCGAGGTGTTGGCGGGCCGGGGCCCGACCCGGGCTCCCGGTGGCATCGTCGCGGCCCGCCAGCTGCTCCAGGTGGGCTCAGTCGCCGATGCACTGTATTTCCTCGAAAATGTTGTCGGCCTTTCCCGGGTCAGGTCACCTGAGGCCGGGGTGCTGGGCACGGTCCTCGAGGTGGCCGAAGGCCAGCAGGTCGAGTTGATCCAGGGAGCCTCGGGGCAGACCGCAACACTTGCCTTGCTCGTCGAAGACCCTGAGCCGTGGCTCGATCACTTCAACGCCCAGGGGATCCAAACCGTGCGGACGTCAGCGGGCTTGGAAGTGTCCGGCCCCGGCGGTCTCACATTGCGGTTCGAGTAGAACCTCTCAACTCTCCCTCCGTTTACGGAGGGAGTACCGGCGACGTAGGAGCCGGGGAGGGTGGGGCGTTCCCACCGACGCTGCTTGAGCTCCCAGCCCGAGCGGACCTCTCCCTCCTAATGGGGGTGGTTCTGGTTCTTGTGTAGGGCTGGGATCAT
>JBBDMR010000073.1:0-23037 GCA_040878225.1 Acidimicrobiia bacterium
CAGTCCCCCTTACCTCCCGGCCCTTCCGGGCCGGCAGGAACCTTTCCCCCATTCGACTTCGTCTCCGGGGGAACAGCTACGCGGACCTTCCTCCCGCAAGCGGGAGGACAGTCAACAAACTCGGGGCACCGCCACCCGCGACTCTCCCTCCGCTTGCACCTCTCCGACCGCTAGGTCGGAGGGGAGGGTGGGGAGATCCCAACAACGCTGCTTGCTCAGGGCGTGGACGCGTCCGGTCTCCCAGCCCGAGGGGACCTCTCCCTCCTACCTCCGCCCGCCTAACGGCGGGCGCAGGGACCTTCCTCCCGCAAGCGGGAGGACAGTTGGGGTCCAGGGACTTTTCCCCCATTCGACTTCGTCTCTGGGGGAACAGCTACGCGGGCCTTCCTCCCGCAAGCGGGAGGACAGTGACATCTCAGCTTGCTTCGTCTTCGCGGACTCCTAGGGTTGCCCGGAGGGTGATCTCGGTTCCGTCGCGGACGACGGTGAACTCGACCAGCTCTCCCGGTCGGTGCGCTCGGACCTGGGAAGCAAGGTCGGAGATCCCCTGCACTCGGACCCCATCGATGGAGATGACCAGGTCGTCGACTTCGAAGCCGGCTTCCTCGGCTGCGGTCCCTTCCGTCACCTCGGTTATCCGCGCTCCGGCCCGGCCGGTGGAGACTGTCTCGCCCATTACTCCGAGGAAAGCAAACTCGATGCTCTCCCCCGCGATGACAGCTTGCGCGATGTCGTACGCAACATCGATCGGGACGGCGAAACCGACACCATCGTTTGCCCCCGAAAGAGAGAAGATCGAAACGTTGATGCCCAGTACCCGACCCTCGCGGTCGAGAAGGGCGCCTCCAGAGTTGCCCGGGTTTATCGCCGCATCGGTCTGCAACATCGATCGGCAGACCCCACCTTCTATGCCACAACCCAGGGGCTGGTTGACAGCGGAGATGATGCCGGCGGTGACAGTCGAGGTAAGCCCCCACGGTGAACCGACAGCGATCGCGGTCTGGCCCACCCGGGGCAGGTAGTCGAGGGCGAGGGTCGCCACCGGGACATCGGTCCGGTCGATCTGGATCACCGCGATATCGGCTTCGGCAGTGCCTCCGAGAACGGTGCCTTCAACATTCTCACCGTCTTCGAGTCGAACCTGCACGGTTGTTTCGCCTTCGACGACGTGGGCGGCGGTCAGGATGAGGCCCTCATCGAAGACGACGCCAGACCCGACACCGTCCGTCGTCCTGATCTGGACAACTGAGGGCAGGATCTTCTCTGCGGCATCGGCGATCGGCTCCACACCTGCAACAGGTGTCGTCACTGAAACTTCGAGAGGTTCAGTCGTGATGGAGGTTTCGTCGCCGGCCACAACATCGGATTCGGACGGAGAGGTGGCGACCAACCAGGTGATGCCAGCAGCTGACCCGACCACAAACAGCAAAAGGAGAACCCTGGCAAACCATTTGCTCCCCCGGGGGGTTGTCTCCTCGGGTTGGGAGAGATGGGGTTCGGCGGGTTGCGATTCGGCGAGATTGTGTTCGGAGAAATCGGTCATGTCTTCCTGTTCTTCTGAGCCGCTGCAAACGGTAGGGACAACTCTTTAACCATTCGTAAAGGGAGGGTTATTCGGATGTGCACCTTTTCGCCTGGCGGTAGGGAGCCACATCACCATTGTCGCGCCCCTACCCGAACTACCGGAGAAAGAAACCAGTGCCCCCCCGTGTGAGTCGGCGACCCGCTCGACGATGGAGAGCCCGAGCCCGATTGGAAGATCCTCCGAATCGAGTTGGAGTCCCGGACCTTCGTCATCGACAGCTAGATAGGCCCACCCCTCTGTCTCGCCGGAGACCAGCTTCAGTCGGGAGCCGGGGGGAGCCGCCCTGATCGCGTTGTCGATGAGGTTGGAAAAGGCTCGTTCGATGGCAAGTTCCACGCCCATGATGCTGGCCACACCGGGCATCACGTCCAGGCCCAACGCCGCCTCCTGAATCACCGGCTGATACTCACGCGCCTTGCGCTCGACGAGTTCGGCCAGGTCGACGGGCGCGGGGGATGTGTTCGCAGTCTCGGCGCGGGCGACTGCCAGGAGGCTATCGATCATCTCCCCCATCTTCTCGACGTTGCGCCGGATGATCTCCCCGGTCTCCCTCCACTCTTCGGGATCGGTCTGCGGGTCATCGAGGGCCACCTCGACGTTGGAGCGGATCACAGCAAGAGGAGTTCTCAAATCGTGGCTGGTATCCGCCAGAAATCGCTTCTGGCCCCGGAACGCCCGGTCCAGCCTCTCCAGCATTCCGTCGATCGTGGCGGCGAGCCGGGTCAGCTCGTCGTCGGGCCCTTTGAGATCGATCCTCCGGCTCAGATCCGAAACCTCGATTTCCCGGGCAAGATTCGTTATCTGGTCGATGGGCTTGAGAACCCGTCCAGACATGAACCACCCCACCACCAGGCTCAACAAGAACAAGGCCAAAAGACCGAAGATGCTGAATCGGGCAACCTCGTCGAGGACTATCTCGTTGTAAACGGTCTCGATCATTGCCATGTCATGATCGGTCAGGTCGGGGACCATGCCGATCACTTCCCCATCAACCATCACCGGCTCGCCCGAGATTACGTACCGGTTCATCGATTGATTGCGGAACCAGTACTGCAGGCCCAGGTAGACAAGCCCGAGCAGGGCTCCCCCCAGCCCGAACACAATGGCCGAGTACTGGACCGAGAGTCTGAAGCGGATCGACTTCATAAAGCTCACTTGTCGACCAGCTTGTAGCCACGGCCCGGCACCGTTTCGATGAGCCGCGGCTCACCGAGTTTCTTCCGCAGATTGCTCAGCGTCACCCTGACCACGTTTGTCATCGGATCGGCCATCTCATCCCAGACGTGTTCGAGCAGGTGCTCCTGGGTCATCACCTCGCCCGGGCGCGTCATGAAGTAGTTGAGGAGAGAGAACTCTTTGGCGGTGAGTGAGAGCTGGGCACCGTCGCGCTCTGCTTCGAAACGCGCCGGGTCCATAGTGAGTGAACCGACCTCCAGCGTCGGTGAGGCGTGGACGTCCCGGCGCAGGAGGGCCCGGACCCGGGCGGCCAGCTCGGAGAAGGCAAATGGCTTGACGAGATAGTCATCGGCACCCGAGTCGAGGCCCAGCACCCGGTCGCCCACGTCATCGCGGGCAGTGAGCATGAGAATCCTCGGCCGTTCCTCCTCGAACAGCGGCAACTCCCCATCGATCACCGATCGACAGAGGTCGAGGCCGGAGCCGTCAGGAAGGTTCCAGTCGAGGCAGACCAGGTCGTAGCCGGCGGTCCTCAGCTTGAAATCGGCGTCGTAGGCGTTCAGAGCGACGTCCACCGCATGGCCATCGCGGCGCAAACCCTTGGCCAGGGCATTGGCCAGGTCAGGCTCATCTTCGACAACCAGCAATCTCACCCCGGAAACCTATACCAAACGGAATAACAACCGGATAAACCAGGGTTCGGGCGCCTCGCGAAGCATCATGGGGCTACTGACCTATCAACTTTTCGCAACGGTCTGCCGATTAGGAGAGTCGAATACATATGGTCGTTACTTTTATCACCCGCGATCGGGACGGTTTCCACACCTACACAGGTCATGTGGTTTGCCGTGGCCCTTCCACAATTGTCGTTTTCCTGACCGAGCCGTTCGGCCTTGCGGGCAGGTCGGTGCAGTTCCCGATCACTGATGTGGTCGAGGAAAAAGCCGTCTCGAACGTCTGATCAGGTCCAAATGACCCATCGACAGACCCGCTGACACCGGATAGCCTTTCAGCATGGATGCCTCCACACTTGCAGACTTCGGCCTCATCGCCGGCGTAGGCGCGCTATTCGGGCTCATCGGAGGGTTTCTCGGGGGCGCCGACCGACTAATCGGCACTCTCCTAATGGGGGCAATCGGCGGAATCGTCTTGTCATCCATATTTGCCCTCGCCGGGTGGCCGGCAATCTATTCAGTGGGCAGTAACGACCTTTCGCTGGTTTGGGCCGGGGTAGGAGGTTTTATCCTCGGTCTGGCGATAAGCCGCAGCAACTGACAGGAACCAACAGGTCACACCAAGAACCCCCGGGTCGAATGGCCCGGGGGTTCCACGTTGGAGGGAGGATTCGGTCCTTTAGCCGACTGCACCGGCTTCGACCATGTTGAGCTCGATGAGACGGTTCATCTCAACTGCGTACTCCATGGGAAGCTCCTTGACGATTGGCTCGATGAAACCGGCCACGATCATCGAGGTTGCCTCTTCTTCTGTCAGTCCCCGCGACATCAGGTAGAACATCTGCTCCTCGCCGACCTTGGACACAGTGGCCTCATGGCCGATCTCAGCATCGTTCTCCTCGATCTCCATAGACGGGTAGGTATCCGAGCGGCTCTCGTCGTCGAGGATCAGTGCGTCACAGCGGACGAAGCTCTTGGCATGTTCGGCTCCGGGCTCGACCCGGACCAGGCCCCGATATCCGGAACGGCCCCCTCCCTTGGCGATCGACTTCGACACGATTGTCGAGGTGGTGTCGGGAGCGACGTGGACCATTTTGGCGCCGGCGTCCTGATGCTGGCCTTCGCCGGCAAAGGCGATCGAAAGCACCTCTCCGTGGGCGCCTGGCTCCATGAGCCATACCGCCGGGTACTTCATGGTGAGACGGGAACCGAGGTTGCCGTCGACCCACTCCATCGTGGCGTTGCGGTATGCAACGGCTCGTTTTGTCACTAGGTTGAATACGTTGTTCGACCAGTTCTGGATGGTCGTGTAACGGCAACGACCACCTTCCTTGACGATGATTTCCACCACCGCCGAGTGCAGCGAGTCGGTCGTATAGGTAGGTGCCGAACATCCTTCGACGTAGTGAACGTAAGCACCCTCGTCGACGATGATCAGCGTCCGCTCGAATTGGCCCATGTTCTCCGAGTTGATCCGGAAGTAGGCCTGTAGCGGCTGGTCGACGTGGACGCCGGGCGGCACGTAGATGAACGAGCCACCGGACCATACCGCCGAGTTGAGCGCGGCGAACTTGTTGTCGTTTGGCGGAATCACCGTGCCGAAGTGCTTCTGGACGATCTCGGGGTATTCGCGGAGGGCGGTGTCCATATCGGTGAAGAGGACACCAAGTCCTTCGAGGTCTTCCCGGTTGCGGTGGTAAACGACCTCGGATTCGTACTGCGCCGTCACTCCGGCGAGATACTTGCGCTCGGCTTCAGGAATCCCCAGCTTCTCGTAGGTCTGCTTGATCGACTCGGGCACCATGTCCCAGTCTTTCTGTTGCTCACCCTCGGGCTTGACGTAGTAATAGATGTCGTCGAAGTCGATGGTGTCGAGCGCGCCGCCGCCACCCCACTGGGGCATCGGCTTGCGGAGGAACCGCTGATACGCCTTGAGCCGGAAGTCGAGCATCCATTGCGGCTCTTTCTTCATGGCCGACATCTGGCGGATCACGTCTTCATCCAGCCCCTTCTTGGGCTCGAACGCGAGCGCGACCTCGTCGTGCCACCCGAGCTGGTAGCCGCCTAGATCAATGTCAACTGTTGCCACTGGGTCATCACCTCAAAGAGTCTCTTCCGGACCTCACCTGTTACAACAAGAAACCGGTTCGGGGTATTTCCACTACGCCCGTAGGGAAATTGTAACCGCTGGAGCCGCCCAGCCCAATACGCCCGGTATCTCCGCGGTCAGCCGGTCATAGCCGGCGGGCAACAACCCGAACTATCGGCCAGGCAACGTGGGGCATTATCGGCGCCAGCTCGGACAACATCTGACGGATCGCCGACGGATGGGCGTAAGGGTCGGAGACGTGTGCCAACCAACGCCGCTTGATTTCCATCACCTCGGGGACGAGGGCTTCGAGATCGGCGTCGCTGTAACGATCGAGATGCAGAGGGAAAGTGAACGGCTCCACGTGGGACGTCGATTCGATGGCAAACCCGTTGCCCACAACCGAGTTGATGAACATCGGGATCTTGAGGCCGAACCCGGTCTGTCCAAACGGGCCCTCCCGCGGCGGCAGGTTGAGAAACCGGACGACCTGGGCGAGCTCGGGGCGGAAGGCGAGCACCTCCTCGACGTCGGGAATGTCGGGTCCCAATGGCTGGTCTTCTATGGCGACAAACTCGTGAAACGCAACGACGAGACGACCGCCGGGACGGATCACCTCGGCGAACTCGGCGCTCATTGTGTCAGGGTCGGCCCGATCTCCCTCCCAGGTAGGGAATTGGAAGACCATCCGGGCCACGACGAGGTCGAAGCTGCGGCCACCAAGACTCTGCACCACGTTTCCCGCAGCGACGCCGGTGAGCCACTCCACTCCGTCATCGCCCGGTTCGGGCTCGGGCCGGGTGGCCAGGACAGAGCGGGCACCGGCTTCGACCATGTAGCGGGACAGATCACCCAATCCCGCCGAGAAGTCGAGGATGTCGGCGCCCGCCGCCATCTCGGGAGGAACGAGGTCTTCGAGCAGGTAGTAGACCAGCCATCGCATCTGATGCCAGCTTCGGGCCGATTCCCATGTGTTCTCCGACATGAGCAGACGTTACGCCCGCACCGGCCTCTAGCTAACGTCGTCGACGAAATGCCTGTGATTGTTGTAGGAGCCGACACCCCAACCGGGTCGCGGATTGTCGACGCAATGCTCGACCCGGCCCGTGAGATTCGGGTTTTCGTGAGCGACCCCGGCGAAGGGATGCGGCTCAGGGAACGGGGCGTCAAGGTGGCGTTGGGAGATATCTCCGACGACTCCCACCTCGAGGCGGCAGCCACTCAATGTTTCAGTGCGGTCCTAATCACCGAAGCGGCCCGGGACGACCGGGAGCGATCGTTCGCCCCGGATGAGGCCGCGGTGCTCAAGGCCTGGGCGTCAGCAGTTGCCGGTGTGCGGCGGGTGATATGGGTTCACGACGGCGAGGCTCCTCCGACCGGGGTGTCTGAAGTCGCTGTGGTCCCGCCCGACGACCCCGACGTCGTCGAGAAGGTTGTGTCTCTCGACAACGCCAGAGAAATCTGACCAGGATCGACGCCGACTCGTGCCCCGACCACCAACGTTTGCCGCGTTCGCCATCATTGCTGGCCAGAGCACTAGCCGAGGACGAAGAGGAGCGCCTGCGGCGCCACCCGCCAGGGCTCACCGAAGACCAATTCGTAGTCGCGCTCCCACGCTTCGACGAGCAGGTCGAATGGATCGATCGCACGGTCGTTGATCCTCAACTCGAAGTGGGTGTGCGACCCCGTCCACTCCGCATTGCCGGAGTCACCGACATACCCGATCACCTGACCGGCTGCAACCAGGGCACCTTCCTCGACACCAGGGGCAAGAGTCAGGCTCCAGTCGGCACGCCCGTTGTCGGTACCGGGGTCGTCGTTGTTCAAATGCATGTAGCTGGTCGACCAGCCGTCTGCATGCTCGATGGTCAGATATCTCCCGGACGTCGGGCCGTCTGCGACCGTCACCACGACACCGGTGGCCGCCGCGTAGACGTGGGTCATCTTCGGTGCCATCAGGTCGTTGCCGCGGTGACTTCGGCCCCCGGACCGGGCAGCACCGAACGTTGAGTCCCAGTCAGTCGCTGCCAATTCCTGGGGGAAGTGCATATCGAAAGGGGGCTCCGTCGTTGCGGCTTGTGCGGGGGTTGTGCTGCCGACGATGACGACCAGCGCTACTCCGAACAGCGCCGCGGCCAAGAGCAGCGGAATCCTTGTGGACGGCATGGGGCCTCCATTTTGGTTGTGGGTTTCGGGACGGTTACCTGGTGTCCCTTGACTGAACGGGGCACGCTAAGACGATGCCTTCCCTATGCAAACCCCGAAAGCGGTGCCTCCGGCGATTCAGCTGTTGGGGTTGGTGCGGGTCCTCACCCGGAAGCGGAGCCGGGAAACGGGGTCGTCGTCCACCGATATAACGAATGAATAACTGCCTTCTTTGGCAAAGACGAGGTTGTTGAAAGTGAACGACCGGACCAGTCCGAAGTCTGTGGTCTGCGGGTCGTTGGTGGTCGGAATCTTTATCTGCTGGGTCAACGGTTGGGGGAAGATCGAACTGCCGTCGGCGTCCTGAAGCTCGACCGACAACTTGAGCTCCTCGCTGTGCCACGAGGTTGGGATCCTCAGCCGGAGCCCGATCGCAAGCGAGGGATGTCGCGCCGGAAAGCCGCGGACCCACAAGGTGTCCCAGCCACCGCCGAGAACGAACAGCTTGCCCCGTACCGCCTGAACCGAGTCGGCAAGGAGGGCCACGTCGACGCTGGGGCCGAGAGAGTCGGGTGTCATCTCCACCACCCCAGGGTACCCGTCGCCGCCGGAGTAACCTGTTGGCATGTCTGACATCACACCGATCGCTCCTGCCGAAGGGAAGCTGGGGATCCTCACCCCGGGGATGGGGGCCGTCGCCACCACATTTGTCTCCGGTGTCCTCGCCGCCCGCAAGGGTTACGCCACGCCATTCGGGTCTCTCAGCCAGATGGCGCACATTCGCCTCGGCAAGAGGACAGAGGGCCGCAACCCGATGATCAAGGACTTCGTCCCCCTCGCCGGGCTCGACGACCTCGAATTCGGTGGCTGGGATCCGTACTCCGACGACGCCTACACCTCTGCGATGAAGGCGGGCGTGCTCGACCCCCGCCACATCGAGGGGATCGGCGACGAGCTCCGCCAGATCAAGCCGATGCCGGCGGTGTTCTCCCACGAGTGGGTGAAGAACCTCGATGACGTCGACCAGGTGAAAGAGGGCAGCTCTTACATGCACCTCGCCGAGAATCTGATGGAAGACATCGACCGTTTCCGTGCTGAAAAGGAAGTCGATCGTCTCTCAATGGTCTGGTGCGGATCCACCGAGGCATACCGCGACCTCACCGGATGCCACCAGGACCTCGATGCCTTCGAGGCAGGGCTCAAGGCGAGCGACCCCACAATCAGCCCCTCGCAGATCTATGGCTACGCCGCCCTGCAGATGGGGGTTCCGTTCGCCAACGGAGCGCCGAACCTCACTGTCGACGTGCCTGCACTGATCCAGCTTTCGAAGGAGAAGGGCGTTCCCATAGCCGGCAAGGACTTCAAGACGGGCCAGACCCTGATGAAGACGATTATCGCTCCTGGGCTCAAGGCGAGGATGCTCGGCATCAACGGCTGGTTCTCGACCAACATCCTCGGCAACCGTGACGGCGAAGTGCTCGACGACCCGGAGAGTTTCAGGTCGAAGGAGGTGTCCAAACTCGGGGTGCTCGACCAGATCCTCGAGCCCGAGCTCTACCCCGAGCTCTACGGCGACATCTATCACAAGGTGCGGATCAACTATTACCCGCCGCGAGGAGACGACAAAGAGGGCTGGGACAACATCGACATCTTCGGTTGGCTCGGCTACAAGATGCAGATCAAACTCGACTTCCTGTGCAAGGACTCCATCCTTGCCGCACCCATCGTCCTCGACCTCGCCCTGTTCATGGACCTCGCCGCCCGGGCGGGCAAGAGCGGGATCCAGGAGTGGCTGTCGTTCTACTTCAAGAGCCCCCAGCACGCCGAGGGCCTGTACGGGGAAAACGACCTCTTCATCCAGCTCACCAAGCTGAAGAACAACCTCCGGCATTTCATGGGTGAAGACCTGATCACCCATCTCGGCACCGAGTACTACGACGAGGGATGAGCCGGGACGGGGTCACTTTCGGGGAGTGGCGGATCCCCGAATCCGAACTCGAGGAACGTTTCGACACCAGCGGCGGCCCGGGTGGCCAGCACGCCAACAAGAACGCGACCGCGGTGACGCTGCGGGTCGATCTCCGGGCCACCTCGCTTCCTGACAATGTGACCGAGCGGCTGATCGCCAAGCTCGGCGACCCGGTTGTCGAGGTCAACGCCGCCGACTCCCGCAGCCAGTGGCGCAACCGCGCCCTCGCCCGACAGCGCCTCGCCGGTGTTCTCGAAGGGGCCAACAAACCCACGGCGAGGAGGCGGCGCACCAAGCCGACCCGGGCGTCGAAGACCCGGCGCCTCGATGAGAAGCGGCGCCGCTCGGAGATCAAGAAGAGCCGGAGATCGCCCGACGGCTGGTAGGTGTGTGTGTCACCGGGCTGTAACCTCGTCGCTATGAAGGATCCGCAGCAGAATCCGACCTGGATCGACGAGATCATCATGAGGGCCCAGGAGGATGGCGAATTCGAGAACCTTCCCGGAGCGGGCAAGCCGATTCCCGGCGCGGGCAAGCCCGACGACGAGCTCTGGTGGTTCCGTTCGTGGCTGAAACGCAACCGCGAACCGGAAGAGGGCGGGACAGAATGACGATGACTCCGGAGCGCTGGGAGTTCACCGAGCGCTACTCGAAGGAAGTGTTCGGTTCGGAGGATGAGCATCTAGAGGGCCTGATGGAACGGGCGGTCGACGCCGGCCTCCCACCAATCGCCGTGTCCTCCGATGTCGGCCGCCTTCTCAAGATTCTGGTCTCGCTGACGGGGGGCCACCGTGCCCTGGAATTGGGGACCCTTGCCGGGTACAGCGCGATCTGGATCGCCCGCGGCCTCCACCCCGACGGCATGCTGACCACCGTCGAGTACGAGTCCAAGCACGCAGACTTCGCCCGTCGTGAGATCGCCGCCGCCGGAGAGTCGGGCCGGGTCGACGTGATTGAGGGGGCGGCCCTCGAGGTTGTCCCCCGGCTGGCCGCGCAGTGGGGCCCCGAGACCGTCGACTTCGTCTTCATCGACGCGGTGAAGGCTGAGTACGTCGACTACTTCCGTCAGGTCAAGCCCCTGGTCAAACCGGGTGGCCTTCTCGTTGCCGACAACGTCTACGGGACAGGTGCTGGTTGGATCGACGAAGGCCACGGGACCGACGCCTTCAACCGCCTCATTGCCGACGACGACGACTTCGAGTCGGTGGCCCTCCCCCTCCGCCAGGGAGTGCTGGTGGCGAGACGCCGGTGAAAGTCGCAGTCCTCGGCGGCACCGGTCTCTTCGGACCGCGGGTCTTCACCCGCACCAACCTGGAGACGATCAGTGTTGGAGATCTGTCCTAACCGAGTTCGGCGGCGGCGATACTTCTCCCCGCCGACCAGTCCGGTTTGCCCAAAGGGGTGGTCGGGATGGCATCGACCTCGAGCCAACGCTTCGGCACCTGGGGTGGCTCCAGGTGATCCCGGGCCCACCGTTCGAGTCCAGTTTCCGAGACATTGCCCGAGAAGAGACAGACCACCTCGTTGCCCCACTCCTCGGAGGGCATGCCGACCACCATCACCCCCTCGACACCTTCCAACCCCGACAAGACTGCTTCAACCGCAGCCGGGTCCACGTTCTCGCCGCCGGTGACGATCAGGTCATCGGCCCTGCCCAACACCTGGAGAGTTCCATCGTCGTGAATCCGACCGAGGTCGCCGGTGACGAACCAGTCGACGGGGTCGCGCTGTTCTGCGCCCAGATAGCCGTCGAAGACCTGCGGACCCCGCAGTGCGATCCGCCCATTATGTTCGATCCGTATTTCGACCCCGGGAAGTGGATGGACCCGGTAGGCAAGGTCCGAGCCTGGCTTGAGCGTCGCCACCTGGGCGCAGGTCTCGGTCATCCCGTAGGTGGGCAGCGACGGGATCCCCCTCCCCCATGCCTCCTCGAGGAGGCCATGCGGGATCGGGCCGCCACCGACCAGCACCGTCTTGAGCCCGCGGTAGGAGCGGTCGTCGATGTCGAGGATCCGGCGCAACATGGTGGGGACCACGGAAGCAAAAGTGACCCCATCGGAGAGGGCATCGCCAAATTCGGCCGCGTCAAAACGGGGCAGCATCCTGACCCGGCCCCCGACATAGGCAGCCCGGAACAGGACCGAGAGCCCGCCGACATGGTGGATGGGCATCGCGATCAGCCACTCGTCCCCGGCGGTGTGGCCCAAGTGTGCCGCTGAGGCGCTCACCGCCGCCTCCCAGTTGGCCGAGGTGAGCGGGACGGCCTTCGGGGTGCCGGTCGTCCCCGAGGTGAACAGCAGAGTCATCACAGATTCGGGGACCGCGGTGTCGATCCAGCCTTGCCGGGGCTTGAGAATGAGCGGGCCATCGGAGATGGCGGCGAAGATCGCCAGTACCGAGCTGATGTCGGGTTCCGGGAAGAGCACCGTTGTCCGTCCTGTCACCGAGACGTCGATGGCGTCGAACACCTGGCGATAGGTGACACTGCCTTCAGGCGTTGTCAGAAACGTGTCGTTCTGAGCTCCGTTGACCAGCCATTCATTCACAAGGTGATTTTGCCCCTTATCCTCTGTCATCGTGGTTTCTCAGATATTTGATTCATCAGCATGGGACGAGGTCCCCGGGTTCGACTTCACCGACATCACTTACCACCGCGCCCGGGAGACCGGCACGGTTCGGGTTGCCTTCAACCGGCCCGAGGTGCGCAACGCCTTCCGGCCCCATACCGTCGACGAGCTCTACACCGCACTCGACCATGCCCGCCAGAGCGGAGACATCGGTTGTGTGCTCCTCACCGGTAACGGACCGTCGGAGAAAGACGACGGGTGGGCATTCTGCTCTGGGGGCGACCAGCGGATCCGCGGCAAGGACGGGTATAAGTACGCCGAAGGCGAGACCGGCGACAGCGTCGACCCGGCCCGTCTCGGCCGGCTCCACATCCTCGAAGTCCAGCGTCTGATCCGGTTCATGCCCAAGGTGGTGATCGCTGTCGTGCCCGGCTGGGCGGTCGGTGGCGGGCACAGCCTCCACGTGGTCTGCGACCTCACCATCGCGTCCCGAGAGCACGGCCAGTTCAAACAGACTGACGCCGACGTCGCCAGCTACGACGCCGGATATGGCTCGGCTTACCTGGCGCGGATGGTCGGCCAGAAACGGGCGCGGGAGATCTTCTTCCTCGGCCGCACCTACAGCGCCGAAGAGGCTTACGAGATGGGGATGGTCAACGCGGTGGTCCCCCACGCCGACCTCGAGTCGGTCGCCATGGAATGGGCCGGTGAGATCGTGAAGAAGAGCCCCAACGCTCAGCGAATGCTCAAGTTCGCCTTCAACATGATCGACGACGGGCTGGTCGGCCAGCAGATCTTCGCCGGTGAGGCAACCCGCCTCGGCTACATGACCGACGAGGCCCAGGAGGGCCGCGACGCCTTCCTGGAGAAAAGGGACCCCGACTTCGGCCGCTTCCCCTGGCGATATTGAATGGAGTCTGTTGGATAATGCCGTTGCCCAGATTGGCGGCCAGGACGGGCTCCCCATGAAACCATTGGAGGCGTGGACCGTCGCCGCCAGGGTCCACACCCTTCCCGCGGCGGTGACGCCGGTGCTGGTCGGTGCTGGGCTTGCGGTGCACGACGGCGTCTTCCGAATCGATGCGCTGATCTGGACACTGGTCGGAGCTCTTGCCATCCAGGTGGCGGCAAACTTCGCCAACGATGCCTCAGACGCACACCGTGGCGCCGACAGTGATGATCGCCTCGGGCCGCCCCGGATGGTCTCCGCCGGCCTGATCACCCCGCGACGGATGTGGCTGGCCACTGCCGTCGCTGTCGCAGTGGCGGCGGTCGCAGGGGTCGCCCTCACCTTGATCGCTGACCCGGTGATCCTGGTTATCGGTGCCGTCTCGGTGGTGGCGATGCTCGGTTACGTCGGAGGGCCGAAACCGTATGGCTATCGCGGGCTGGGCGAGGTGTTCGTATTTGTCTTCTTCGGGCTAGTGGCGACAGTGGGATCACGGTATGTCTACGACTCCACGGCTCCCCTGTCCGCCTGGCTATTGGCGATACCGGTGGGGATGCTGGTGACGGCGATCCTCGTCGCCAACAACTACCGCGACCTCGAGACCGATGCCAGGGCCGGGAAACGAACCCTTGCCGTGCTCCTCGGCCCACAGCGGACCAAGGTCCTCTTCGCCGTGCTCACCTACGGGGCGTTTCCCGTGATCGTGTTGTTCGGTCTGGCCGGTTGGACTCCGATTGCCACCCTGTTCGCCGCTTTCTGGGTTTCCTTCGCCACCAAACCGGTGTCCTTGGTCCAGACCGCCACCGACGGCCCTTCGCTGATCCGGGCGCTGAAGCTCACTGCCCGTCTCCATCTGCTCACCGGCCTCTCCCTCGCGGCCGGTGCGGCGATCACGATTTAGGAGGATCTCGGGGAACCGAACGAAGCGATCTATTCGTCAAAGCCGCATGAACAAGACCCGAATCCTGAACCTTGCAATCCTGGTCCTCGTTGTCGCAGCTTGCGGCACCGAGCCTCCCCTCGCCGAGCCCATAGATCTGACGGGATCGTGGCAGCTCACCTCCGGTAGTCATGGAGAGGCGACGCTCGAACCGTTAGCCACCCACCCGGTGACGATCGAGTTCACCGCAGACCGCGTCGGCGGTACTGCGGCCTGCAATCGCTACGGGGGAACCTTCGACACTTCAACAGGGGCGCTCACCATCAGCGAACTTTCGATCACCGAGATGGCGTGTGACCCACCGGAGACAATGGAACTCGAACGGGCATATATCGAAGCCCTCCTCGCAGTCAACGAAGCCACGATCGAAGGGACGACCCTCACCCTGAGTGGCCCCGAAACCACCCTCGAGTTCGAGGCGCTCCCCCCGGTCCCGACAGCCGACCTGCTCGGAACCGTATGGGTCCTCGACGGGCTGGTCAGCGGTGACTCGGTGAGCTCGGTAGCCGGAGACAGGGCGACACTGGAGCTGTACAGCGACGGCTCGCTCCTCGGCTCCACCGGTTGTCGGACCCTGACCGGCACCTATGTGGAGAGCGCCGGCTCGATCGAAACGCCAACCCTTGCCGCCGACGGAGATTGCCCCGACGACCTCTTCGACCAGGACAGCCAGGTGATCTCGGTCCTGGAAGGGCCGTTCCAGGCGGAAGTCGATGGTCAGAGCCTGACCCTGACCCGGTCCGGCGGCGAAGGGCTCACATATCGAGCTGAAAGCTAGTGGTGTGTCGGTTAAATAGGTTGCGCGTGTCTCAACAATATTTGAGCGACGCACCACCGCCCCAACTGCCATCGGTCCCTCGGCCCCGGGACTTTTGACCCGATACCTATGCTCGTGGTTGCTGGTTGAATGGGGTTATGGATTCATCAAAATCATTCGATCGCGCCCTGGTCTTCTTCGGGATCATGGGCGCCCTTGTCGCATTGCTCGCCGTGATCATGGTGCTCACCCGAGATGAGACCGCGGCGGGAGCCGACGCAGGCGAGGGCGCAGCCGCGTCAACTCTCAGCTATGAGCTGACAGAGTTCGCGATCCTGGGACCACAAGAGGTGAAGGCCGGGCCGGTCACCCTTCAGGTCCACAATGGCGGTAGTGGTGCCCACAACCTCGTCATCGACGGTGGTGCAAGCACAGCCGACCTCAACACCGATGAGATGGTGACCCTCGACGCCGGTGTCCTCTCCGAAGGCACCTACACGATCTTCTGCAGCATCCCCGGCCACCGCGAGGCGGGTATGGAAACCACCCTCACCGTCTCCGCCGACGCGCCTGATGTGGCCGCCCCGGGCCACGAAGAGGAGCTGAGTCCTGAGGAGATGAACCAGATCATGATCGACTCGATGCTGGCATTCCCCGCCGAAACCGAAGGCAAGGGAAATCAGCCACTGGAGCCGGTAGAGATCAAGGCCGACGGAACCAAAGTCTTCGAGCTGACCGCCGAGGTGATCCAGTGGGAGGTCGAGCCGGGCAAGTTCGTGGATGCCTGGGCCTACAACGGCCAGGTCCCCGGCCCCTGGATCCGGGTCGATGTCGGCGACATGTTGGAGATCAACGTCACCAACCTCACCCCACTCGGCACCGATGTCCACTGGCACGGCATCTCCACGCCGAACAACATGGACGGGGTCACCCCCTACACCCAGGACCCGATCCTCACCGGTGAGACCTTCACCTATGCCTTCGAAGCGGAGCGGCCGGCAATCGGGATGTACCACGCCCACCTCCACAGCCAGATCAGCGTGCCCAACGGCATGTTCGGCCCGATCATGATCGGCGACACGCCGATCCCGTACGGCCAGACGATCTCAGGGGTGGAGATCCCCGAGGACCTCGAGATCGCTCAGGAAATTCCCATGGTGCTCAACGACGCCGGGGTCATCGGCCTGAGTCTCAACGGGAAGTCGTTTCCGGCCACCGAGCCCTACACCGCCAGCGAAGGCGACTGGCTGGTGTACCACTACTACAACGAGGGTCTCCTCGCGCATCCGATGCACCAGCATCAGTTCCCGCAACTGGTATTCGCCAAAGACGGCATTCCGCTCGACGTCCCGTTCTGGGCGGACACGATCAACATCGCACCCGGCGAGCGCTATTCGGTACTGGTCCACGCCGACCGGGTCGGCACCTGGGTCTGGCACTGCCACATCCTCACCCATGTCGAAAGCCACGACGGTATGTTCGGGATGGTGACTGCCCTTATTGTCCAGGAATAGCAGGAATTAGCGGTGAATTTCAGCCAGAGGCTCCGCTCAGTGAAAGATTTGCGATTCTTCGGCTGACAATCCCGATTGGACCGGGACGTCGGTTGGTAATTTCGGTATGTTCTCTCTGATGGAGCAAGATCTCGTGCTGTTCGACTTCGACAAAGTAACGACCCCCGACCCGGAACTGCTGGGCGGAAAAGGCGCCGGCCTGGCCCGGATGACGTCTCTCGGACTGCCGGTGCCACCCGGTTTCATCCTCACCACCGAAGTGTGCCGCCACTTCATGAAAACCGGGGAAATGCCGGAGAACCTCTGGTCCGGGGTTGTCGACGCGGTCGGACGTCTCGAGGAGCAGACCTCCCGTTCCTTCGGCGGGGGGGGCCCCGTGCCCCTCTTACTCTCGGTGCGGTCCGGGGGGGCGAGGTCGATGCCGGGGATGATGGACACCGTGCTCAACCTCGGCATCAACGACGACGTGGTGAAGAAGCTTGCGTCATGGTCAGGCGACGAGCACTTCGCCTGGGACGCCTACCGCCGCTTTGTCCAGATGTATGGCGACGTGGTCCTTGGTATCGACGAAGACAGATTCCAGACCATCCTCGTCGATCTGCGCCGGGAGAGGGGCGTCGACAACGATTCCGACCTCACCACCGCCGACCTGAGGTCTGCCACCGAGCAGTTCAAGGCCGTGGTCGAAGAGGAGCACCCCGGCGGGCTGCCCGACGACCCCATGGACCAGCTCCGGGGGGCTGTGACCGCAGTGTTCTCCTCATGGGGCAACCGCAGAGCGGTGCACTACCGGCGAATCCACGGGCTACCCGAAGAGGCAGGCACTGCCTGCAACGTCCAGATGATGGTTTTCGGCGACCTCGGCGACGACAGCGGCACCGGCGTGTGTTTCACCCGTGACCCCGGGACTGGCGAGAAGGGAACCTACGGTGACTACCTGCCCCGCGCTCAGGGCGAAGACGTCGTCGCCGGGTTGCGTAATCCCCTGACGCTCGACGAACTGGGCGATCTCCAGCCTGATTGCCATCGCCAGCTCATCGAGATCATGTCGGAGATCGAAACTCACTACACCGACATGTGCGACATCGAGTTCACCATCGAAAAGGGAGTGCTCTTCATCCTGCAGACCCGGGCCGGGAAGCGGACGGGGCCAGCAGCCATCAGGTTGGCTGTGGCAATGGCCAACGAGGGCCTGATCGATCGCAGGACCGCGGTGACCAGGGTCCCGCCCGCCGACCTGGAACAGCTGCGGAGGCCACAGATCGATCCCAACACCCCGCTGGAGCCCTTCATTCATGGAGTGCCAGCTTCTCCCGGCGCAGCCATCGGCATCGCATGCTTCGACGCCGACTCCGCAGTGGCACTGGTCCGGGAGGGCAAAGCGGTGATACTGATCCGGCCCCAGACAACGCCTGACGACATCCACGGGATGAACGCCGCCGAAGGAATCCTGACCAGCCACGGGGGGAAGACCTCCCACGCCGCCGTGGTGGCCCGCGGCATGGGCAAGCCAGCTCTCACCGGCGCGTCGAAGCTGATCGTGGACACCGCAAAACAGATCGCCACGGCCGGGACCACTGACATCCGCGCGGGCGATTTGATCACAATCGATGGGACCAACGGGGTGGGCTACGCCGGCGCGGCCGAGCTCGTCGAGCCAGAGCCTTTGCATGAGCTGCTGGAGCTTCTCTCCTGGGCCGACGAGATAAGGACGATGGAGGTGTGGGCCAACGCCGACACCGCAGCCGACGCCAGGGCGGCGCGGGAATTCGGCGCTGAAGGCATCGGACTCGCCCGCACCGAGCACATGTTCCTCGGCGAGCGGCTGGAAACCGTCCAGAAGATAATTCTCGCCGTCGACGACCAGGCACGCGAAGAGGCACTGGCCGAGCTCGAAGAGCTCCAAATCGAAGACTTCACCGATCTGCTCGAGGCGATGGACGGACTGCCGGTGGTGGTCCGGCTGCTCGACCCCCCGCTCCACGAGTTCCTCCCCTCCCGGCTGGAACTGGAGCAAGAAGCGGTCAGGATGGTCAGGGCCGGGCGGAATGTCGACGAGCTCCATGCCATGTCCGACAAGGTGGCGCTCTGGGAGGAGACCAATCCGATGCTCGGATTGCGAGGAGTGAGGCTGGGGTTGATGATCTCCCAGCTCTACCGGATGCAGGCACGGGCCGCAGGAAAAGCGATCGCGAACCGCCTCAACGCAGGCGGCAACCCGGTGATGGAGATAATGATTCCCCTGGTCGCCACGGTTGAGGAACTGCGACTCATGCGCGAGATGATCGAATCCGAGATGGCGGACGCCACTGCTCACAGCGGGCTCGACATCAGTGTGCCGGTGGGGACGATGATCGAACTCCCCCGCGCCGCCCTGACCGCTGGCGAGATCGCTGAAGTCGCCGACTTCTTCTCTTTCGGGACCAACGACCTCACGCAGATGACGTACGGGTTGAGCCGAGACGACGCCGAAGGGCTGTTCCTCCGTGACTACCTGGAGAGGGGAATTCTCGCTTCCGACCCATTCCAGACCATCGACGTCAACGGCGTGGGACGGCTGATGCGGGTTGCGGCAAAGGAAGGACGGGAGGCCAATTCAAAGTTGACGCTGGGGATTTGCGGCGAACACGGTGGTGACCCCGACTCGATTGCGTTCGTCCGATCCATCGGCCTCGACTACGTGTCCTGCAGCCCGCCCCGGGTCGAAGGTGCCCGGTTGGCTGCCGCCCAGGCCGAGATCGCGCAAGCTACCGGGTAGCTACTGAACGACGAGGCGGTCGATCGTGGCCAGGAGCGCGTCGACGCCTTCGCCCGTGATGGCGACGGTCTCGACGATCGGGCGCTCCCGTTCTCCAATCCCTGCGATCTCCTGCAGGGCACGGCGAAGTGGCGCCACGTCCTCACGGTCGGCCTTGTTGATCACGAACAGGTCGGCGATTTCGACAATCCCGGCCTTGTCTGCCTGGATCTGATCTCCCCAACCCGGAGCGACTACCAGCACCACCAGATCGGCAACGTCCATGACTTCGACCTCGGACTGGCCGACTCCAACCGTCTCCACTAGGACCATGTCGAAATCGGACACCGTCATCAGGCTCACCGCCCGGCGGGTTGCCGCAGACAGACCGCCCAACCTGCCCCTCGTCGCCATGGAGCGGACAAACACTCCCTCATCGCCGATGTGATCCTGCATCCTGATCCGGTCACCGAGGAGCGCCCCACCCGTGATCGGGCTCGACGGGTCGACCGCAACTATCCCAACCCGCCGCGAATCCGCCCGCAGCGAACTGATGAGAGCGTTGGCGAGGGTGGATTTACCCACTCCAGGAGGCCCGGTGATACCGACGATCGGGACGGCCGGATCGCGTTCGATCTGAACGCCGTGGGGTGAAGCCTCGATGCTGGTGATAGCCCGGGCCAGCGCGCGCCGGTCACCGTCACGGGCCGCATCGAGAAGATTGGGATCGATCACGCTAAACAGATTAAGAGTCGCGTTCCTAAGGCTGTGGCTATCACATATGAGAGCCTGGAGGAACAGAAGGGGCAGTTATCGATCCCCCTGCTATCAGATCTGATACGCAGAACCTTGGGAACGGTTTTCTAGGACCCGAGAATTCCGGAGATATCGATGCCGGTGCCGCCGTTGTCGGCTTCGGGGGCATCGGCAACTGCGGTCACTTCGGTTACGCCAGGGACACGGTCCATCAAGATCCGCTCGATGCCGGCTTTAAGCGTCATCATCGACAGGGGACAACCCCCACAGGCGCCCACCATCTGGATGCTCACCTTGCCGTCTTCGGCGCCGAGCAGCACCAGGTCGCCCCCGTCAGCCTGCACGGCCGGTCGGATGTACTCGAGGGTCTCCTCGAGCTTGGCCATGTCGATGTCGCCCTCATGCGGGGCTGAACTCGAAATCGTCACAGGCGTTGCGTCACTCATGTTCTTCCTAAAACAGCGTATGCGTAGATTGTGTTCCCGATTCCGGAGTCCGCGCCACCCTCAGGCGCGGTCGAACTCGGAGGTGATGCCTTCGCTGGTAACCGACAACTCGTCACCGCTACAGGAGAATTCACTGGACGATGCCAGGGCCTCGGACGGCAACTCCATAGGTGCGGAGGGAAGGTCGATCTCCTCCCCGTCGACCACAACCGAAGCCTCGACGTCAAAGACGTCGCCCTCGTCGAGGGTCAGGAGGAGGGTCGAGCCGTCGGTTTCCCAGTTCCCGGTCTGGGTGCCGTTGATCACGATGTTGAACGTGCCCTCTTCCGTTGCGACGGAGAAGCCCCAGTCGTCGCGGACCGCCTCGATCGAACCGTCGGAGTCGAATGTGGTGGTGAAAGCGCCGCTGACCGATGTCACCTCACCAAAACCGGTTGTCTCCTCGTCCATCTCGGCGAATACCTGGTCGAAGAAGGCCTGATCATCGAGGACCCAGGAACCGACCAGGCAATCATCGCCACCGGAAGCCGCCACCGTCGTGGTGGTTTCGGCAGCGCTGGTGGTGGTCTCCCCGGTCGTCGAGGTCTCTGCTGCTGCAGTCGTGGTGGTTTCCTCAGCGGCGAGGGTGGTCGTAGTCTCCGAACTGTCACCACCACACGCGACAACAACCAAGCAGACGGCGAAAAGAAGAGAAAGACGTGATTTCATAGGGCTCAGGTTAGATGCTGTGGGTCTTAACGGGCATAAGGGGTCAGTCGTGGCGCTCGACGGATGCGCCAAGGGCGGTGAGCCGATCGGCAAAACCCTCGTACCCGCGGTCGATGTGGACAATGTCACCGACCTCTGTCGTCCCCTCCGCCCTGAGGCCCGCGAGAGCGAGCGCGGCGCCGGCCCTGATATCGGGAGCGAGGACCGGACAACCGGAGAGGCGCTCGACGCCGCGGATCACGGCGTGTTGTGCCTCGGTGACGATGTCTGCCCCCATTCGCGCCAGCTCCCCGACGTATCTGAACCTGGCGTCATAGAGGTTCTCTGTGACCACCGATGTGCCGTCTGCGATCGTCAGGTAGGCGACCATCTGGGGGTGCATGTCTGTGTGAAAACCGGGGAACGGAAGAGTGGCGAGATCCACGGCCTTCGGTCGCTCCGGCCCGACCACACGCAGCCATCCTTCCCCCTGTTCCACGGTGGCACCGGTGTCTTCGAGTTTCCTCAGTTCCATCCGCAGATTCTCCGGCTGACAACCGGTGATGGTGACGTCTCCCGCGGTGATCGCCCCGGCCACTGCATAGGTACCGGCCTCGAGCCGGTCGGGGATGACGGCGTGGTCAGCTGGCGCCAACGAGTCGACGCCGACGATGGTGACCAACGACGTTCCGCCACCTTCGATCTTGGCACCCATCGCCTTTAACTGGTTGATGAGGTCGACGATCTCCGGTTCCCGAGCGGCGTTCACGATTACGGTCTCGCCTTCAGCAAGGACACCGGCGAAAAGCATGTTCTCTGTGGCCCCTACCGAGGGGAACTGGAGTTCGATCTCGGTCCCCTTCAACCTTCCGTCGATCCGGGCCACGAGCTCACCGTGGACAAGCTCGATCTCCGCCCCCATCTGCTCCAGCCCTCCGGTGTGCATGTCGATCGGCCGGGCTCCGAGATCGTCACCGCCGGGCAGGGCCACCCGGGCCAAACCGCAGCGGGCAAGCAGCGGGCCGAGCACAACGATCGACGCCCTCATCTGTCGGACGAGGTCGATGGGCGCCTCCGGGTTGAGATCTTCGGGGACCACCACAAACAGCTCGTGGCCGTCCTGGGTGACATTGCACCCGGTGTGTGTGAGCACCTTGCACATGAGTTCGACGTCGAGGATCCGGGGCACGTTGGTGAGCCGGTGACGACCGGGAGCGAGAAGGCAGGCGACCATCTCCTTGAGGGCGGCGTTCTTCGCTCCGAGGACGCCGACTGTTCCCTTGAGGCGGGCGCCGCCTTTGATCACGAGGTGTGACATCAAGCCGAAGATAGCCCGTCAGCATGGCAAAACCCGGTCGACTACCGGTTTGGGCCAGGCGGCCTGGCTACCCTGCCGCCCGTATGAGAATTGCACTTGGCTCCGATCACGCCGGCTACCCGCTCAAAGACGATCTCGCTTCCTGGCTCGCCGAGTCGGGCCACGCCGTTTACGACCTGGGGACCCACAACACCGACCCCGTCGACTACCCGGATTATGCAGCAGCAGTAGCGTCTGCGGTCCTCGACGGCCGGGCCGACCGCGGGATCATCATCTGCGGATCAGGAGCGGGCGCGGCAGTGGCCGCCAACAAGCTCAACGGGATCAGGGCCTCCGTTGCGCACGACACCTACACGGCCCGTCAGATGGTGGAACACGACGATGTGAACGTCCTCTGCCTCGGAGCGCGCGTCATCGGGTCGGAAGTGGCCCGGGAACTGATCACCGCTTTCCTCCAGGCCAAATTCTCCAGAGAAGACCGCCACGTAAGACGCCTGGAAAAGATCAAAGCTTTAGAGAACTAAGTTCTCTAAAGCGACTCTCCCTCCGCTGGCGGAGGGAGTACCTCCGACCGCTAGGTCGGAGGGGAGGGTGGGACGGTCCCACCAACGGAGCTGGCTCCAGCTCTCAGCTCGTAGAGTCTCAGTCCCCCTTACCTCCCGGGCCTTTCGGACCGGCAGGGACGGCGTATTCAACTGGTTGTTGCAACGAGGAGCTCATCGTAAACC
>JBBDMR010000074.1:0-23037 GCA_040878225.1 Acidimicrobiia bacterium
GCAAGCATCGATCGGCAAAGCCTCCCCCGACAGGGCATAAGGACTCTTTCGCAAGAAAGGTCTGCTCACGATGACCGACACCATCCCCGGTCCGTCTTCGATGTCCCTGGCGCAACGCAAGTTTCCGCGACGTGACCTTTGGCTCTAGCGACCCATGTGCGGTTCCTTCACACTCGATCGTGAGGTGCAAATGGGATCCTCCGCTGATATCAGAGCAACCAGGCCCTGGCATGACCAGTACGACCCCGACGTGTCAACGTCGCTGACCTATCTAGAGACCACGCTTGATGCCTTGCTGCGTCGGACTGCGGGCACATATCCTGAGCACGCGGCCATCAGCTTCTACGGACGAACGCTCGGCTACAAGATGCTGGATCAACTGGTGGATCGTCTCGCCAACGGCTTGCAGGAGCTCGGTCTCCGTCCGGGTGATCGGGTGGCCTTGTTCATGCCCAACTGCCCTCAGGCGGTGATCACTTACTATGCCGTTTGGCGGTCTGGGGGCGTGGTGGTCCCCGTCAACCCGCTCTATACCGCACCAGAGCTGCGCCGGCAGGTCGAGGACTCAGGAGCCAGCATGATCGTGGTCCTGAGCCTGCTCTACCCCAGGGTGGACGTATCAATGCCGGGGCTACGCCAGGTGATCGTGACCAATATCAAGGACTACTTCCCGTGGTGGCTCCGAATTGCCTTCACTCTAAGTAAGGAGCGGCGTTCCGGCCATCACCTCCGCCGCCCGCTCGACGAGGGAACCGTCACCTTCTCCGCCGTGCTGGCAAAGGGAGGGGCCGACGCGGCCCGATCCCGAAGCCGCCCCGATGATCCGGCTGCATTTCTCTACACCGGCGGAACCACAGGTATCCCTAAAGGGGCAATACTGACCCATCGCAACCTGGTCGTCAACGCGCAGCAGGTGGGTCATTGGGCCACCGGACTGGACGACGGTGAAGAGGTGCTCATGGCGGCCCTCCCCCTGACCCACACCTATGCGATGACTGTGTGCATGAACCTGTCAGTTCTCCGCGGGTGGACTCAGGTGCTGGTCCCCGACCCGAGAGATTTGAGCTTCCTTCTCGAGCAGGTGGAACGTCACCGGGTCACAGTCCTGCCGGGTGTCCCCACCCTGTACTCGGCCATCAACAACCACCCGGGAGTGCGGGAAGGGCGCATCGACCTCAGTTCAATCGAGGTGTGTATCAGCGGAGCTGCCGGGCTCCCCACCGAGGTCCAGGCCGAGTTCCAGAGAATCACCGGCGGCAGGCTGGTAGAGGGATACGGTCTCACCGAGGCATCACCGGTCACCCACGGCAACCCGGTCGGGAGCGGGGGTCGGATCGGGACCATCGGGGTCCCTCTCCCCGACACCGATTGCAAGATCGTCGACGTCGAGTCGGAGACCATAAAGGTTCGTCCGGGGTCGCCCGGGATTCTGTGTATTAGCGGGCCCCAGGTGATGAAAGGATACTGGAACCGCCCCGAGGAGACAGAGTCCACGCTGCGTCGTGATCGGGAGGGAAGGCTCTGGCTCCATACCGGTGACGTGGCCGAGATGTCGGACGACGGCTATTTCAGGATCATCGACCGACAGAAGGACATGATCCTCGCCGCTGGCGGCTTCAACGTCTATCCCCGCGAGATCGAAGAGGAACTCTTCGCCCATCCCAAAGTGCTCCAGGCCGCAGTGATTGGAATTCCCGTTGGCGGAATCGACCAGAGAGGCAAAGCATTTCTGGTCCTACGTAAGGGCGAGACCGCCACCGAAGAGGAGATGATCGAGTATCTGAAGGGGCGCTTGGCTCCCTTCAAGGTGCCGAAAGCCGTAGAGTTCCGGGATGAGCTGCCCCTGGCTTTCACCGGGAAGGTGCTTCGCCGGGTCCTCGCAGAAGAAGAGAGGGGCAGCCACTCTCCGAGTTGAGCCTTCCGCACCTCGACCTATTCAGCTCGTCTCGGGGTTTGACTCACGATTTCTCGGGTCCGGGTCGAACGACGATCTCGGTCGCCGCGGCGGCCCGGAGAACAGCAGCGATGCCGGCATCAGATTCCTCGAGAGGTACCTCGAGACGCAGCGTGCCGTCCTCATGGGAGAAGACTCCGCCCGCCCTGCGTGCCAACCGGATCACTCGGGCATTGACCGGTTGCACATAGGCAATGAAGAAGCGAATCCCATGTTCTCGAGCGGTTTGCGCCAGCAAGGCGAGAAGTATGCTTCCAAGTCCCCGCCCCTGATAGTCGTCGACTACAGCCACGGCGGCTTCGGCCTGATCTGACGCCGGGGCCATCCGAATGTATCGGGCCACGCCAATCATCGAGGTCTCTGGTTCATCCTTAGCCAACGCAGCCCAGGCAAAGTGATCGTGATAGTCGATCTCTGTCAGATGCCGTAGCTCGGCTTCATTGAGCCGAGAGATCGTGTACTGGAACCTGAGGTACCGGGACTCGGGTGAGAGCCTCTGAAAGCCCATGTCAAGAAGGTTCTTGTCGTCAGGCAGGATGGGACGAATCAGCACCGAGGTGCCTTCGCGCAAAGTAGCGGTCTTGGTGTGGCTCTGGACCCAGCCGGGATCAGGCTCTCCGCTGGTCACTGAATCGAATGGTCGTTCCATAGCCAGATACTGTTGATTCGTGCCGTGTGGCGCCAGAGGAGAACTACCCATCGCGAGACTGTCTCGCGTTGTCCCCTCGAGCATGTTGGTCGATGACACGGGATCGATAGCGAGCTAAATGCCTCGTTGGCTCGACAACAAGAGGCTTTCGGCAAAGTGGGTCTTTCGCCCCTGGTTCTCCGGGGTTTCGCCGGGCAAGGTCGAGCTAAGACCATTGAATGGAGGTATACATGTCCGTTGCAAAAGTGATCGAGCTCACAGCCCGGTCAACCGAATCCTTTGAGGACGCGGTACAACAGGCGGTGGACAAGGCGGGTGAATCCGTCCACGCGATCCGTGAGGCATGGATTCAAGACCAGAAGGTTCGGATCGAGGACGGGAAGATTGCCGAGTTTCAGGTCGACGTGAAGATCACATTCGTCGTCGACTGAACGCCAATTGAAAAGCCACCGATTGTGGCAAGGGCGACATAGCCTGGAGTCAGACGCTTCCCATAGGCGCGAAGGCGTCAGTAGAGGCCCGGGGGTCCCCTATTAACTCGTCTGCGTGGGCGTCGGACGCCAGATCTCGGTGGGATCGGCGGGCGGAAACGGGAGCGGCTGCACCGGGGAGAGCAAGGTCACAGTGGCGTAGCCGTCGAAGCAGAGGGCAGTGTCGCTAGCCGGATCGAGGCCGGCCGTCGATCCGGCTAGTTCGAATTCGATCCGCTCTCCGGGGATGTCGGCGGTGGCCACCCTGAGATAGCCGAACTCGTCGAGATCCGCCCACCGAATCCCCTTTACCTCTGACAAAGGGAGGCCAGGGACATTCAAGTTGAGGACGATCCGTGGGCCGACATGACTGAGCACCCAGTCCGCTGACGACCTGGCCACGGTGAAGGCGGTCTCCCAGTGCCAGGTGTCGGACCACGCCAGACTCACAGCGAGGCCATGCATTCCTAGCGTCCGCGCAGTGAGCGCCGCCCCTACCGTTCCTGAGTGAATCACCGAATGCCCTGTGTTCATGCCCGCATTGACCCCTGACACGACTAGATCCGGCTTGGGCCCGAACGCACCGAGCCCGGCGGAAACTACCGCCAACCCGGGAGGACCGTCGATGCTGAAAGCATGCTGGACGCCGTCCATGTCGACCCTTTTCAACTCAACGCCGGCATGAGCGTCGAGCCGCCCCAGAGCGGTTCCGGTGCCGCTCATGTCCGAACTCGGCGCCGCCACGACGACCTCGTAATCCTCTGCGAGGCGGGCAGCAAGTCCTCTCAGGCCGGGAGCGTCTATGCCATCGTCGTTCGTAACGAGGAGGCGTGGTTCGAGAGGAGGAGCATGTCGCCGCTCATCGACCACGACACGGTCCCAGACCGTAGGCTCGCCCACCATTCTTGGACCGTTGCGGTGGTTGCCTTCGCCGTCGACACGGTCACTCATTTCGGTCCCAACAGCTCGACCCTTATCTCGTGGGTCAGCCCCTCGATCAACTCGGCAGGGGCGCTAGCCAAGCCATGCCGTGTGACGTTGGCAGTGCCGGCGGCGCAGGCGAGTCGAAGTGCATCCTGGGGCCCGAGACCCTGCAACCTGGCCACCACCAACGCCGCAGTCATCGAGTCACCTGCTCCGATCTCGTCCACTACCTCCAATCTCGGAGGCTGGCTCCGGTAGATGGACCCGTCGGCCGACATCAACGCTCCCTGCTCCGCCCTGGACACGACCAACCATTCGATCGCCTGGCCCGAAAAGTGCGCGATCGCCTTGAGAACCGAAGCCTCCGACCGGTCGGGGATGATCCCGTCTGCGATCACGTCTTGGTCGCTTACCTTGAGCACGGCGATAGCTCCACGGGTGAGGAATGCGTCTAGCTGGACACCGTGAAGGTCAGCGATTACCAGGGTTTCGACCTCATGCAGATCGGCCCCGAGATGCTCGAAGAAGGAGAAAGACAGCAAGTCTTTGGGATCGGTTCCGGTGATCACGCAGCATCGATAGCGCAGCGAAAGCTCGAGCACCTTATCGTAGAGGTCGTCGACTCCATGCCGCTCCAGTGGCAAGCGTCCATCGGCGACTATCACCCGCTCACCACCACGCCGGTCGGTGACCCGGCACGGAGACGCGCTCTTCGTCCACACCGGTGCAAAACGGATTCCCCAAGTGGGCACGATCGCCTCCAGGACGGCTCCCGCCTCGCCGCCGATGGGTCCGCAGAGAACCGGGTTGCCCCCCAGCTCGGCCAGCATGCGGGCGATCCAAAAGCCCTGACCACCCGGATGGAGGTGTACCTCACCTGCCCCCGGGCATCCGTCGCGCTCCTCGATGGTCACGGTGAGGTACAGCGACGGAGCGAACACACACACCGGAGAATCGGGGCTCATGCTCCCTTCGCGAGCTGGTTCTGTCATCTTCAGTACCACCTTGCACCGCCGTCTTGAGGCTGGCTAGAGCCGAAGGTCCCAAGCCAAATACCATCGCCGTCTTCTCAGTCAGATCGGATAACAACAATCTGCATCTCTCAGGACCAGGAATTCGGATGTCGCTTGTAGATCGTCCACATCGTATCGCTTTGGCGAATTGGATATCGGAGCCTTGGCCGAAGCCCGCCGGTTCATCCACGACCTAATGACTTTGTCCTCTGGTGTCTCCCCTGGCAGCCCGGTATGAATAAGAACAACAAAGGAGACGATCAGGTGTCTGCAGAACAGGTCCGTAAGTACTTGATGGAACATGGTGTCGACTACGAGGTGGGCACACATCCCACGGCCTACACCACAAGCGAAATGGCCGAGGCCGAGAATGTACCAGGCAGGGAGGTGGCGAAGGCCGTCATGCTGATGGCCGATGATTCCCTGGTGATGGCAGTGATTCCCGGAGATAAGATGGTCGATCTGGAGAAAGCTGTGGAGGCACTCGGCGCCGAGAGCGTGCGTCTGGCCGAGGAGGACGAGTTCGCGGCGTCGTTCCCCGACTGCGAACCAGGAGCGGAACCGCCGTTTGGGGCGCTGTATGACATTCCCACTCTGGTCGATCACGGATTGGACAGCCCCAGGATCACCTTCAATGCAGGCACACACACGGAAACCATCACCATGGCGCTTGGTGACTACCTGGATTTGACCAAGCCGAGGAGGGCAGATCTGAGGCACTAGATGACAGCACTTGGATGTTGCTGAGATGCTCTCGCTGGATGGATCGCAGGGGGAGGGTGGAGGTCAGATCCTCAGGACCGCCCTGGCCTGCTCACTTCTCACCCGTATCCCGTTTTCCATCGAGAAAATCCGGGCGGCACGTCACAGACCGGGTCTGCAGCCCCAGCACCTCGCTGCCGTGAGGGCAGCGGCAGAGATCGCGAACGCCGCGACGGACGGGGCCATCCTCGACTCGGAGACCCTGACATTCGAGCCGGGCGAGGTCCGGGCCGGTGAGTACCACTTCGACATCGGAACAGCCGGAAGCACCGGGCTGGTCCTCCAGACCGTACTCCTCCCGCTGCTCAGCGCCGACGGGGAATCCCGGGTCGTAGTCGAGGGTGGGACCCATAACGAAGGAGCTCCTCCCTTCGAGTTCCTCGTTCTCAGCTTCGCTCCCCTGTTGCGCCGGATGGGCGCCGAATTGACCCTGTCCCTGGAGAAGCCCGGATTCCACCCCATGGGTGGCGGTCGGATCCGGGCACTGGTCGGGAACGCGACCTGGAGGCGTCTAGAGCTGCCCGAGCGGGGAGAGATCCGATCGGTCTGGGCCCGCGCTCTGGTCTCCCGTCTTCCCCTGTCGATCGCACACCGGGAGCTGGCAGTGGTCGAGGAGGGGCTGGACTGGCCCGAGGAGTCCCTGACGGCTCTAGCGGTCGATGCCGACGGACCGGGTAATGCTCTCATCCTCGTTGTGGAGAGCGAACAGGTCACGGAGGTATTCGCCGGGTTCGGCAGAAGAGGGCTGCCTGCCGAAGAAGTCGCCTCCCAGGCAGTGGCGAAGACACGCCAGTACTTGCACTCCGGCGTCGCGGTCGGGATGCATCTGGCCGACCAGCTCCTAGTTCCTCTGACCCAATCCAGAGGCGGGTCTCTCCTCACCTTCGAGCCCTCAACCCACTTCACCACCAACGCAGACATCATCCGCCGATTCTTCGATCTGAACATCACCATCCGCCCGATGGAGGGGAACGTGGTCATTGATTGCAGGATGGAGTAAACATGGTGACTCCTCCGTCATTGCCACCCCTCCAGTGGGCCCTGCTGTATGCGCGACGGGGATGGTCGGTGGTTGCCATGCACTCGGTAGATTCCTCCGGATCCTGCACCTGTGGACGTATCGACTGCCCCTCCCCGTCCAAGCACCCCCACATCCGTTGGGAGCACGCAATGAGCCAGCCCGCCACAGAGGATGAGCTACGTCATTGGTGGACCCTGTGGCCGGAAGCGAATGTTGGAGTGGTTACGGGATCGGTATCCGGCGTGGCGACCATCGATATCGACCCCCGCCACGGCGGCGATGAAACGCTGACGCGCCTGGAGGGGTTTCCTCCGACCCTGGAGAGCGTGACCGGGGGTGGCGGAAGACATCTCTGGTATGCCCGCCCAGACCGGGAACTCCCATCCGTGGAGCTCGATGTGGGCGTCGAATTGAAGGCAGAAGGAGGGTTGATCGTCGCCCCACCCAGCCGCCATGCTTCGGGACAGTCATATCGATGGTTGAACTACTCACACGAACTGGCACCGCTACCGCGATGGGTGAGCCACTTGGCTATAGACCCGAGCGAAGGGAGACAGGACATAAAACAGCAAGGCCCGATTCGAACGGCGCAGGAGCGAGCAGAGTTTCAAGAAGCATGGGCCAGGGCCGGGATCGACCTGGCCGACGGAGAAGCCCATTACCTGTGCCCCTTCCACGATGACCATCATCCGTCGCTCCACATCGATGCCGACGGATGCCGTTGGTATTGCTTTGCCTGTCGAATCGGCGGCAGCACCGGCCGTCTCCTTCGTGAACTCGGCCTACCGCGCCGACCGACCGCTCGCAGTCGAATGAAGGGATGGGTCGGGAAACGAGAACCGGTCACAATCAGCGGAGAAGTCCCGGTCGAGGTCGTCGGAGAGTCCTTCCACCAGGACGAGCTCCTGTCACTGGCCGGCGGAAACCGTCGCTTTGGTGGAGTCGACCTCGAGGCGGTAGCCGCGTTGGTGCCGGTCGACGGAAACGGGATAGAGGTACGGATCGATGACATGCCGATCGGATACCTCTCCCAGATCCACGCCAGGCGCTTCACCGATTTGGTCGAAGAGATCATCGAGGAGCAGGGCTTGGCAACAGCTCGAGCTTCCATTCGGGGCGGATGGGACCGAGGTGGAGGTGACATAGGCATGTTTGGTGTGACCCTGTCTATGCCTGAGCAACCAGGTGTCAGCAGCGACCCAGCACACCGGCAAGATGCGGCAGACACGGCGGTCCCGAATGGTGACCAATGACCCTTCCGCTCCCACGTCTTGCACCTATACGATCGAGAGGATTAGTTCAGCTCCCAAGGAGGTACGAAGTGGTAAGCGTTTTGGAAGAGACCGTGGGCAGGCTTTCGAGAATCGAGAGTCCCTCGGCATCGATCTTGTCGGTGTATCTCGCCCTTCATCCCGAACAAACAGAGTGGGCATCGATACGACCCCGACTCCGGAATCTGATGGACCCCGTAGAGAGGCTTGCCGCGTCCGGGGATCTCGATCACGACTCCTCAATGGCACTCCGCGCCGCTGCAGAACAGGTGCTGGCGATGGCTGGGACCTTGGAACGCCTGCCCTCCAAGGGCGTGGCGGTCTTCATCTGCGATGAGCTGGGGCTCAGAGAGCGGCTTAATCTGCCGCGACGGGTCTGGGACTGCGCAGTAGTGGGATCGGCGCCCTACCTGAGACCTCTCCAGGCGGTCCTCGACGAATTCCGGAGGATCGCCGTGGTGGTCCTCGACTCGCGTCGGGCACAGATCTTCTCTTACCAAATGGGCGAAGTTCTCGACCAGCAGATCATCGAAGCCGAGGAGCTCCGGAAGACCAACCTCGCTGGATGGTACGGGCTGGAGGAGTTCCGTCATCGCCAGCACGGTGAGGAGGTACGAAACCACTTGTTCCGGGAGGTGGCCGGGCGCGTAGGGCGGATGCGACGGGAAGGAGCCATCGACCTGGTGCTGGTGGGTGGCCACCACGACGCTACACGAGCGCTGTTGCCGTATCTCGAGCCGAGTGTTCAAGAAATCACAGAGACCTTCGTCATCGACCTGCACACCCTCACCCCTGCGGTCCTGACCAAGCGCGTCGCCGAGCTCGAGGAGTCCTATGAGAGACGGGAGGAGGCGCGGGAGGTCGACGAAGTCTATTCCTTGGCCGGGGACGGCGATCTAGGTGTCATAGGCGTCGACCGTGTCTTGGACGCTGCCTCCCACCACGCCATCTCCAGACTCTTCGTCCACGATGGGGTGCTTATGGAGGGATCCGTCTGCAGCAGCTGTGGGGCACTGTCCCGGCCAACAGGTACCTGCCTGCGGTGCGGGGCAGAAACCCGGCATCTGCCTGATGCTTTCGAAGCGCTATCCCGGGCCGTGATCGAGGCGGGCGGCTCCGTTGAGCATGTGATGACCGAGACCCGGCTCGCCAAGGATCTGGTTGCTGCGCGGCTCCGTTTCGTTCCCTGGTAGCGGTCGAAGATGGCATTTGGGACAAACGGCCCTGGCGACCGCCCACCCCATGCTCGTATACAAGCTGATGAGAACCCTGAAGGAGGACTGTCAATGCCTGTGAGATTCAAGCGTCGAAAGAGAGGCGACAGACGCAGGCAACGTCGGATGACGGGCAACCTGCGGAGACCGACCCGGGACGAGATCATCGTCATCACCCATGGGGGTGTATCCGACGAGGAAATCGAGTATTCCCGTGATCGGCTTCAGTCTGTGTTGGCGAAGATCAGGGAGCCGGTGCTCCTCGCTCGAGTCAAGCTCACCATCGCTTCGGATCCGGCGCGGACCCGGCCCGTCATCGCGCAGGCGTTGCTCGACGTCAACGGAGACCTCGTCAGAGCCCAGGTCGCCGCCGAGACTCCACACGTAGCGGCCGACCTTTTGACGCGACGCCTGCGCGACAAGTTGGAGCATCGCTCGCAACGGCGAAGAGCTCTCCGCAAGCGACAGGGTGTCCCTGAAACCGGTGAGTGGCGGCACGGGGATCTGCCGACGGGCAGGCCCGAGTACTACGACCGCCCCCTGGCCGAACGGCAGCTGGTCCGCAGAAAGACCTACGCCATCGACGAGCTGACCCCCGACGAGGCCGTATTGGAGATGGAGCAACTCGACTACGATTTCCATCTGTTCAGAGACCTCACCAGCGGCCAGGATGCGCTCATCGAGCGCGACGGAGAAGCCCGCTATCGCCTCACCCGGCTCCTTGCCAGCGACGCAGAGCTTGGTCCGACCCGCGCCAGGATCGTGCTGTCATCGCATGCGGTGCCGGCGCTCGACGTCGAAGAGGTGATCAGCCGGCTCGAGGCGACCGGCCAGCGGTACCTCTTCTACGCCAGCACAACCGACCACCGGGGCAACGTCGTCTACCACCGTTACGACGGCCACTACGGCCTGATCGCCCCGGTGTGATCCCGAAGAGCCGGTATCGCGTCGATCGACGTCTTCCGTCTTGCGGACTAAGTCCGATGGCGCCTGGTCGTCGGTCGGTTTCTCTGTTCCACCACCCGGCCGTGAGCCAGCTTGAGTTCGATGAGACTGGTCCGACCCTCCAAGCTCAGCTCCACGGCAACAACACCGTTCCGGCCGCCGAGGACCCTCGCCTGAGGCGACGACCCCGAGAATCTCGCACTCAGGTACTCGACGATGGCGTCACGACCGACTACTCGTTTTCGCCCTTCATGGAGGACGGCTTCAGGGGCATACAGCAGCCGAAGAGTCGACAGGTCCTCGAGGTTGACCAGGCGCGCCCACTCCTCGGCAAGCTCTGTTGGCCGGCCCTCGTATGCGGGGTCGACTCCCGGTCGGTCGTCTGTCAGCGGGTGGTGGCCTTTCTCGTCTGGATGATGGGCGCCGGCCAAATCTCCGAAGCGATGGTGCCAAGGCGAGACACGTGTCCCCCGACGGAGAGTCACATTCACCGCCCACCTCACCCCGTCATGACGCACGATGTCGAAATGCACCGGAGCGTTCGGGACACGGGCCGACGTCTCGATGTCAGAGATTCTCACCGGATACTCACGGCCGTCACGACGGATCCGCCCTTCTCCGGTTTGATTGTCGAACCAGACGATCGTGCCTTTGGTCATGACATGATCGTCCTCTTTCCCGACGAATAGCAGTAGAGGAGAACGTCCCTTTTGTGTCGGTGGCTCACACCGCGTCCACGACCCAGCGTCCAAGGCTCACCGGCAGTGCGGGTTCGATCACGACACCGTCGCCTCCACAGTAGGGACAGGATTCGAGGCGGTCACCGGTGTACTCGCGCCCGCAGTCCCCGCAACGCAGAACATCCAAAGCCTGCTCCCAGACGACATGCGCTCCCGCCAATGGAGTGCCTTCGGTTAGCGTCCCCCAAGTCCGCTCCGCATCTTCCCGGTCGACCCCTGGTCCCAGGGCGATCTCGACCTCCCCGACGGACTCTCCGTCCGCCAGGCTCTGGAGGGTCTCCAGGACCTCAGCCATCAGCTCCTGTTCGTGCATATTTTTCCTCGATGACCTCTGTCCTCATCATCATTCACACAGCCAGGTTGGGTAGGGCATTTCGGCCCAAGGACACACATCGTCGCCGGGACTTCTGCATGGCTCGAACCCTGAGCTCTGCACCCGATCGAGCCCGCCGCGATCATCGTCGCATTGCCAGATCGTCCAGCGGCCGACCCTGATGTAGGCGGTCGATCCCATCGGCCAGGAGCGGAGCGATCGACACGACTTCGAGTGGCACGTCGGTGTCGGGTGTGGGCCGAGCAGCCACGCTGTCGGTGATCAGCACCCGTCGAATCTTCGGGAAGACCGGATCTGCATTGTTAGCCGGAACCAGCAGACCGTGGGTGGCGGCTACCACCATGTCGGGAAGCGCCCCTCTCTCCAAGACAGCGCCGGCAGCGGCGCGGATGGTGGCTCCAGTGCTGATCATGTCGTCGACGATGATCACGTGCCTTCCCGCCACATCCCCGACGACTTCCTCGACGTTCACCTCAGTGCCCGAGTAGCGGGTCTTGCGCACGATGACCACCGTCCTGCCGAGCACGGATCCGTAATGTTCGGCGAGCTTCACCGCACCGAGGTCGGGCGCAACGATCACGGCGTCCTCGCCGATGTGCTCTTCCAGAGCTGTGGCGAGAACCGGAACAGCGGTGAGCACCTCGACGGGCACATTGAACAGCGTTTCAACCGTAGGGGTGTGGGGGTCGACGACCACAACGCGGTCCGCCCCACTCGTCGTAATTGCCCTGGCGAAGACCTGGGCGGCTACAGACTGTCCTGAAGCGGTTCTCCGATCCTGCCGGGCATATCCGAGATAAGGGATTACCGCGGTGATCCTCCCAGCATTCTCCCGGCGACATGCGTCTATCGACAGCAATAACTCAACCATGTGATCGTTCACCGGGGGTCCGGTCGGCTGGACGATGTACACATCCCGGTCCTGCAAGGGCCCCACCTTCACCTGAAGCTCCCCATCAGGAAAACGCTCGACCTCACAGACAGCCGGCGTCACGCCCAGGATCTCCCCGATGACCTGACCCAGCTGCGGATGAGCCGACCCGGACAGGAGGGAGAGGGTCATGTGTCTCAAGGATCAGCCCCAACCGCCTTCATCGGGCAGGTTGACGAGCAGTGCCGCCAGCAGATCGGCGGGGAGCTTTCCCGGAATGAGCCCCGACGATGCAGAAGGCATCCTTTCTCAGCGGGGCCTTCAATCCTCGTCGAGCTCAGACCAATCCTCCCATTCTTGGAGCTCGGAGCGCTCAGGAGTCTCCACGACCAGGTCATCGGACTCAGGAAGCTCATCGATGTACTCGATCCGTTGAACCAGACCAGCGTCGTCGTCGCTCGTCTCAAAGACCATGTAGCCGAAGGGATCGAAACGGTCCGCCTCCCGGTCGAATATCCACACAGCCACGATCGGGTCCGAACCGGATTCGCCCCGGGTCATCAACAGTGTGGGGTATCTCAAGAACAGGTCGTTGAGGCCCTCGACAACCCCCTCTCGAGACGACTCGCCCAGAAAGCCAAACTCGACGTTAGGTGCCAAAAGGTCGCTCAACCCGTCCAGGTCCCGACCGTTCAACATGTCGACTAACTCACCGATGATGTTGTCCAACTCCGCGTTATCGATCCGTCGTCTCTGATCCTCCGGGAAGAAGCCGGAGGATGAGGGATTGACCTCGGCCTCTGCTCGAACGTCAAGCCCATCAGATTCAAGATCTACGACGGGCTCATCACTAGAGGCCCCGGTCTCCTCTTCATCCGGTATGTCGAAATCTGGCCTGTGCATTGAATACTCCATCTGCATCTTCGCGTGCATCAACCATGACTCCTAGAGGCAAAGGTCCTCACGGTCATTTGGATGAACAAGACCTTCGCCGACGTTTCATCGGCGCCAACGGCGCGGCTCGAACCGGGCGCCCTCGTGCCCGAAGGACCCAAACGGTGGTTTCTCTCCTCGGTCCGTTGCCCTGATGGTGGGGCGTCCAATGTGGGCGAGGACCAGACGACTGACATGTCGCTCTTTTGCCTCTCGACTCACCGCAAGGGCGGCAGCGTGACCGCCGACACTACCTCTGAAATGAATCGCTCTATCCCACCCCGCGGCGTCGGCGAACATGAGATCGCTGTGGCCGGCCCACTCCGGGAAGACGAGAAATTCGGGAGCCCAGAAGATGCGACGCTACTCGGCGCGAATCGAGTAGCCATAGGTGGGATGCGACGTGTGGATCACCGGCATCAGGTCCAGCGTCAGACCTTGGGCGGAAGATCGTTCGACCCGCGCTTCCACTCCCCCCTCCCTGGTCAGCTCTCGATCTCACGATTCGCTCAGCGCGATCGTGGGTGACCAGCCACCCGTTGACCTTTTCGGGAAACGCGCTCGGATCACCACCACCGTCGAGGACCACTTTCACGCCGTTGTACTCGACCAGGAGCCAGCGGGAGCGAAGCGAGGTGAGTCCATCGCACCGACTCCGGTGAGAGTCAATCGGAACGCTATTTCAAGCCGCTCCCGACGCGCCGCTCATCTTTCGAGGTCACATGAGGCACGGAGACGGCCATCCCCGACGTCCTCGAACTTGGTCCCGAAAGGCCGGCTGGCCCGGGTGAGGGCCCATGCCAGCCAGGAGACATCTTCGCGTTCGGACAGTTGCAGACGGAAGCGACGGAGACGCATCGGAATCATCTCCAGCTCCTTGAGTCCTGCATGTGTGAAGGTCACCAGATAGAGAGCGCCTAGACCGGGTCGGAACTCGTCGTGGCCGCCGATGCCTTCGTAGTCGTTGATCAGGTCGCCGCAGCCATAGAGGATGAGCCGGTTGTGGTAGATCTCGATGCCAATGGGATGGTGGGAGGAGTGGCCGTGGACGATGTCCACGCCTGCTTCGTCGATGAGCGCCTGGGCGAAGCGTCTGTGGCCGGGAGGGATCGCATAGCCCCAGTTGGGTCCCCAATGGATGGAGACAATTGTCACATCGCCCGGTCGCCTGACTCTCGAGAGCTCATCCCCGATATCCTTGATGGCATCGTTGGTCAGCGAGCGGAGCAGCCACACACCGGCACGGTCGCCGGCCGCCGACCAAGAAGCGGGGATACCGCTTGACTGCATGCCGACTGCCAGCACGACCACACGCGATCCGGAGTGGGTCTCGATCACCGCAGGCCTTCGCGAGTCACGGGCATCGGCACCCGCCCCGGCGGTGAAGATCCCGGCGTCGTGCAGCGAGTCCAGGGTCTGGCTGAGCCCCGCGTAAGACCAGTCGAGGACGTGGTTGTTGGCCAGGACGCAGCAGTCGACATCTGCAGCCTCGAGGACGGCGACGTTGAGCGGGTGCATCCTGTAGTGGATTCCCTTGGCGGGCCACGGTTGACCGCGGTTGGTCACCGCGGTCTCAAGGTTGATGATGCGGGCGTCGACCTCGGACTCGTCGAGCACCCCCAGGGCATCTCCCCAGACATAATGGGGGTTCACGAGCCTGGGTATGGCCCCGTGTCTTCGTTCTGCGATCTCGACGTATCGGATGGCCGACTTTGCCCATGGCTCATATAGCGCCGGGCTGCCGGGTGTCTCCTGGATCTGGTCGATTCCGCGGCCGGTCATCACGTCGCCTGATAGAAATAGGCGCATGGGCTCGGCCGTCATACCCGGGGACGGCCGGTGACGGCTTTCTGGAAGTGGCGGGTGAACCATTGTCTCGCCAGTGTGGCCACGTGGTCGAGGGCACCCGGCTCTTCAAAGAGGTGCGTGGCCCCCGGGACGATCTCGAGTTCGGTTTCGCATCTCATTTGGGCTTGTGCTCTGCGGTTGAGGTCGAGTACGACGGTATCGAGACTTCCGACGATGAGAAGTGTCGGTGCCACCACATCTGAGATGCGCGGTCCCGTGAGGTCGGGTCGTCCGCCCCGCGACACCACAGAGGCGATGTCTGGTCCCAGACTTGCCGCTGCGCGGAGGGCCGCAGCAGCACCGGTGGACGCTCCGAAGTAACCGACGGGTTGCGACGGCCACTCCTCGAATCGGGTGAGCCAGCCGGTGACCTCGATCAGCCGACGAGCGAGAAGCTCGATGTCGAAGACGTTGGCCCGGTCCAGCTCTTCGGCGGGAGTGAGGAGGTCGAAGAGCAGAGTTCCCAGACGAGCCTGGTTGAGCGCGTGAGCCACATGGCGGTTCCGTGGGCTGTGGCGACTGCTACCGGAGCCGTGCACGAAAATGACAGTGCCTGTCGAGTCCACAGGAAGACTCAGTCGTCCCTCGAGGCCGACCCCACCGGCGGCGATGCGCACATCTCCGTCATACCCGGCCGCCCCTCTTTTTGGGAGGTCGGCCGCCTGCGAACCGACGGGAACGTTGGCTACCCGTTCCAGCAGCGATGTCACCTCGCCGTCTGTCGTCTGGTTGAAGTCGAGATAGAACTGGCCGATGGCGTAAAACGAAGCTGGCTGTTCGACGATGATGACCTCGTCGGCGTCTCCTGCGAGTCGCTCGGCCACGTCTACGGGAGCCACCGGTGCTGCGACCACGACCCGGACGGCGCCGAGACCGCGGGCCACTCGACAGGCGGCTTTGATGGTGGAGCCGGTGGCGATGCCGTCGTCGACTATCACTGCCACCTTGCCGAATAATTCCACCCGTGGCCGACTCTTGCGGAACAGCTCCGCCCGTCTCTGCAGCTCGGCGCGTTCTCGCCGCTCCACGGCTTCCAACTCATGCTCGGAGACTCCTGCCATGGACATGACCCTGGAGTCAAGGATGCGGACCCCTTCCTCACCGATGGCGCCCATGGCCAACTCAGGCTGATAAGGGACTCCGAGCTTGCGGACCACTATGACGTCCAACGGGGCGTGGAGACGGGTGGCCACCTCGTATGCCACAGGGACACCTCCCCGGGGGAGGCCCAGGACCACCACGTCCTCCCGATTCCCCAGATGGGTCAGCTGTTCTGCCAGACGGCGACCCGCCTCTTCACGATCACTGAACACGAGATATCACCTGTCCCCAGTATCGCCTACCAACGACCGTGGCACCTAGGGGCATAAGTCCCTAGGTGGCCGGTCGGGCTCTAGCCAATCACCTACCTCCGGCGACGTTCCCGTGGCGTGGGCGCTGATCGGCGACTCGGGCATTTCGGCCCTATCTCCATGCCGGCGAGTTTCGTAGGGTCGGTTGCAGGAGGTGAATTATGGGTTGTTGTTGGCACTCGCATCATGGTCCCTGCTGTGTGGGGCCGCCCTGGTGGTATGAGCAGACTCCGATCGGACCGCCGATCGCGCGAAGGCGACGCCGTGAAGAGCTCGAGGACTACTTGGGTTATCTGGAAGATGAGTTGAAGCGGGTACGAGAGGAGATGGAGGAGGCTGAGGCCACCCGTAGCAAGTCCCTGCGACACGCGGTCCCACGAGGGTTCTGATGTGAGCAGTGCTAACGGGGCTGGCGCCGATGCCACCGCACCCGCCCCACCGGCAAGGGAGGCGGAAGCCTCAGCGATACGGCCTCTGAACGATGTGATCTGGGAGATTCCCAGACATGGTGGGATGCGGGTCCCGGGGTGGATCTTCGCCTCGGAGAAGTTGTTGATGAAGGCCGAGGAGGACCGGGCGGTGGTCCAGGTGGAGAATGTGGCTCATCTTCCCGGGATCGTGAAGGCGTCGATGGCGATGCCTGACATCCATTGGGGTTACGGCTTCCCTATCGGTGGGGTGGCTGCCACCGACGTGGAGGAGGGAGGTGTCGTCTCACCGGGTGGGGTCGGCTTCGACATCTGCTGTGGGGTCCGTCTTCTCTCGTCCCGCTTCACCATGTCCGACTTCGAAACTCACCGGGAGGGGGTCATGGCACAGCTGGCGCGTCGTATTCCCCGGGGTATCGGGAAGGGGGGCATCGCTGGACGAGAACTGCTCGGAGACGTGCTGGAACGGGGAGTCCCCGCTGTCTTGGACGCCGGCTATGGAACGGAGGCGGATCTGGAGCGTTGCGAGGAGCGAGGCACATCGGCCGGGGCCGATCCGGGGCGAATCTCGGAACTGGCGCGCCGGCGGGGCCAGGGACAATTGGGATCTCTCGGGGCGGGCAACCACTTCCTCGAAGTGCAGGTGGTCGACAAAGTCGTGGATCCCGATGCCGCTCGGGTGTTCGGGCTGGCCGAGGGAATGATCACAGTGATGATCCACTGTGGAAGCCGGGGGCTGGGTCATCAGACCTGTCAGGAGCAAGTGAAGCTGATGGGTCCGGCCATGGCGGAATACGGGATCGAGGTGCCAGACCGTCAGTTGGCCTGTGTCCCGGTGCGATCCCCGGAGGGGGAGGTCTATCTGGGGGCCATGGCGGCCGCGGCCAACTTCGCCTGGGCCAACCGTCACGTCTTGGCCCACGAGACCCGACATGCCTTTGCCGATGCGTTGGGCATCTCAGCCGAAGAGACCGGGATGGATCTAGTCTACGACGTGGCCCACAACCTGGCCAAACTCGAACACCACCAGGTCGGCGGTGAGGACCGTCTTCTCTGTGTCCACCGCAAGGGGGCCACCCGGGCTTTTGGACCCGATCACCCCGACCTACCCGACGACCTGCAGAGAGTCGGACAGCCCGTCTTCCTCCCTGGCTCGATGGGGACCGCCTCCTGGGTGTTGAAAGGTGTTCCTGACAACCCCGCCTTCGACTCCGCCGCTCATGGGGCGGGAAGGATGATGAGCCGCCACGCGGCGAAGCGAGTCCGTGGTGGCGGCGAGGTCAAAGACGAACTGGAGGCCAGGGGGATCTCGGTGCGTCCCAGGTCGATTCGACTCCTCTCCGAGGAGGCCGACTATGCCTACAAGGACGTGACCGAGGTGGCCCGGGTGTGTCAGGCAGCCGGCCTGGCAGGCCTGGTGGCCCGCCTGCGCCCGGTAGGGGTGGTGAAAGGGTGAGCACCCTCCCGCCAACCGCCCCGTCGGTGGCGGAGAAAGGCGGAGCCGGGTTCGAAGGCACAGCGTTCCTGCTAGCGACCCTGACCCCCTGGTCCCGCCGCCGAGAGGTGCAATGATCCCTCAACGATAAGCACACGTTCACATGATGGTGGGCGCCACGCCATGCGGCAGTCGCTACAAAATGAAGGGAGCGGGCCCAATTCGGACCCGCTCTCTTCTACATTCGGAATGGATCAGGCGTCGACCTCGACCTTGATCTTCTCCGGCTCGACCGGTTTGGTCTCTTCGGGGAGAGCCACCTTCACCGTGAGAATTCCTTTGGTGTAACTCGCCTTGATTTTGTCGGCGCTGACACCCTCGGGGACGGGAATCCGCCTCACGAATTTCCCGTATTTCCTCTCGTGCATGTAATGGTCTTCCTCGGAGACTTCCTTCTCCTCGGACTTCTCACCTTTGATGGTGAGATAGTCCTCGTCGACCGTGATCTCGACATCCTTGTCCGGGTCGATTCCGGGCAGTTCAGCCGTGACGATCAGCTCTCCATCCGTCCGGGTGACGTCCATCGACGGCCGGAAAGGAAACTCGAATCCCTCGCTCACAAAGCGGGGGAAGCGAAGGGCGGAATCCCATTCCTTCTCGATGTCGATGAGCGGTCTCCATAGCTCTAACTTCACGATTGTCACCTCCTGTCTCGGACCATTGCCCTCGTTCTTATTGGCTGGCGGCCCAATCCAGCCGGGCTCTGTCTTATCTATTGTCATGTCGACACGGCTGGGTGGTAGGGCCATAAGTCAGGTTTTGCGGCCCGTGATTTCGTTCTGCCATCTCGACGTATCGGATGGCGTTCGCACCGGCTCAGCCGAGGTGCTTGGGCTTGACGACGATTCGCCCTTCATGGCGCTCGAGGATCCGTTTCACCTCGTCGGGATGCCCGTGCTGGTCTACGACGACCATCACCTGGCCCTTCTGGAGTGGGGTTCGTTCCCAATTCCATTCCTCTTCCATGACATGTTCCTCGGCTTTCAGCCCGAGATAGGCACCCCAGAATCCACCGGCGAGCGCGCCGGTGACGCCGCCAGCGGCGAGAATGCCGGCCACTCCTAGCGTCCCCGCGCCGGGGACCATCAGGGCAAGCACCGTCATGCCGGCGATGGCACCGATCGGTGCCCCGACGAACATGCCTCGTTCGAGACCGTGAGCCGTCTCGGCCTCGACATCTCCTTCGAACACGTAACGGTCCGACCCATGTACGGCAACACCGAGATGCTCGTCAGCCAATCCGGAGCGTCTCAGATCCTCTACGGCTGCCTCAGCGATGGTCTGATCATCGAAGATCGCCCCAATTTGGGGTTCGTGGGTCGTCTCACTGGCCTCTCTCATATCTTCGATTCCGTTTGAGTCAGACTCATCGGTCACCGAGCCGGCGGTGAAGGTCGATCGACATCCAGGCGGTGGGGGCGAGGATGCCGGCCATCTCGGCGACGCTAAGGGCATCGACTCTGTCTCGTGTCTCTTCGCCATTGATGTGCGCGCAGCCACCGACCTGTGAGGTCAGCTGACACACATTGATGTGACTACGGGCTGTCTGATACACCATCTCCCGGAGCGTCTCCGGGTCGAGGGCCCGGAGCGACTCCTCTACTTCGTGCAGCGTTGTAACGGTCATAGCTAACTCCTATCAGATAGATCCAAGGTTGCCGTGTGCCCCACCAAATAGCTCACAGCCCCATCGATGGTCATGAAATTCGACACCTCGCGCTGTGGGATATCCAGGCCGGTCTTCTCGCTTATGCCGATCATCCAGGTGAGATAGTCCATGGAGTCCAGGTCGAGTTGCTCGGTGAGATCCAGGCTGTCGTCGACTGAGGTGCGATCCACCTCCGGCGCAATATCACCGAGGATATCGAAGATGAGATCGCGTGCTTGTTCATTGGTCATAGTTCCTCCGGTTTCTGTAAGAGCCGATCCAGCGTTGTCAAGAAGAGCCCGCCGGTGTGCCCGTCGGTCACGCGGTGGTCAGCTGCGAGGGTGGCGTGGACGACGGGATGGGCCACCGGCTCACCGTCAATTGCAACCACCTCCTCGATGATCTTGCCAAACCCGACCATCGCGACTTGTGGGGGGATGATGATCGGAAAGGCCAGGTCCACCCCGCGGTCACCGAGGTTGGTCACGGTGACCGTCGGATCGGACATCTCCGAGCCCCGCAGTCTCCAGGTGCGAGCCCGGGAGACGAGGTCGCGTAGGCGCTCCATGAGCTCATCCAAATCGAGTTGGTCCGCATCATGAATGGCCGGAGCAACAAGGCCCCCCTCGCGTAGCGAGATCGCAACACCGAGGTGGACGGACCCGGAGGGCACGAAACCCTCGTCGTTCCAGCGACCGTTGAGGTCCGGGATTTCGCGCACCGCAAGTGCGGTGGCCTTGAGCAGCAGTACGGCCGGAAGTACCCGTTGTGTTATCGGCCGCTCCGTGTTCAGCTCTTCGAGCCAGTCAAGGGCACGACTCATGTCGATCCGTGAGGCCAGGTAGTAGTGGGGTATTTCTCGCTTCGACCGGCCCATCGAGCGGGTAATCGCCTTGCGCATGACTGCCACTCTGTCTTCGCGCTCCTCGAAAGCTCGACCGGCGGTCGCGCTCGCGACATCTGCGTGAACCAAAAGCCCATCGGAACGTGACGACCTCAGCGACTTCAAATCGACTCCGAGTTCACGAGCCAGTGCCCGTGCTCGAGGTGTGGCCTTGGCTCGAGGTGGGGCTACCGGAGCCGGACGGGATTGCGACGAGGCGATCGCGGGGGCCGCAGCTCTCCTCACATCCTCTCTGGTCACCGAGCCGTCGATGCCGCTGCCGACCACATGATCGATGTCGACTCCGAGCGTGTGAGCGAGGTGACGGACCGGAGGAGACATCTGCCGTGGGACGCTTGGCGGTCTTTGCTGAGGCGCAGCCGAGGTCAGAACTTGCTGCGACGGCGGGGAGGGCGCCTCCGCTTCACTCAAACTGATCCTCGCCAGGGGTGTGCCAACCGGCAGCTTCTCCAGGCTGGGTTGACACAACAGCTCCTCGATCACCCCGTCGTGCCAGCACTCGATCTCGATAATGCCCTTGTCGGTCTCCACCTCGGCGATGATCTGGCCGTACTCGACTCGATCACCCGGTTGTACCAGCCACGCCACCAACATCCCCTCGTCCATGTCGGCGCCAAGCGAGGGAAGGGCGAATTCGATCATGATCCCATCAGTCTTTTCGCCGCGTCGACGATGCCAGGCACTTGCGGCAGGGCGGCCTCCTCCATATGGCGGGCATAGGGAATCGGGACCTCGGCGGAACACACCCGCTCGATCGGCGCATCGAGATCCCAAATTGCCTCTTCGGCGATGATGGCGGCGACCTCCGCGGAGAGTCCTCCCGTCTTCCAGCCTTCGTCGACGATCACGACTCGATGGGTCTGGGCGACAGACCGGAGGATGGCGGCCTTGTCCAGCGGCCGCAGCACCCGTAGATCGAGCACTTCCGCAGAGATCCCCTGATCTTCCAACTCGACGGCAGCGTCGAGAGCCTTGGGCAGAGATCCCCCGTATGTGACCAGGCTGACATCGCTGCCAGGGCGAAGGACTCTGGCGGAGCTGATGTCGACAGGACCCGCATCCGCGGAGAGCTCACCCTCGCTGTTGTAGAGCCCGGCGTGCTCGAAAATGATCACCGGGTCTGGGTCCTCGAGAGCTGGAGCCAGCATCCAGCGGGCATCTTCGACCGTTGCCGGGGCGAGCACCTTCAGTCCCGGGACATGGGCGTACCACCCCTCCAGTGAGTGCGAGTGCTGTGCCGCCAATTGTCGGCCCGCGCCAGTCGTCATCCTGATGACGACAGGAACGTTGAACTGGCCCCCGGACATGTGGAGGTAGAGGGCGGCGGTGTTGACGATCTGGTCGAGAGCGAGCAGCGAGAAGTTGACGGTCATCACCTCGACAATCGGGCGCATTCCTGCGAGAGCAGCCCCGATCGCCGCGCCGACGAACGCCGATTCCGAAAGTGGCGTGTCCCGGACACGTTCGGGGCCGAACTCATCAAGCATTCCCTTGGACACTGCGAAGCTGCCGCCATACCGACCCACGTCCTCCCCCATCAGAAAGACCCGGTCGTCCTGTCTCATAGCCTCCGACATAGCCTCCCGCATAGCCTCCCGATAAGTAGTGGTCCTCGATGGTGCGCTAACACCCGTCATGACGTCGACACCTCCGAGTAAACAAATCGGGTCAGGTCCTCTACTGGCTCCCACGAGCCGGCCTCGGCAAACGCAACAGCGTTGTCGATTTCGACACGGACTCTGTCTTCCATTTCACGCCATACCTCATCGGTCAGCAGTCCATCGGCCACCAGCCTCTCGCGTAACAACTCGATCGGATCGCGACCCTTCCATTCTTCGACCTCGTCCTTCGCCCGGTACAATTCCGGGTCGAACATCGAATGCGCCCGGAAGCGGTAGGTGCGCAATTCGAGAAAATGGGGCCCGCCGCCCGCCCGCACCGACTCGACGGCCTTTCTGGCCGCCCCCTCGACGGCCTCGACGTCCATCCCGTCAACCACCCAGGCCGGCATCTCGTAGCTCGCCGCCTTCAACGTCAGGTGAGTCTGTGACTCGGACCGGTCGAGAGCGGTGCCCATGGCGTAGAGGTTGTTCTCGCAGCAAAAGAGAACCGGAAGATCCCACAACGCTGCGAGGTTCATCGACTCGTGGAATTCGCCCTCGGCAACGGCACCCTCACCGAAGAAGACCGCGGTAACCCTCTGTCGGTGGTTGAGCTTATCGGCGAGAGCAAGCCCGACGGCGAGGGGCAATCCTCCACCA
>JBBDMR010000075.1:0-23011 GCA_040878225.1 Acidimicrobiia bacterium
CGGTTTCGACCGGGGCGTTGTCGCCCCCCATCGCGTCGAGGGCAATCGTTGCCAATTCGTCTATTTGGTGTCTATGACTTCGCGGCCGGCGTAAGTCCCACAGTTGCGACAAGCGCGATGTGGGAGCTTAGGTGTACCGCACTGCTCGCAGGCAACAGAAGGTGCTCTTTCGACCTTCCACGCTGCCTTGCGCTGCCGGGTACGCGAGCGCGACATCTTCTTTTTTGGCACCGCCATGAGGTGCTCTCCTTGATAGCTCAGGAATCGAATAGGTCTCTCAGTGCGGCAAACGGCGAATCCGAATCGTCACCGTGACCGCCACAGGGTTCCCTATTCAAGTCGATTCCGCACGTTGGGCAAAGTCCCAGGCAGTCTTCCCTACACAGAGGTCGTGCCGGTAGAGACAGCGCAAGCTCGTCTTTGGCGACTCCCCCGACGTCGACATGATCATCGACTATTGCATAACCGTCTTCATCCGGCTCGATCCCGAAATGGTGGGAACCGGTGACGGTGATTTCTTCGGACCAGGTGGTGAGGCAGCGGTTGCAAATGAGATCGACCGTCGCCGACGCATCGAAGTGGGTATTGACCCCACCGGATGTCCCCACGGCCCGACCTGATACCCGCATCGGGCCATCGACGCGGGACTCTCCCAGGCGGAGCTGCACGGTTCGCTGACCCTCGAACTCCCGCTCTTTGCCTGTGTTTCCCACCAGCTTGTCGACCTGGACCAACAACGCGTCGACCATGGGCTCAAACAGGGACGTCGGGTGGCTTGGGGCGAGCCTGGTGCAATTCGTTCCGGGCTGTCTTCACCTGGCCGAGAAGCTGGCCGAGAAGGTCCTCTACGTCATGCAATTTCGACTCGATCTCATCCTCGGTCTCGAGCCGTAACCGCCGTGCCTCCCCCTCGGCCCGGCGCACCAGGATGTTGGCCTCTTCTACTGCCTCTTTGGTGATGTTCGAATCCGAAACGAGCTCGTCGGCCTCTGCACGCGCTTTCTCGATGATCTCACGGGCTTTCTCGTTGGTCCTGGAGATGAATGCCTCCCGCTCCCTGACCATCCAGCGCGCCGCGCGGAGCTCGTCCGGCAGTTCGGTGCGCAGCTTCTCCAGCATTCCGAGGAATTGCTCCCGGTCGACAATCGCATTTCCCGAAAGAGGAACCGACTTCGCCTCATGGAGATGGACCATCAAATCATCGATGGTGTCCTGAAGATCCTGGAGGTCGGGCTGTGCCGCTGGATTCTGCTCGGTTTCCCGGATCTCGCCTCCGGTGCCTGCTTCGTCTGTCATTCCAATCGCTCCTTCAGCGCTCTGGCCACGGCCGGCGGCACCAGATCGGTCACATCTCCGCCCAGTTTGGCAACTTCTTTGACCAGAGAGGAGGAAACGAAACCGTACCCGGCAGCAGTTGCCATGTACACGGTCTCCATCCCGCTCAGGTGGCGGTTCATCTGAGACATCTGCTTCTCGTATTCGTAGTCATCGATCGAGCGGAGGCCTTTGACGACGACGTCCACCCCCCGGTCGGCCGCATGGGTTACCAGCATCCCCGAGAAGGAAGCGATCGAAACCCGGTCACCGAAGATCTCCTCGAGCAACGCAATACGCTCTGCCGTGGTGAACAACGATTGCTTGGATGGGTTGTCGACCACGGAGACAACGACATGGTCGAATACTTTGATGGCGCGTTCGATCACATCGACGTGTCCCATCGTCGGGGGGTCGAAACTCCCCGGGCACAGTGCAGTTGTCATTGTGCGTCAGCTTTCTTTTCGTATTTGACGATTCTTGTATCTCCGTAACGCTTCTCGGCGGCAACCCGCCAATTTTCGGGCGCAACGGGGAGACGATCACTGTGCCGCCTCGAGGCAATGACCTCGGCCCGGTCAACCAGGAAGCGGTCGAGGAGGGCAAAGTCGGCTTCGAGCTCTTCGGCCGGCAGCGGCCATGGCGGGTCGATAAAGACGAGATGGAAGCTCTTCTGGTTGACCTCGAGGAACTGGCGGACCTTCACCGGCGAAACTTCACCCCCGAGGCCCACGGTCCCGATGTTTTTCTTGAGCGCGTCCAGGGCACGGGCACCGTTCTCGACGAACACCGCCGACCGGGCACCGCGGGAAAGTGCTTCCAGACCGAATGAGCCGGCCCCGGCGTAGAGGTCGGCAACGTCGGCGTCGACAACCCAGTCTCCAATGGAGGAGAAGACCGCCTCCTTGACCCGATCGGTGACCGGGCGGGTGTCCCGGGTCTCCGGGCCCGCCAACCTCCGTCCTTTGGCCTTGCCAGCAATGACTCTCATCTTGGCTAACTCACGAAGAGCCATTCGACCCGATCGCCGAGCATCGCCCTGATCTCGGTCGCGAGCTCCGGGTGGTCCCGCAGTTCGGGATCGGACTCGACGAGGGCAAACGCGTCCCGTCGCGCCTTGTGGAGGAGATCGGTGTCTGCCAGGACGTCGGCGATCTTGAAGTCGGTCATGCCCGACTGCCTGGTACCGAACACAGTTCCCTGCCCCCGGATGCGGAGATCGGTGTTGGCGAGCTCGAACCCATCGTTCGACTCGACCATTGCGGTCATCCGCTCTTGACCTTCGTCGGTGGTCGGGTCGGCGAGGAGGATGCATACCCCCGGGTGCTTACCGCGGCCGACGCGACCCCGGAGCTGGTGGAGCTGGCTGAGACCGAACCGGTCGGCATCTTCGATAACCATGACAGTCGCGTTGGGCACGTCGATTCCGACCTCGATCACGGTGGTGGCGACCAGCACGTCGGTCTCGCCGTCACGAAATGCCGCCATCGCGGCTTCCTTATCCTGGGACGGCATCTGCCCGTGGATCAGCCCGACCCGGACCCCGGGCAGCAGCGAGGTGATCCTCTCGTACTCGGCTGTGGCCGAAACCGCCTCGACCTTGGGAGAGTCCTCGACAAGCGGGCAGACGACAAAACCCTGTCGACCTTCCTCCACTTCCTTTTTCAGCACTCCCCAGGCGGTCATCTCTGCCGAACGCGGCAACAACTTGGTCCTGACCGGAGTGCGCCCCGGCGGCATCTCGTCGATGGTCGACACGTCGAGGTCGCCGTACACCGACATTGCGATGGTTCTCGGGATCGGTGTCGCGGTCATGATGAGAAGGTCGGGCTCGGCACCGTCGGCCTTCTCTTTGAGCATCACCCGCTGTGACACACCGAAGCGGTGCTGTTCGTCAACGACAGCGGCTCCGAGACGGGCGAATTCGACTCCGTCCTGAATCAGGGCGTGGGTGCCGACCAGGAGATCGACCTGGCCGGACTTGACGTCGAGAAGGAGCTGGCTCCGACTCACCCGGCCGCTGTAGTTGGTGGTTGCGGTGGAGCCGGTAAGGAGGGCGGCGTGCACGGCGGGCCCATCGGCCCCGAACAGACTGTCCATTCCCAGGTCGGACGCCATTCCCAGGATGTCGGGAGACAAGCCTGCTTGTGCGAGCAGGTCGACAACCCCGAGGAAATGTTGTTCGGCGAGCACCTCGGTTGGGGCCATGATTGCGGTCTGCCATCCACCCTCGATTGCTGAGAGCATCGTCGCAACTGCCACCACCGTTTTGCCCGACCCCACCTCCCCCTGGAGCATCCGGTGCATGGGTTGGGTCTTGCGCATGTCTCGTTGAATCTCGGCAAGCACGGTCTTCTGGGCTCCGGTCAGCGCGTAGGGCAGGCCTCCTACGAACCTGTCGAGCAGCTCGCCGGTCGGGTTGTGCTCGATGCCCGCCGCCTCGGACTCCTGTCTCCGCTTGCGCAAGGCGAAAGCGATCGAAAGCCGGAAGAACTCGTCGTAGACCAACCGGGTCCGGGCCGGACGCACCTGATCTGTCGACTCGGGGAAGTGGATGGTGGCGAAAGCCTCATCGCGGGACATCAGGTCGTGCGCCTCGAGCAGATGGCCCGGGACCGGGTCATCAATGGGACGGGACCTGATGAGTGCATTGTGTATCGCGCGCCGCATGACGCCGGGCTTGGCGCTGGCGGTCGAGGGGTGGACGGGCACCACGCGGCCGGTTACCAACGACTCAGTCGGCGAATCGAGGACGTCGACGTCGGGGCTCTTCATCTGCAGATTCCCCCGGAACGACTCGACCACACCGGATAGGGCGACGTGTGTCCCGGGTTGCAGCTGTTTCACGCGGAACGTCTGGTTGAACCAGATCGCCTTGATCGTCGCCGATTCATCAGCGATCGTCGCCTCGATCATTGCCAGCTTCTTCTTAGGGCGGCGGGTGTTGACCGAACGCACCTCACCCACGAGAGTGACTTCGACTCCGACAATTACATCGGCGATCATCTCCTTGCGACTGCGGTCTATGTACCGCCTCGGGATGTTGTGCAGCAAGTCGGCAACCGTCTCCACTCCCTGCTTCCTCAGCGCCGCCGCCCGCTGCCCTCCGAGCCCCTTGACCTCAGAGACATCGACCCCGGCGAGCCGGGCTAGCGTGGCCATCCGGGCTCCGCGATTTTCGTCACAACGCCACGGTAACGGCGGAGTAGGACTTGGACACAGAGGTCGCTATCCTTTCTCGTGGTCGCAACGGAGATCACTTCCGTTTAGCCTCCAGACCAATTCCAGGAGTTTCAACCATGTCTTATCGCTGCGAAGTTTGCGGGAAAGAGCCGAGCTACGGCAAGACCGTCAGCTTCTCTCACAAGCGCAACAACCGTCGCTGGCTCCCCAATATCCAGCGGATCCGTCTCAGGCACGGCTCCAACACCCGCCGCGCCCGCGTGTGCACGTCGTGCATCCGCGCCGGCAAGGTAGAAAAGGCCTGAGCAGGTGGCCCAGGGAGTCGTGAAGGTCTACGACCCCGTCACCGGGGTGGGCATCATCGTCACCGAAGTCGACAAGTCCGAGGTCTTCCTCCGCCCCGGTTCACTGCAGGGATCGATCTTCCGCACTTTGCGCCAGGGCCAGCGGCTCGTTTTCGACAGAGTCGAAGAAGACGATCGCGCTTTCGCCTCCAACCTCCGTGTGGGCCAGGACGGCTACTGACAGCCACCGCCCTCGCCGGGACAAGTTCCATCGCCATCAACTAGAGTCGCCTTCCCATAGCGAATAGGAGAACAAGTTGGTCCAGGCTTACGTTCTGATCCAGACCGAGGTCGGCAAGGCTGCCCTGGTCGCGGAGGATGTCCGGAAGATCCCGGGTGTCGACTCCGCCGACGACGTCACCGGCCCCTACGACGTCATCGTCAAGGCAACAAGCGAAGACGTCGACTCATTGGGCAAGCTGGTAGTCGCCAAGATCCAGGGAATCGAAGGCATCACCCGCACCCTTACCTGCCCGGTAGTACACCTCTAATCCCGTCCCTGCGGCCGGAAGGCGGCAGGCTCAACCCAGCTTTGATGCGATGGTGCCCGCATTCCGCAATGCGGTTCCGTCACTCCCCGCAACCGAAAACACCCTCGTCGGTGTCGACCCGGCTTCGGCAACCATGTCCGCGAACAGCACCGCTCTTTCGATCTTCGGATCGATCCACAGATATGTCGACATCGACCCGGGAATGGTGTTGACTTCGTTCACGAAGAGTTCTCCCCCGCGTTCGAGGAAGTCGATCCGGGAGATCCCCCGCAATCCCGCAGCCCGCACCACACGCCGGGCGGTGTCTTCGACCTCCAGCTTCACTTCCGGATCGAGCGAGGCGGGCAACTCCCGGCCCGAGCTGACTTCTCCTCCCCAGGCCAGATACTTCTGGTCGTAGGAGTAGATTCCGTCGACGTCCCGGACTGGCTCCTCGATCGCTGAGACCTGCAGTGACGGATATGTCCTGACAGCGACCTGGAGGTCGCGGCTGGATTCCAGGAATGGCTCGACCACCGCCCCCTGGTCGAAGTAGGAGGAGCTCTGTTTCAGGGCGAGCACCGTTTTCCAGTCGTCGGCCACTTCGATGCCGATCGAAGACCCACCGAAGCGGGGTTTGACGATGTACGGGCCGGCGAATCCCGGATCGAGTTCGTCGCCGACGGTAACCAGCGCCCGGGGAAGGGTCTTCAGCCCGGCACTCGCCATAGCTGCACCAAAGGCGAGCTTGTCCATTCCCAACGCCGAAGCTGCCTGACCGGGCCCGGTGTAGCGGAGACCGGCAAGGTCAAAGAGGCCCTGCAGCGTCCCGTCCTCGCCGGGGCCGCCATGGCAGGCAATGAACACCGTGCGGATGTCCAGAGGCCTGCGTTTGATGCGGAACCCTTCGCCCGGGGCGGCGGAGAACGAGAGCTCCTTCGCCCGGCCGGGGACACCATCGACGTAGTCGCTGGCTTCGAGGGCGGGGTCTACCTGGTGCCATTCGCCCGTCTTCGACCAATAAACACCGATTACATCCTTGAGGGCGTGGAGTACCTGGAGGCCGGTGAGGATCGAGATATCGTGCTCATCCGAGGGCCCTCCGAACACAACTGCTGTATTCGACACTGTGCAACACCCCTATGGATAATGGTCGGGAAGATCGTTCTCGTATAAAACCGCGTCGCCGGCGCCGAGCCTGTCACGCACAAGAGCGACCGCGGCGTCGCGGGTAGGGACGACGGTAACCGAAGCAGTGCCTTTTCTGGTACCTCTGAGCAAGGCTTTCCGGTTGGTTGTCCCCACGATGATGATCTGGTCGCAGATGGCGGCGGCGGCGCTGGTGAAAGCCTCGTTCTCACTGTCTTGGACCGGCCCCAGCTCGACCATACCCGGTGTCACCAGGACCTTCCTCCCTTCCTGCCGCCCCAGCACTGCCAGGGCCCTCGCCGCCCCCGCCGGGTTGGAGTTGAAAGTGTCGTCGATGATCGTGACTCCGGAAGGTGGGACAGTGACGCTCTGACGGTGTTCTGAATCGGGAAGGCTGTCGAAGAGCTCGCCATCTACCTGGTAGCCGAGCGCCTCGACGATACCCACTGCCACCGCGAGATTGGTGGGGAAGACTGATTCGGGCACCACCCCCAGCACCACGCCGCGGGAGCGTATCGAACCTTCCTGATACTGGATATCGGAAGCCTTCCCCGACACCGACACCGTGAGCAGGTCGAGGCCGGCACGGTGCTCCCGGGCCAGCGCTTCGAGTAGCGGATGATCGACCGAGATGACTCCCTTTCCGGCGTGTTCGAAGATCTCCGACTTGGCGGCGACGATCCTCTCCTCCGACTTGAAACGCTCCAGATGAACCGGGCCAATCGAGACGATGGCCGCAACGGAGGGCTCGATCCAGCGGCAGAGGTCGGCGATCTCACCCGGGCCGTATGTGCCCATCTCGACGATGAAAACTTCGGTCCCGGGGACAAGATGGTCGTTGATGGCCCGGGCCAGCCCCATGCGATTGTTGAACGAAGCGGGACTGGCAACTGTCCGCACCGACTTCGAGAGGAGGTGATGGGCGTACTGTTTTGTTGTCGTCTTCCCGTACGAGCCGGTTATCGCCACCACCCGCGCCCCGGATTCGGCCAAGCGGCGCGCTGCCTTTTCCACCCAGCGGTTGCCTAGCTTTCGCTCCACGGGGGCAAGCATCAAGAGGCATAGGTCGACGAGGACCGGGAGCAAGAGGACGACCAGGGTGATCAAAAGAGGCGCATCCAGCGCAACGCCCGCTGCGAGAGCAGCCAGTACCAAAATGGCGAGGAGGGCGGCAACTCTGCGCAATCTCGCCGTCCATGACAGCGGCGAGGTGCGGCCCCGGACAGACAGGCCGATCGGGCCGACCTGGGCCAGGGCGGTGAGCAGGCCGAGGCGGGCATCGATCAGAGCGCCGGCAACACCGGCGACTGCCACCGCCAGCAGGAGCGGGTTGTACGGGCCCGAACTCCACCATCTCAGTGCAAAGCGGGAGGCTGCAGGTGCCAGATAGTGCTCGCGCTGGGCGATGCGGAGCCATCGGAGACCGGCCGGTATCGCGGCCAGCGCGCAGGCGCCGGCCAGTAGCCAGATCACGCCAGCATCTTGGTGACGGCAATCCGCAGAGAATCGGGATCCTGGACAGGCAGCATATGCCCGGCTTCTTCGACCACTTCGAGCGTTGCGTCACCTCCCGAGGCGTTGACGAGTGCGGCCGCCTCCTCGGCTACCGCAACAGGCACCTCGCGGTCGTCGGCACCCCACAGGAAGTGGATGGGACCGGCGATTCGGGATAGCTCGTCGCGATATTCCTCGTTGACGACGGTCACCAGAATGTCCCGCATCACGCCGGTGGCAGCGCGGTAGTCGGCGGACCCGCGTTTTCTCTTCATCGCCTCGAAGGTGGTGTTGGACACAACCCCGTAACGGTTCAGGAGACGGGCGAGCTTGTAGGTCGGCGGGGGGTTCTTCCCCGGACCGAGCCGGAGCAGCGGGGCTCCGGTGACCAGGGTGCCCAGGATCCGATCGGGGTGTTCTGCGGCGAGGCACACTGCCACCCTCCCCCCGAAAGAGTGTCCGACAAGCAAGGGTGGTTGGTTGAATTCGTCCAGCACCGGGAGGAGGAGACGTGCGTATTCGCGGGCACCAATCGCCGATTCGGGTGGCGGCGTCGCCCCGAAACCAGGAAGATCCATCGCAAGGGCACCGATAGCCGCCAAACTGTGGGAAAAGTCACTGCCGCGTCGACCCCATCCATGCAGGGCGAGGACACGCGGCTGGCCCACACCGACCGCTTCGGCAAACAAGGACCCATTCACCAGAGACCGCAAAGCCAAAATTCAACCCTCGATAGTCGACGGACAGTTGCCGAGAATACTTCGAAAGGCAGAGAATCCTCACTTCATGACAGCACAAACGATCAGCATCCACCGGGCAATGGGCCCCTTCCGGGGCTCGTTGCTGCGGCGTGCGTCAGCGGTCGGGTGGTTCGTGCTGATCATCCTCGGAGCCCAGGCGGTGCGGTTCGCCGAGCCTGCAGGCCCGGTCTTCTCACTCCCGGAGTTCTACATACCGGTGATTGTCCTCGCCGTGACCCTCATGGTGTCCACTGCGGTGCGTTGGGAGAGATTGATGTCGACCGGGGCCGCCCCGTGGATCTCCCTGGTATGGCTGGCAGTATTTATCTCGGGCATCGGGGCCATCGCCCTCATCCCATCGATGAACCCGACAGCTGCCCCGATCCTGTTCGGACTGGCCGCCGTTTCCGGGTTGCTCCTCACCTGGTGGGCGCACGCGTTCATAACCGTTGCCATCGCCGGGGTGATCAGCTACGTCTCCATCGAACTTGGCCTCAACTCGGGCCTCCTGGGCCCGCTGCTGACCGTGATCGCAGTTGCGGCCGCCACAGCACTGGTCGGTTTCGAGTTCGAGGGGGAGAGCGTCCGATCCGCGTCACGTGAATCCGAGATCGCACAACAACGCGGGGACTTCGAACGACTCTACGAAGTCAGCGCCACACTGGCCCGGGCCGAATCGCTCTCTGAGATCGTGCCCCACCTGGTCGGCACCATCTGCAAGTACCTCGACGCCCAGGTGGGAGTGGTCCTGCTCTACAACTCCGACCAGCACCGCCTTGAGGTGATGAGCCCGATCTGGGTCAACGGCTACCCGTTGGAGACCGAGGTGATGGTCACCGATGTCTCAGGCCCCGGGGTCGCTGCGCAGGCGTTCAAGGCAGCACGCCCGATCCTGGTCCGCAATGTCGATGCTGACTCCAGCAGCCACGGGCTGCTCCGCGAGCTGGGAATCGAGCAGGCCATGATCGCCCCGCTCAAGGTGGAGTCGATGCGTGTCGGCCTGGTGATCATCGGTGACCCGTACGACTCCGATTTCACCGACGACCAGCTCAGCGAGCTTGGGTCCCTTGCTGCTCCAGCCGGTCTCGTCCTCTCCCAGATCGGGCGGTATGAGGCTCAGGCCGACATGGCGAGAAGGCTCGAGGAAGTGGCACAGATGAAAACGGACTTCGTCTCCACCGTCAGCCACGAATTACGCACTCCCCTGACGTCGATCATCGGGTCGCTCGACACGGTCAACCGCCCCGAGCTCCAGCCGGAGTCGACAACCGCCCAGGAACTGCTCAGCACTGCGAGACGCCAGGCCGGGCGCCTGCAGCGCTTGATCGACGACCTGCTCGTGGTGTCCAGGATCGACCGCGGAGCGATCCCGATCCACCTCGAAACGATACGTCTCGAAGATCTCCTCAGGGAGATCGCCCATACAGTGTCGATCGACCCCAAAGTGACGGTCGAACCGGCCGATCTCGCCGTCGAGGCGGACAAGGACCACCTCTCCAGGATCATGATCAACCTCGTGGAGAACGCCGGGAAGTACGCCGCCGGAAGCCCGGTGGAGATCTACGGCTACGACAAGGGCCAGAAGGGTGTGATCGCTGTGGTCGACCACGGCCCCGGTGTCCCCGACCACGAAAAGGAGCGGGTCTTCGAGCGCTTTACCCAAATCGACCAATCAGACACGAGATCCAAGGGTGGCACCGGCCTCGGTCTGAGCATCGTGCGCTCACTGGCCGAGGTGATGCACGGGTCGGTCAAGGTCGAAGACACCGAGGGAGGCGGTGCCACCTTCGTGGTGCAACTCCCCAAGGCCCGGGTGGACGTCGGGGTCTAGACCACTAGCTCTCGCCCGGGCCCTGGCCGGCGGCCACGGCGTGGAATCCCCCATCGACGTGGATGATCTCGCCACTGGTCATCGGAGCCCAGTCGCTGAGCAGGACACAGACCATCCTGGCGACGGGATCGGGGTTTGAGGTGTCCCAGGGCAGCGGCGAACGCTCCCCCCACACTTCGTCGAATCTGGCGAATCCAGGGATCGACTTGGCCGCCACGGTCGAAAGCGGGCCAGCCGATACCGCGTTCACCCGGATGTTGTGCTCTCCCAGGTCGCGGGCCAGATAGCGGGTGACCGACTGCAACGCCGACTTGGCAACCCCCATCCAGTCGTATGCGGGCCACGCCTGGGTGTTGTCGAAGTCGAGAGTCACCAGCCCTCCGCCGCCGGCATTCTTGAGGAGGGGAAGCAGGGCAACGGCGAGGGTCTTGTACGAAAAGGCAGATGTGGTGAAGGCGATCTGCGCCGACTCGGCAGGCGTGTTCAGGAAGTTACCGCCCAGGGCATCTTCGGGGGCAAATGCAATTGCATGGAGCGCCCCGTCGACCCTGCCCCAGCGTTCGCTCAGATCCGCCGTGAGGCTCTCGACGTGCGCCGGGTCGTTGATGTCGAGCTCGATGACATCGCACGAGGACGGAAGGCGCTGGACAGAGCGTTCGGTCAAGCGCAGCCCGCGGCCGAACCCGGTCACCACGATCTCCGCACCCTCTTCCTGTGCAATCCGGGCGACATGCCAGGCGATGGAGTCGTCGGTGAGGACTCCGGTGACGAGCAGCTTCTTGTCTTCCAACAGCATCGGATCTCCTAAAAGTTGACACCAAACGTCTGGATGCCTCTGATGGCGAGCCCCATCGAAAAGAGCAGGGCCAACCCGTAGTAAAGCATCGGTCTCTTCCGGAACTGTGGTCGATAGATGTAGATGAACGACAGGGTCACCGCGATTACGACCCCGTAGAACACATGCTGGTTACCCGGGTCGTTGCCACCGGAGAGCATGATCACCCCGGACACCACCTGGATGAGAAGGGCAGCAATCGATACCCCCACCGCCCAGCCAAAGGCACGGCCTGGCTCCCGGTTACGGCCAACGACCCCCCACAGCCCGACGATCCCGCTGACTGCGACAGCGGCATACCCCCAAGCGGTGTGGAATGAGCTCACGGCCGCCAGCTTAGGTTTGCCGTTCCTACCCTTTCTCGGCAACTACACTTAGCCCAGGAGGTTGTTCATGTACGAAGCAGTGCAGTTCATCGAGGTCGAGGGTGAGGCAGAGCCGGTTCAGACCGTTCTCGGAGACTTCGCTAGCGAGGCGCCTGCGGTGGAGGTTGTCCGCACCACACGATCGGCGTTTCTCGAGTCGGGCGCAGAGGAATACGCATGGTGGGTGGTCCGCAAACAGGGCGCCACACTCGCCGAATTCATCGCCGACTCCAAGAGCAACAAGGAATTCGTCCTCGACCTCCGCTCAGGTCAACTCGTCGAAGTTTGATCGCCGTGCGGTGACCGATCCGAGAGCCCGGAACCGGGAGTGGCCGGCATGGGCAAGAACCTGGTACGGCTACCTCTTGAGATTCGTGATCGCCATTTGGGGGATCGTCACCGGCTTCTTCCTGGTACTCATCGGCTACTACACCGCAGTTGATTGGAAGACTGGGGAGTCTGACTGGACGCTCGCCGCAGGCGCCGTCATCGTCACCGGGATCGTCCTCGGCATCTACTGCCTCGTCGGGGCAATCCGACCGACCAGGGCCACGTTCATGCCGCCTTTGATCCTCACCGGGATCAGCCTGTTGGGCCTAATCCTCCTCGCCATTGCCGAGCTGGCACGCAACCTCAGTTGATTCGATTGGAGTCGGATCAGTCGAGGAGGTCTGCGTTTTCCTTCCGGAGCACCTTCTTGTCGAACTTGCCGGTGCCGGTCTTGGGCAGTTCGTCGATGAAGACATAGCGGTCGGGCAACCACCACTTCGCCACCCTCTCGGTGAGGAAGGCGACGAGATCGCCTTCGGTCACTCCGGCCCCGGGAGCAGCGACCACGAACGCCACCGGGCGCTCCTGCCATTTCGAGTGTTTGAGCCCAACCACGGCCGCTTCCGCCACCCCAGGATGGGCCATGATCGCGTTCTCCAGGTCGAGCGAAGATATCCACTCACCTCCCGACTTGATCACATCTTTGGCACGGTCGGTGATCTTGATGTATCCCTCGGGCGTGATCTTGCAGACGTCCCCGGTGCGAAGCCATCCGTCTTCGAACGAGTCAGGCGATCGGTCGTCCTTGTAGTACTCGGCAGCGATCCACGGGCCGCGGATCAGCAGTTCGCCGAAGGCAACGCCGTCCTGGGGCAACTCCTCCCCGATCTCGTCGACGATCTTCACCTCGAGCCCCGGGACGTGAATGCCGGCTGTCTCGAGGACGTCGAGCTGGCGTTGCAGGTCCCAGTCCTCCATTCCATATTTCAGCTCGGCAACGGATGCGACCGGGTTGGTCTCAGTCATGCCCCATCCCTGGACGACGCGCAGGTTCTTCTCCGTCAAGAACCACTCGATCAGAGACCTGGGCACCGCCGAACCTCCGCAGAGGAAAGCGCGCATCGACGACAGCCCGACCTCAGGGTGATCGACCAGGTATTGCTTGATCCCTAGCCAGACCGTGGGCACACCGGCGGAGAATGTGACCTGCTCACGCTCCATCAGCGGCACCAGGCCCTGCGGAGTGAGGTCAGGGCCCGGATAGGTCAGCTTCGCCCCCTGGGTCACCGCCATGAAGGGATAGCCCCATGCGGCGGCATGGAACATCGGCACCACGGGAAGGACATTGTCTGACGCGAACATCGGTGTGTTCGCCAGGTTCGAGATGGTATGGAGGTAGGTCGAACGCTGGGTGTAGGCAACGCCTTTGGGGTTCCCGGTGGTCCCCGAGGTGTAACAGAACATCATCGGCGACCTCTCGTCGAGCAAGGGCCAGGCACCGTGCTCGTCGACATCGGAGATCAGATCCTCGTACGCGATCGATCCCGGGAGGCGGTCATCAGCCTCCTCCCCCATCACCACGTAGGTGGCGACCTTTGGCATCTGGTCCACGAGCGGTGCCACCAGACCCACCAGGTCGGGATCGACGAACATGACCTTGTCTTCAGCATGGTTGACGATGTATACGATCTGCTCAGCGTGAAGCCGGATGTTGAGCGTGTGACAGATGCGGCCGGTGTTCGCAGTTGCCCAATAGAGCTCGTGGTGACGCCGATTGTTCCACGCGAACGTTCCCACGACCCCACCGCGGTCGATACCGAGGCTATCGAAGGCGGTGGCCAGCTTCCGGATCCGGGCGTCGGTCTCGGCGTACGTCGAGCGGGCGACACTGCGGTCGTATTCGACCGAGACGATCTCCCGTTCCGGATAGAGGCGGACCCCCCTGGTGTAGAGCGTGGACAGGAGCAGCGGGAAGTCCTGCATGTGCGGCATCAGGAGCCCTCGAGGAGCTGTCGCTTCTGCGCATCGAACTCGGTGTCCGACAACTTCCCCTCATCGTGGAGCCGGGAGATGGTTTCCAGCTGCTCCGCAACACTCTGCGATGCCCTGGGAGCTCCAGCTTGCATTCCAGCGATGTTCTGCTGGGTCATGCGCTTCTCCCGTTCGCCGTAGATCAGCGATTGCACCCCTTCGGGGTCGGGGATGTCCCGGTACCGGCTCTGGCCGTGGGTGCCTGCGGACTCGATGAGGAGGTCACCCGTGCCGAAGATGCGTTCGAGAGCCCTCTGATTGAAGGCGACGTCGTTGATCACCTCGTGGGGGATCTCTTTGCCGGTTTTGGCGATGAGCCCCGCCCGGTAGATCACCCTCTCGTTGGTGATGACGTGAAGTGTGGTCAGCCACCGGATCAAACCCTCGGCGGTGACGATGAGCCCGGCGACGATCAGACCAACGCTGATCCACCCATTCCAGCCCCGGATCTGGACGAGGATTACGAGGACGACGATCAGGACGAGCAAGGCGGCCTCCTTCAGAACCCCGGTCCAATGTGGCCGGAATTCGGAGACGATCACTTCGTCTTTGCTGAGCAGTTTTGTCGGGTAGCGCATGGCGCAAGCGTACCCACGAACCTCCCGACCTGCTCCGATCAAGGAGACATCTCATGCTCGGGGCGCTACCTCATGTAGCCTCAGCCGAAACGAATGGAATTTTCCTCTTGATCAACCTCGAAGAGTCGGCGTCACGGCGTGACGCACTCACTGTCGCCCGCCTCGACCGCCTGATTCCATCGTTGATGGATGATGCCGGCATCGACTGCTGGATACTGATCTCGCGAGAGTACGCCGAAGACCCGGTGGTCGAGACGATGCTCCCTGCGAAATGGATGTCGTCACGGCGGCGCACGATTCTTCTATTCCTCAGAGACAGAGACGGATACGCACGGGAGGCGGTCACCCGGTACGAGGTCGATGGGCTCTTCCCGACCACATGGGACCCCGGAGTCGAGCCTGACCAATGGGCAGTCCTGGCGAGACGGATCAGCGAGGCGCGACCCGAGTCGATTGCCGTCAACACCTCAACCGACTTTGCCCACGCCGATGGCTTGACGGCAACGGAGCAGGGACGTCTTCTCGACGCTCTGGGCCCCGAGTTTGCGGTTCGCATCGTCTCCGGCGAAGCCCTGGCGGTGCGCTGGCTCCAAACACGGCTCCCCGAGGAGCGGCGGGTCCTCGAGGAGGCATGTGCCGTCGCCCACGAAATCCTGCAGCGCGCCCTGTCACCGGAAGCAATCGACCTTGGGAGCACCACCACCGGCGACCTCGAGTGGTGGCTGCGGGCAGAAGTACAGAAGCTAGGCACCAGGGTGTGGTTCCATCCGTCAGTCTCGGTGCAAAGAAATGGACGCGACATGCGGGGCTCGTTCGCCTCGGCAACCCGGCCCACGGTCATCGAGCCCGGAGACCTCGTCCACATCGATTTCGGCCTGGTAGGGGACCACCTCTGCACTGACCAGCAGCAGCACGGCTACGTCCTGGAACGTCCGGGCGCAAGGGTGCCTGAAGGCCTGCGCGAGGCAATGTACAAGGCGAACCAGGTCCAGGACATTCTGCTCGAGCGGTTCGTCGACGGGGCGTCCGGGAACGAGATACTGGCCCGCACGCTGGCCGAAACACGGGCTGCAGGCCTCGACGCCATGATCTACTCCCATCCGATCGGTTACCACGGGCACGGCGCGGGAGCGACCATCGGGCTCTGGGACCAGCAGGACGGTGTGCCCGGCAGTGGCGATGTCGACGTGTTCGGGCCGTCGGCCTGGTCGATCGAGCTCATGAACCGGGCCCACGTCCCTGAGTGGGACGGGACGGTTGCGATCATGCTCGAAGAGGAGGCGTGGTTTGAAGATGGTGCAGCCGCCTGGGTGGATGGTCGCCAGACGGAGATCTGGGCCATTTGAGCGGAACGCTCCCCTGACGCGAGAAGGCCCCGAGGGAGCCGTGACCGAAGTCTCAACCCTCTCGGGACTCTCGCCGTTCGGACTCAGGCCGGGGACCTGGTTCCGATCGGTAACTGTCGACCGAAGCCGTCAGCCGCACGATCCGAAGATCACGCTCGCATGACCCGAAGGTCACACTGACTCGATCCGAAGATCGAGGGTCGACGGACCCGAAAGCCCGTCTGAAAGATCCGAAGATCCTCCTGCAAGTCCGAAGACTCACATTTGGTCTTTGATCGTCCGACGATCCCGAAGGATCCCCGTTCGATCTCCGACCGGTTCCCGAGGCGTCTAGTTTCCCTTCAGCCCGGGTAACCGCTCCTGCGATTGTCGGGACCGACTCTCATCGATCCTGTCCTCGCCGGACCGGTGCCTCCGGGGCAAGCCCCTTCGGCTGAACGGAAAAGTAGACCGGGTCCGTCTGCATGACAAGCTGAACCCGTGATTGATTTTCGCGATCGCCACTTTGGTTTTCGCGAGCCAGGACATCGCCCCCAAAACGTGAGAAACCCCGAGGGAGCACAAACCGAAGTCTCTTGCCCTCTCGGGGTTCTCTTCCACCCGCACCAGGAAAGCGGGCCCCTGGCCGGGTGGTTGTTGAAGAGACCGAAGTCTCTCCAATCCGGGAAAACCGAAGCCTTCCCTTCCCCGAATCGGGGTCTCCCCCAACCGGTAACGGGAACTTATTGGAGGATGGTTGGAGCGTCAAGGGCGACAGACGTTTTGTTTTCGCGAATGGGTGACCCCAATTCGACGGGGGCGAGACAAGCCCTCTTTGTGTCACACCCCGTTCCTATGATCGGAACCATGACTGCAGGAATTGCATCACCGGACGCACCCGTTGGGCTCGAGACGCTCTCACCGAGCCGTGCCAGCGACTTCAAGACCTGCCCCCAGCTCTTCAAATTCCGTGCGATCGACCACCTGCCCGAGCCGACCACGATCTACCAGGCGCGGGGCACCACGGCGCACGTCGCCCTGGAGCGCTTATACGACTTGCCCCGTGGCGATCGCGACCCCGACCGACTCTTCGACTTGTTCCGCGAGGCGTGGACGGAGTGCAGGCTCGAGGAAGAGTACGGGAGCCTGTTCGAATCGGCGGCGGACGAGACTGCCTGGGGTGTCGAGTCGATGCAACTCCTGGCCAACTATTTCGCAATCGAAGACCCGCGCACCATCGATCCATACCAGCGGGAGATGGACATGACCGAAGATCTCGACGGGATCGTGATCAGGGGAATTCTCGACCGGATCGACCGCGACAGTGACGGCAGCCTCATCATCACCGACTACAAGACCGGCAAGGCACCACCGGAGCGCTTCGCACTTCCCGCCTTCTTCGCACTGAAGATCTACGCGCTCTTGATCCGGCGTCGGACCGGGGAAACTCCCAAGGAGGTAAGGCTGCTCTATCTCAACGGGCCAACCCTGTACCGGCTGGGCATCGACGACAGTCAGCTCGACGCCATGGACAGCCAACTTCGCGCCTTGTGGGCGGCAATCAATCGGGCGATCTCATCCAACAGTTATCCGCCGAAGCCAGGCCGGCTCTGCGATTGGTGCTCATTCCAGAACATCTGCCCGGCCTTTTCCGTAACCGCCTCCTAGGGGAAGACTCCCCGGACCAATTTGGCGTCGGCGACACGCCGAATTCCCTTGATGAGAGCAGCGGTGCGCATGTCGACCCCCTCCGAATTGGCGATGGTGTGCACGTCGTCGAATGCCCTGACCATGATCTCGCGCAATCTGCCGACGATCTCATTCTCCGTCCAGAAGTACTTCTGCACATCCTGCACCCACTCGAAGTACGACACCGTGACGCCACCGGCGTTGGCCAGGATGTCCGGGACGAGCAGCACATCCCGCGCCCGGAGCATGCGGTCAGCCGCCAATGTGGTCGGGTTGTTCGCGCCTTCGATGATGATCTTCGCCTGAATGTCGTTTGCGTTGTCGGCGGTGACCACACCCTGGATGGCGGCCGGGACGAGTACGTCGACGGGGAGCTCGAAAACCTTGTTTCCCTCGATGAAGTCTGCGTCGGGAAAGCCCTCGAGGAACCGGTTCTCGTCGACCCACTTGGTCGCCGCCGTGACATTGAGGCCGTCCGGGTTGTAGATAGCTCCAGAAATGTCAGACACCGCGACGATCTTCGCCCCCATTTGCTCTCCGGCAACCGCGGCATAGCGGCCGACGTTGCCGAATCCGTGGATGGCCGTGGTGACGTTGTCCGGGTCGATATCCCGCACGGCCGCCGCCTGAGGTAGGAGGAACATCAGACCCCTCCCCGTCGCCTCCCTGCGGGCGATACTGCCCCCCAGCGCAGGGGGCTTGCCGGTGACCACCGCGGGCACTGCGTGGCCCACATGCTGGGAGTAGGTATCCATCAGCCACGCCATGACTTGTTCGTTCGTGCCAAGGTCCGGTGCGGGGATGTCCTTCTCCGGACCGATCACATGGATGATCTCCATCGTGAATCGTCGTGTGACACGCTGCAGCTCGGACCGGGAGAGTCCCATCGGGTCGACCCTTACCCCGCCCTTCGCTCCTCCGAAGGGAACGCCGACGATGGCACACTTCCAGGTCATCCACATCGCGAGGGCGGCGACTTCACCGAGGTCGACATCGGGCGCATAACGAATCCCTCCCTTTGTCGGGCCCATCGTCGTCAGATGTTGCACCCGGTACCCAAAGAGGGTCTCTACGTCGGCGTAAGTGTCGTGACGGAAGGGAAACGTAACCACAGTCGATTTCTGGGGGACCTTGAGGCGATCAGCGATGTTCTCGTCGAGGCCCATCAACTCGGCGACGTTGCTGAATTGATCGACCGCCTCGCGGTACATCGGCGAGTCGAGTTCGTGTGCAATGGCCATTGCGGGCCTCCGTAGGAAAACTCTTGGCCATGAATCTAACGACTGCCGGCGCACTTTTTCTGTCACACCGTGCCCGTATCGTCGCCACCATGAAATCAATCACACACATACGTCCAACCCCAAGCATTTCCGGGCAAAGCGCTGAGAAGCAGGGCTTCGACCCCGAGATCGCTTTCGCAGATCCTGTCCGGTATCTGGCAGGGCTCGGCATCGACTCCCAGCTCGTCAGTCTGAGCGGTCCGGCGGCGGTCCAGGAGGCAGCCTGATCTACGATCGTCGGATGAACGGCGAGTCCCGGATAAGTCCTGAAGAATGGGATGGTGCCCTCGACGACAGCGACGGACATCAGGTAGTCGTTGCCGGCCCGGGGACCGGCAAGACCGAATTCCTGGTCAGGCGGGTGGAACGCCTGGTCGAGGCGGGGCGCGCCACCAGAGAGCAAATCCTCGTCCTCACCTTCTCGAGGCGGGCAGCAAAATCGATCGGGGACCGGATCAATCGCACCCTGGGAGGCTCGACGGTCCCGGTCGAGGCCACCACATTTCACTCCCTCGCATTGCGGATTCTCGAGTCCGCCACCGACGGTGTCCGCCCCACCCCGCTGACGACACCGGAGCAGATCGCCACCGTCAAAGACCTCCTCGCCGCCGAAGAACTCGGTGAATGGCCCCTTACCTACCGCGGCGTACTCACTACGAGCGGGTTCGCAGAAGAGGTGGCGGATTTCCTGATGAGATGTTCGGAACGACTGCTCACCCCCGACGATCTCGAACGACGTGCCTCCGAACGCGCCGACTGGAGGGGGATCCCCGGCTTCTACCGGCGCTATCTCGACCATCTCGACGCCGGGGGTCGGGTCGATTATGGAACCCTGCTGGTCAAGTCAGTCAGCACTCTCGCTGCCGGCGAGGCGCCCGGGGTTGCCGGGCAGTACACATATGTCCTCGTCGACGAGTATCAGGACACCTCTCCCGCCCAGGCGAAACTCGCCGAGCTGTTGTCGGCGCACACCGGCAACCTCACGGTGACCGGCGACCCTTACCAGTCGATCTATTCGTTCCGGGGCGCCGAGCTGAGGAATGTCGCCGACTTCGAGACGGCTCATGGAGACGCCAAACGGATCATCCTCGATGGCTCGTTCCGCGTCCCGGAAGCGATCATGACTGCAGCGCTTCGCGTGGTCAGTGCCGGTCAGCTGCCCGGCTCCGCCGGACCGGTCATGCCCGCCAGCCATCAGGGGCGGGTGGAGGCGTACATCTTCGACCAGGAGACTGCAGAAGCCGAGTGGATCGCCGGACAGGTCGATCGGGCAATCCACGTTGACAAGCTCAAGCCCTCCGACCTGGCCATCCTCGTCAGGTCGAAACAGGAGATGTTCAACGAGCTGAGCAGGGCGCTCTCCAGAAGGGGGATCCCCCACGAGCGGCCCGATCGTCGCTTGATCGATCATCCGGCCATCCAGCTGGTGGCCGATCTCGTGACCCTTGCCACCGACGACACCAACCCGGTCCTCGAGGAGAGCGCACCGCTCAAAGTCGAAGCAGCCGACATTGCAGCGCGGCGGGTGATCCTGGGGCCTCTCTTCGGTCTGACCCTGGGCAAGCAACGTGTCCTGTGGAACGAGAGGCGGAGGGGCGCGACCTGGAAGTCGGTGTTCGAGAGCCAGCCGGGCTTCGACGATCTGGGCCGATTGCTCAATGACAGCACCTGGGCGACAGAAATGCCGGCGACGGATGGGTTTTGGCATGTCTGGACCTCGCTCCACAGATTCGCCGGCATCGTTGCCGACCCGGATCGCTCGGGTTGGCGGCGCGCCTACTCGTCGTTCTCCCAGGTCCTCGATAGGCAGGCCGACCGCGATCCCGCGCTCAGTCTTGCCCGATTCTTCGCTCTTTCCGACGACGAGTCCTTCGAGGCCACTCCTCTCCTCACTCACAGCTCGACCACCCCATCGGTGGTGCTCACCACCCTGCATCAGGCGAAAGGCCTCGAATTCGAACAGGTCTTCATCGCCAACGCAGTCGAGGGCGTCTTTCCCGACCTGAGGAGGAGCAGGCGGATGCTCCGCCCCGAGTTGCTCTCGCCCGAACGCACGACCGACGCGTCGGCGGTGTCAGCGTTTCAGGTCCAGGAGGAGATGAGAATCGCATACACGGCGATGACCCGGGCGAGGACCCGCGTGGTGTGGACGGCGACCGACGCCGGGGTGGACCAGGGCGAGCGCCGTCCCTCGCGGTTCCTGCTCGCCGCCTCGGGAGCGGCATCCCTCGACGATATCGGCACACCCGGTCAGGTCGATCTCGAGCCGATTTCGGTGGCGGAGGCGGAAGTCGCTCTCCGTCGCATCGTCGGCGACCCGGAAGGAGCAGCACCGTCGCGGACCGCGGCTGTCGCCTTGCTGGCAAGCCCGCCCCGCCCCACCTGGGATGCCCGCTACTTCCCCGGCATCGCAGCGCGAGGGCCCGACCGGCCCGTCCTCAGCGAAAACTTCTCGATGTCACCCAGCCAGGCCGACAGTTACAGCAGATGCCCGCGCCGTTACGCAATAGAGCGAAGGCTGAAACTCCCGGAGCCGGAGTCGACCCATATGACTTCAGGCAGCCTGATCCACCATGCCCTGGAGCTTGCAGAGCGCGAGATCCTCGGCACCGGTGAGACGCATGGAGACCCGGAAGTCGCAATCTCCTTCCTCCGCGAAGGCTGGGATTCGGGACAGTTCGGGACCCCGGCCTTGAACCGCGCCTGGCTCAACCGGGCGGAGGGGATAATCCGCAGTCTCTACGAGCGCTGGCCTAAGGACAGCGCACCTCCTGTCGAACTGGAGAAGGAAGTAGAACTCGTGGTGGGCGGAGTCACCTGGTACGGCGTGGTCGACAGGCTGGAGCAGTCAGACGAGGGTCTGCGGATCGTCGACTACAAGACCGGAAAGACTCTTCCCGACCTCAAGGAAGCTGCCGTCTCGGTGCAACTCGGGTTTTACGCTCTGGCACTCGAGGCGATATCGCCGGGTCAGAAAGTGGTTGCGGCCCAGCTGTGGTTTCCCGCAGTCGTTTCGAAGGGCCTAACAGTCCGGAAGCTCGATATGGCACGTCTGGGTGAGGTGGAAGAAACGATAAGACAAATCACAGCCGACGTGGCTTCCGAGAACTGGGAGCCCCGTGTCTCCAATGGGTGCAATCGGTGTGGCATCAAGAGGTCCTGTCCCGTCTGGCCGGAAGGCAAAGGGGCATACCTGTCATGACAGCCGTCAACCCGACTTCCGAACAACAACAGATACTCGACCTCGGCCTCGACACGATCCGGGTTTCGGCGGGCGCCGGGACCGGGAAGACCACGACCGTGGCGATGCTCATCGCCAACCTCGTCAACCACCACGGAATGGACCCCGAGAACGTCCTCGGCATCACGTTCACCAACAAGGCGGCATCCGAGCTCGCCGATCGGGTCCGGTCATACCTCGGGCCGGACATCGGCCCGGGACGGGAGGTCGAAGTCCACACCTATCACGGCTTTGCCGGCCAGATCCTCAGTGAGTTCGGGCTACTCGCCGGGTTGGACCGCAGACCCGAGGTGATCACCCCCACCTTCGCCAGGCAGATCCTTGGTGAGGCCTTCTCCAACAGCGATTTCGAGCACATCGATATCACATGGGCGGGAAGGATCATCCGCATCAAACACCTCGGCGATCGGCTGGGCGATCACCTCCTCGAGCCCTCCGACCTGGCCGATCCGGCCAATGCCCGAGAGGCTCCGTGGCCCGAGCGTTTGGAGATGCTCGAGATCCTGAAGACCTACCAGCGCACCAAGCGCGAGTTGAGTGTTGTCGATTACTCCGACCTGATCACCCTGTCGACCCGCCTGGTACGGGAAAGCAGCGAGATCGCCGGGACCATACGCGACCGATACAAGGTGGTCGTACTCGACGAGTACCAGGACACGAACCCCGCGCAACGAGTATTGCTGACCTCCATTTTCGGCGGCGGCTTCCCCGTGGTGGCGGTGGGTGACATCGACCAGACGATCTACGAATGGCGCGGGGCGTCCGCTGAGAACTTCGAAAACTTCACGACCCACTTCTCCCGACCCGACGCTTCGCCGCCCCACACCCGCGAGCTCACCGGGAACTACCGCTCCGGACAGCGGATCCTCGAC
>JBBDMR010000076.1:0-4170 GCA_040878225.1 Acidimicrobiia bacterium
AACCACATGTCGTCGTCGGAGTTGTTTCCGACGGTGATCTTGAGTGCCAGTGCCCGCCCACTAGGTATGTCGTGGTCAATGTGACCGAAGTCGATAACCCGCCTCACCCACGATCCCGAGTTGCTCCATGGGTTCTTCTGGCTGCTCCCCTGGCCGATCAGGGCGCAGTTGTTGCCAGCTGGATTGCATTCGAGGAGGTACGCCCCGATGACGCCCTTCTTGTCGTCGTCCATGTCCTTCATGGCGCTCCAGAATTCGATTGATACGCCACCGTCGATGGACATCGCGCCTGCAGGGGCCACCCATAGTTGGTGTTTGACGTGATCATGCTCCTGCCACCCGTTGTCGCCTTTGGCCAGAAGCAGTCCGGGTTCGTCGTCACGACCCGGGTCGTAGTTGGGGAGGGAACCGGCGGTGGGCGCACTCGCGGAAAGGGCGGCAGTGGGCACACCCGGGCTCTTGAGGTACAAGACCGAAGCTGTTGACCCGTCGGCCACCGGGAGACCAAGGACGGCGAAACAGGAGCCGACCAAAGTCAGCGTCATGGCCAGACGGGCTACCGTCCGACCTGATGGTGACCTCCACCCTCGCATCATCTCTCGAAATCGGATTTTTCCCCCAGAACCTTTAATGGCGGCGACGAGATGAGGCTCTGGCTGGGAACGGTTTCTCCTTCTGGTGATTGTGGATTTGGACTCGAGGGCGCTTTCAGGCGATCGCCAATTGGGTCTGGCGCACTAGTCCTGAAATTGTGGTCAGGGACAAGACGTGCCGATGCAACGGTATGACACAGAACCGGACGACGCAGATACGTGCTCCCTGGCTCACCTTGATCGTGGGCCGGCACTCCGTGACCCGGACCGTATCCAGTGGGCTGTTCCGTTGCCCCAACGAGCAAACCGAGCGTGCCTATTCGAGTCACAAAGTTCGCAACTGGCACACGGTCTTCTCTGTGCCGGTGTTGCCCGGCAAGGTTGTCGAGGAGTACATCGAGTGCTTCTGCTGCGGAGCCACCTGGGACCCGCGCATCGTCAAGTCGAACCATCCCTCCCTCCGCGCCGGATAACCCCTCCCTACGGGGCCGGACACAGGCCGATCCCACGTTCTGCAAAGATCAAGGCCCGACTAATTTGGCTCAATGAAAGAACCTGTCGCGTTGCGGAGCCGTGTTCTCTGGCGGGCGGGAAGGCCGGTGATCAGGATCGTGGGCCGGCTGGGCTTTTCTCTCAGAGTCGAGCATCAGGCCGACCTTCCTAAAGCGCCGTATGTGATCGCCGCCAATCATTACTCCCACTTCGACCCTCCCGCGGTTGGTGTCGCGGCCGGAATTCCCATTCGCTTCCTGGCGCTGGACGATCTCTTTGGCGTCCACAGGCTCCTCGATTGGCTGATCACCGGATTTGGAGCGATCCCGATACCACGCACCCGCCGGCCGATTCGGGCGGTCCGTACCGCTCTCGCTGCGCTCGAGGCGGGTGAAGTGGTCGGCGTCTTTCCCGAGGCAACCCGGGTCTCGCACTGGGGGACCCTGCCGCCGAAGCGGGGCGCCGCCTGGTTGGCGAAGCGGGCCGGGGTTCCCCTGGTTCCCGTCGCGGTGATCGGCACCGGGCTCGGGTTCGGTCTGGAAAACCGGATCCGCCGGGCGAAGGTACGGGTGATTGTCGGCGCACCCATTCATCCCGGTACGGGCGATGTCGACGACCTGACCGGTCTCTGGGCCGAATGGATCGGCGAACAAGTTCGCAGACATCCCGATTCGGAGGTCATAGGGCCGCCCAGGTCCCACTTCGCAGGCTGATGGAACTTATCGGTTGAAACACGACTACCTCGATGCGCGTCTCTGCCTCCGTTCACGGAGGGAGTACCTCCGACCTTCAGGTCGGAGGGGAGGGTGGGGCGATCCCACCAACGCTGCTACCGGCACTTCCGCTCTCAACTCGTAGAGTCTCAGCCCCCCTTACCTCCCGGCCCTTCCGGGCCGGCAGGGACTTTTCCCCCGTTCGGCTCCGCCTCCGGGGGAACAGCCGCTCCCTTCGGTCGCTGGGCCTCCGGGGGAACAGCTTTGCGAACCTTCCTCCCGCAAGCGGGAGGACAGTCAGGATCGTCGGTCAATGGTCGGGGCTTCTTCTCATCTGAGACGGATCCGGGGGCGTAACATCGGCGGGTGACCGTCCCAGACCACCTATTGATCGATGGAGAGCTCGTCGTCGGCGACGCCACCGAATTCGGCGTCGTTGACCCGGCAACCGGGGAGACCTACACCTCCCTGCATGCCGCAAGCACGGCTCAGCTGAGCCGGGCCACGGCTGCGGCCAACCGAGCCCAACCTACATGGCGCGGCCTCGGCGCACCGGAACGGACCCGGGCATTGCACGACGTCGCCAACCGGATCCGCGCTGAAGGGGAGCGGATCGCCGAGGCACTGACCCATGAAACCGGACGCCCTCTGACCCGCAACCGGCTCTACGTCGACATGGCCGTCGACCTGTTCCGGATGTACGCGGAGCTGTCCCGCTCCCTCGGGGGTCGTGTCGCTCCCTCGAACGACCCCGGCCAGCTCTCCCTGGTGCTGCGCGTCCCGTACGGTGTCGTGGGCTGTCTCGTCCCGTGGAATTACCCGCTGCTTCTGCTCGTGTTCAAGGTGGCGCCGGCGCTGGCCGTCGGAAACACCGTCGTGATCAAACCGGCTTCGGAGACGCCACTGTCGCTGATGATCCTCTCGGAGATCTTCGCCACCGCGCTTCCCCCGGGAGTGGTGAACACCGTGCTCGGCAGCGGACAGAGCATCGGAGAGGGCCTGGTCACCGACCCCAATGTCGACATGGTCGCCTTCACCGGCTCTACCGAAGTCGGCCGCCGCCTTGGTGTGCTCTGCGCCGAAGCCACCAAACCGTCCCACCTCGAACTGGGCGGGAAAGACCCCGCCATCGTGTTTGCCGACGCAGATCCCGCCATTGCTGCCGAGGCGGTGGCGTGGGCCTCCTTCCTGAATGCCGGCCAAGTCTGCACGTCCACCGAACGGGTCTACGTCCACGAGTCGATTCACGACCGGTTCGTGGAGGAAGTGGTGCGGGTCACCGGAACGATCAAATTGGGCGACCCGTTCGAGGAAGCCACCCAGGTCGGTCCGATGCGAAGCGACGGCCGACGCCGCAAAGTACTCGGCGAGATCGAATCGGCTGTTTCCGCCGGGGCACGGGTGGTGGCCGGAGGCTCGGCGATCGACCAGCCTGGCTTCTTCATGGAGCCCACCGTCCTCGTCGACGTCAACCATGAGATGGAAGTGATGCGTGAGGAGACCTTCGGACCGGTGCTCCCGATTATGTCCTTCTCCTCCGACGACGAAGCGTTCGCCCTGGCTGCCGACACGCCCTACGGCCTGGGCGCCAGCATCTACACCAGTACGCCGGCGCTGGTGGAGCGTGCCTACCGCGAGCTGAACGTGGGCACGGTGTGGGTAAACGATCCCGTGGTGGACAACCTGGCTGCACCGTTTGGAGGAAATCGAGCCAGCGGAGACGCCCGCGAACTCGGCGTCGAAGCATTGGACAGCTTCACCACAGCACGCCACGTCCACTGGAACCTGGCCCAGGAGCCGAAATCATGGTGGTTCCGGTAGGGCGCCAGGTCAGTTGTCGTTCAGGCGGGCACCGTAGGGGAACCGACGGCGATTGCGTCCCGGGTCATCTCCAGCCTGGTGCGCACCTCTTCGGCGATGTTGTGGACCCCCTCCTCGCCGACCAGGTCGAGCATGACGGAGGGGTCCATGAAGTCGATCATCACCCGGTCGTCGTCGGCCTGGCGGACCACGACGTTGCAGGGAAGCAGCACCCCGATCGACGGCTCATAGGCGACTGCCTGCCGGGCGAATCCCGGGTTGCAGGCGCCGAGGATGAGGTAGGGATCATGGTCGATCCCGAGCTTCTCCTTGAAAGTCGCCGCCATGTCGATCTCGCTCACGATGCCGAAACCATGTTCGGCTAAAGCCTCCCGGGTCCGGGCAACTGCTTCGTCGAACGTCTCCCTGATCGTAAGGCTGAAGTGGTACGGGGCCATCGCGCTCCTTGGTTGAAGTCCTCCCAATCTAGGGGTGGTCACGATATGTCGGTAGAGGACTAAGTGCTCTGGGTCATAAGTTCGGTCACGTATAGGGGTTATGCGGCGGCGGCG
>JBBDMR010000077.1:0-4158 GCA_040878225.1 Acidimicrobiia bacterium
CGCCGTACTCCGGCGGTCACCAGAGGCTATAGAGGCCGCCACCAAGGCGCTTGCCGGCGCCCGGGAGACAGGTAACCCGACCGCTCTGGTCTTTTCCTTCTACGCCAACGGCCTCGCCGTCAAGCATCGCTCTCCGGCGGAGGCGGCTGCGATGTTCGAGGAGGCGGCCCGGATGGCCGACTCGGTAGGCAACGACTGGTTCGCCGGTATCGCCCGGATGGAACTCGCCTCCACCATGGCCACTCATGGTGATCTGCGTTCCGGGTTGCACGAGTTCACCGGCGTCATCGACCACTGGCACCGAGTCGGAGACGACACACAGCTTCGGCTCACCTGGCGCTATCTGGTGAGCGCACTGGCCGACGTCGGGCTCCCCGACGACGCGGCGATACTCACCGGTGCCCTCCTCACCGAGAACCGCTCGGTCCTCACCCAACCCCACCCACAACTGCTGGATGAGCTTCTCAGCGTGCTCGGCGAAGCCGAATATGGGCGCCTCACCGTTCGGGGTTCGGTGATGTCGGTACCCGAAATCGTCGACGCCAGTCTCCAAGCGATCGACCGTGCACTTGGCATGCCGCAGATCTCGACGGTTCGTGACTGAGTACGTCAGGCGTGATCAGGTTGATGCTTTTTTGAACTCGTGTTGACCTCGCGGTGCCACGGTTACGGGATATAGGCACCAAACAAGGAGAAAGTACCTATGACCTGGAACCTGAAGGGACAGTATTTCGAGTCGTGCAATTGCGAGGCGGCATGCCCCTGCATATTCCTGAGCCCACCCACGGAAGCCGACTGCACCGTGTTGGTCGGCTGGCACATTGACGAGGGTGAGTTCGACGGCACCAAGCTCGACGGATTGAATGTGGCCCTTGCTGTCTACTCGCCCGGGCACATGGCCGAGGTTCAGTGGCAGGTGGCCCTTTATCTCGACGACCGGGCGTCTGAGCGCCAGAGTGAGGCGCTGGCGGCGATCTTCTCGGGGCAGGCTGGCGGCCATCCCGCCCGTTTGGCAGGTCACATCGGTGAAGTGCTCGGCGCCGGGCCGGCATCGATCGAGTTTGAGACGGCGGGCAAGCGGACCTCGATGAGGATCGCCGGGATCGCCGAGGTTGCGATCGCCGCTGTTGCTGGGCAAGGCGACGCCGAGATCACTGTGGGAAACCACCCACTGGCCATCTCACCGGGGTTCGATGCTGTGGTCTCGCGTTCTGAGCGTCTCACCTACGACGATCACGGGATGCATTGGGAGCTCGCGGAAAAGAACGGCTTTTACTCGCCCTTCGAGTACGCGGCGTGACCACTTCGGCGCCGATCGCCCTCGGCCGGGCCCGCGGTGCGGTCGTGGTCGGCATGGTGGGATTCGCGGCCGCCTCGTGGGCGTACCTCGGGCTTGTGGCGACGCAGATGGGAGACATGTCATCGGTCCTGGCTATGCCGATGACATCGGCTTGGACTCCCTTCCAGACCGGGCTGATGGTCACGATGTGGGCGGTGATGATGGCAGCGATGATGCTGCCATCAGCCGTTCCGATGGTGCTCGCCTACGACCGCTTAGACCGAAGGTCGGCCGAAGGGCAGGGCGGCTCGACGCCGTTGTTCGTTGCTGGCTACGTCGTGGTGTGGGCGGCGTTCGCCGTAGCAGCCACGAGCGTCCAATGGGTCCTTCACAACATGGCGCTCGTGAACGGTATGGGAGGAGCGACACGAAGCGGGTTGTCAAGTTTGCTGCTGATCGGGGCCGGGATCTTTCAGTTCTCCCCGGTGAAGAAGCGCAGCCTCGGAGCATGCCGCACGCCTATGGGATTCATGACGACATCGTGGCGAGATGGCAGGGCGGGCGCCCTCAGAATGGGTCTCCATCATGGGACGCTGTGCCTTCGATGCTGCTGGGCGTTGATGATCCTCCTGTTTGTGCTTGGGGTGATGAACCTGGTCTGGGTCGCGGCCCTCGCCATCTTTGTACTCGCCGAGAAGGTATCCAGGCGAGGTGAGGCGATTTCGGTGATTGGCGGGGTCGCCATGATTGTCTGGGGTGTCGCTGCTTTCTTGGGAGCCTGATTGGCCTGGGAAGTGAGTGGTTCGTACTACGAGGCGTGCAACTGTGAGGCGGTGTGCCCCTGCCGACGCCACGGTGATCGAAAAGGAGGACGGTCTACCTATGAGACGTGCGATTTCGTCTTGTCATGGCTGATCGCCGAGGGTCACGTCGATGGTCGTGACCTTTCGAGATTGTCGACCGTGCTGGTCGGCTCCTACTCCGACGATGAGCCGGGTATCCCATGGCGGGTGGCCCTCTTCGTCGACGAGACTGCCGACGAAGGCCGACAGAGGGACCTGGCTGACGTGTTCCTCGGTCGAATCGGTGGCGACACCCACCGTCGGTACGGTCGAGACATCCAGGAAGTCTTAATGGTCCGGCCCGCCGCCATCCGGCTCGTCCACGAACCCGGGCGGTGGCGCATCGGTGTCGCGACCTTCGTCGAGGTTCAATCGACCCTCGAGGCGAGCACCCAGGGTCCGGTGACCTTCGGGATCAGCGCCCACGTCCCGGGCACCGAGTTGATCTCCGATGTGCTCGTTGTGGCCGCACCTCCCTTCAAGTGGAACCGTCGAGAGCGATGCGCGTTTGAGTCCTCGTTCACGTACAGGGGATAGGCGAGGCCTCCCGAGAATCGGATCTCGCCGCCAAGTCAAGTGAACAGGTCGCGGGTCAGTTGGCACCCTCAACGCCAACGGATGATCTTACGCGGACCCATTGACGGACGATGAGCCTCGAACGGGTTCTGCTCGGGAGCCAAGTTGGGAGCCATTCGTGGTGGACTGGTGTGAACGGCCGTGGACGCCGGTGGAAGTGAAAGCCTCTCGTTCCGGGCCGTGTGGACGAGTGTGGACACGCGTGGACAGCGCTTGGAGATCTACGGATCAGAAGGTCCTCTTCTTCCTTCCCTGGTTCGCCTCCAGCGGAACGAATAGCCCGACAGTCACCATTGCCCGTCTCCTTTCAATAGACCCCGATCGGTGGCACCAGTGCCGGGACCTTAGACACTGAGCGCAGGGCCACGAGGAGGCGGGCGGCGAACACAAGAAGAGAACACTGCAAGTAGCCCAACCTCCGCGCCAGCGCGGGCCGAGTCGTGGTCGTCTGCCAGGGCTTTCGCCAAAGGCGGACGACGGAGCCTCAGGCTCTTGACGGGAGTTCGGAGGTGTATGTTATATGCGAGGCTCAATCGCGTCGCGATCAGCTAGACCGAAATAACATCAAACCACTCCGACGCGATCCGCCCACTTGCCCTGAACTCCAAGGGTGTCAACCCAACACTCGAGTCCAACACTTGCTCTCCCGGCTCGCAACGCTGACCATACAACGACGAAGATCTCCGGCGGCAGTACCTCCGACCCGACCGACCGGCCAGACCACTCGGCCGTCCTTGCTGGGCACAGTTGAGTGAAGTATCGTCGGCCGCCAAACGGTGCGAAGGCGGATCATGGAGACGACACTGGAAGGGGCACTGACCGGCATCGGGAACACCCCGCTCGTTGAGCTCGTCCGGGTGGTCCCCCCCGGGTCGGCACGCGTCATGGCCAAGCTGGAATGGGCCAACCCGACCGGGAGTATGAAAGACCGGATGGCCCGCGCAGCCATCGAGGCCGCGGCCGGCGACGGACGGCTGCGTCCCGGCGACACCGTCGTCGAGTACACCGCAGGCACCACCGGCATCTCGCTGGCCTTCGTGTGCGCAGCGCTCGGATACCGGCTCCACATCGTGTTCTCCGACGCTTTCAGCGTCGAGAAGCGCCGCACGATGCGGGCCTTCGGAGCCGTGATCGAGGACATCCCCAGCGACGCCGGCCGAATCACCGAGACCCTTATCAAGAGCATGATCGCCCGCGCCGGAGAGGTAGCGTCCCAGCCCGGCCGTTGGTGGTGCGACCAGCTCAACAACCGCGACGCAATCCTCGGCTACATGCCCCTCGGCGAGGAGATCTGGACCCAGACCGGGGGGCGGATCGACGCCTTCGTGCACGCCGTCGGTACCGCCCACTCGATCCACGGCGCCGCCCGCGCCCTGCGCGCCCATGGTGCTGCTGTCCATGTGACCGCCGTGGAACCGGCCGAGTCCGCCGTCCTGTCCGGCGGTCCCACCGGCTCGCACA
>JBBDMR010000078.1:0-4097 GCA_040878225.1 Acidimicrobiia bacterium
CAGGTACCCACCAACGCTGCTTGGGGCGCGACCGCTCTCAACTCGGAGAGTTTCAGCCCCCCTTACCTCCAGGCCCTTTCCGGGCCGGCAGGGACTACCTCCTTACGCGTCTCTCCCTCCGTTCACAGTTCACGGAGGGAGTACCTCCGACCTTCAGGTCGGAGGGGAGGGTGGGGCGGTCCCACCAACGGAGCTGGCTCCAGCTCTCAGCTCGTAGAGTCTCAGTCCCCCTTACCTCCCGGGCCTTTCAGGCCCGGCAGGGACCTTTCCCCCGTTCGGCTTCGCCTCCGGGGGAACAGCCGCTCGCTTCGCTCGCTGGGCCTCCGGGGGAACAGCGACGCAGGACCTCACACGTGAGGGGCGACTTCGGTGGCGAGGCGACTCATGAGCTCTAACTGCTCCTCGTAGACCATGGTCGGGAAGTAGCTGCGGGCCACGAATTCGACCCCGATGTTTGCCTTTTCGCCTACCTGGTTGAGCTGTTCGACGATCTGCTGTGGGGTACCGGCGAAGGTGGCCCGCCCCTCCAGAATCTCACGGACTCGGTCGGTGGGTGGCGGCGCTTCCGGGGGCGGACCCGGCCGGGAAGCTGATGCCTCCATGTCGGAGTACTTCCACATCATCGGCCACATGTGAGGCAATCCCTCAGCCCAGGCAGCCTCCTCGGAGTCGGCGGGGAACAGCACCGAATAGTGGATGAACCGGAACTCGGCCGGGTCGCGACCCGCTTTCTCGAGTTCGTCGCGCACCCATTCCACCTGTTTGAGCAAGTTGGCGATCGGGGCGTTGGAGAAGACTCCGTCAGCAAGTCGGGCTGCCCTGCGGATCGCTGGCTCGGCGCTGCCACCAATGAGGATCGGGATCCTTCGGGACGGTGTCGGCCGAACCGCGAGCTCCGGGTACTGGTATATGTCGCCCTGGTGATGGAACGGCTCGCCTGACCAGGCTTTGGGCAGGATCTGCAGGATCTCCTCCATGGCCGCGCCACGCTGGGACATGCTTGCGCCCATCGCCTCGAACTCCACCTCGCTCCACCCCAGGCCGAGGCCGAGCAGGAGCCGGCCGTGGCTGAGGAGGTCGACAGTGGCGGCATCCTCGGCAAGCCGGAGGGGGTGGTGCAAGGGTGCCAACAACACCCCGCTCCCGATGGCGATCCGAACGGTCTTTGCGGCGATGGCAGCACTGACCACCATCAGCGAAGGCATGTACCCGTCGTCGACGAAGTGATGTTCGGTGGTCCAGACCGAGCTGAAGCCGAGGCGCTCGGCATCGACGGCGATCTGGATTGTCTCGTCATACACCCGGGACCAGTCGCTTTCCCCGGGCCGGGCCTGGGCGCTGAGCAGGCCGAACCCGAGACTCATCTCGGGATGAAGATCATGGCGTCTCCGATGACTTTGTCCCTGGTTTTCTCAACTGCATGGTCGTCTTTGTGATGTTCACGCATGTGCTCCATCGCTCTCTCATGCACCTCTTCGCGGTTCGGTCCGCGCTCTTTGTGAGTGCATCCGGGGATGACGCGTTCACACAGAAATTCGTACACGATCAGTCCTTTCGAGGCCGGGCGGTGTCAGCGAGATCCTATCTGAAAACGGGGGTCATCGCCCGATGTTCCCACAGCCGCCCGAGGAATTTCGAGATAGGGGGATTTAGTCCTGTCGAAAGAGGGCAGAATGGAGCCATGACTTCACAGAATCCTGAAGATCGCCCCGATGCCGGTATCCCTTCGTCACGCGATGAGCCGGACATCGACCCCGTTGACGAGCCCGTGCCGGAGGTCGGTGAAGACGACCTCGCCGCGGCAGGCCCGGACGAAGCCCTGGCACCGACCGGGGAGCCTTCGCCGACCGAGCCCTTCGCGGCGTCTTACAGCGTCGACCGGGACAACTCGTTGGTCGGATTCGTCGAGAGGTTCAACGCCCGTGACTGGGAGGGGGTTTCGGACCTGCTTGCCGAGGACGTCACCTCTGATTTCTTCCAGGCGACCACAGCGGAGGACTTGATCGAGGGGATGATCGACCTGATGCTGCGCTACCCGACCCTGGTGGTAACCCGCGGGGACCTCGGCCACGATCCAGTCGCTGCGGCGTGGCTGTTGGACCAAGACCTTGAACGCTACGGACTGGTCGGATACTTCCGGATCGAACTCGACGACAACGACGAGCCCCTGATCGCCAACCTCGAATACATCGAGGAAGTCCCCAATACGCCCGACGCGGTGTTCGAGCCGCCGGAAAGCACCGAGATCGACGAGTGGGAAGACTGGAACCTCGCCGAATCCGGCGAGTGACCGTCTAGATGGCGCGCATGCGGTTGTTGCGAGCGTTGTGCTCGACTTCGGCAAGGCCGAGTGCTTCGAGGACCGGCGGTACATAGTTCCCGACCCGGCCGCGGAGGCCTTTCTTCATGCCGTACCAGCCACCGATCGGGTTCCCCGATGACCTTGCCCATGCCTCCACGGTCCCGTCTGCAGCTGGCTTCTGCTCATCGGCATTCCCCAAGGGCACCCAGTCACCCTGCTCCTGCAACCACTTGTGGAGATCGTCGATGATCCGGAGGTCGTAGTGGAGGACCGTCTTGCCCACCGTGCAAACCAGCACGGGTGGTTCATAGTCGGGATCTCTGTGCATGAGGATCTCCGACCCCAGACTGGGAGTCTTCAGGACCCAGGGATCGCTCTCGGTCCCGGTTCCGGTGAAGGGGGCGGCTGGCATGTTGACTCCAATCTCGGTAACAATATGGTTACCATAGCTAGGGGCTGATAGTGAGGACGCAAGGATGACCACCTATTCGGTGAACAGAACGATCGACACACCAGCAGAGGCGGTTTGGGCTCTGATCACCGACGGTCCTCGATACCCGGAATGGAACCCTGCGGTCCTAACCCTCTCCGGCAGGATTGCCGACGGCGAGCGGATCGAGCTGGTTTCGATCGTAAACCCGGACCGAAAATTCAAACTGACCGTCAGCAGCGTCGAGCCGCCGCGGAGCATGGTGTGGTGGGACGGAATGCCGCTCGGCCTTTTCAAAGGCGTCCGCACCTTCACCGTCAGACCCACAGGGGAAAGCGCCTGCGAGTTTCATATGGAGGAGGTCTATTCCGGGCTGTTGGCGCCCCTGATCACCAAGTCGATCCCCGACATGACCGAGTCGTTCGAAATGTTCGGTGACGCGGTCAAGGCCGAGGCGGAGCGCAGTGGCGGCTGAGAGCTCAGCGGCAGACCCCTTTGCTGCACTTGGAGACGAGCACCGGCGAGCGATCGTCGAATCACTTGCCGAGGGTGGGCGGTCGGTGTCAGAGATCGCCAGTGAGCTCCCGATCAGCAGACCGGCGGTGTCTCGCCACCTCAAACTCTTGAAGGATGCGGGCCTGGTCACAGATCGGGCCGAGGGAACGCGACGGGTGTACTCGCTGGATGATCGCGGTGTGGAGGCGATCCAGACCTACATGCTGGAGATGTGGGGCGAGGCGGTAGCTCGTTTCCGAATCGCCGCGGAGAACACCGAAGGAGAGCGATGATGGAGCCGATCGTGGTCGAGTTCGACGTCGACTGCTCGCCGGAACACGCCTTCCGGATGTGGACGGAGCGGACGGCACTGTGGTGGCCTGCGTCGCACACGGTTACCGGAGCCGCCGACCTCGAGGTCGTTTTCGAGCCCCGGACCGGCGGGAGGGTCTATGAACGTGGGCCTGACGGGGCCGAGCACGAATGGGGCGAAGTGAGGGTCTGGGATCCACCGAATCGGGTCGAGTACCTCTGGCATCTCTTCCTCGACCGCACGGAGGGAACCGACATCACCCTGACCTTCGAGCCGGTCGGCGCTGGAACCAGAGTCCGGCTCCACCAGGACGGCTTCGACCGCCTCCCCGATGACGTCGGCCGTTCCCGACGCGACCGCACCCAAGGCGCCTGGGTCGAGATCACCAGGCGGTACCGCGAGGCGTTGTAGGTCCGTTTCTCCCTCCGCTTGCAACTCTCCCTCCGCTTGCGGAGGGGAGGGTGGGGAGTTCCCGCCAACGCTGCTTGAGCTCCCAGCTCGAGGGGATCTCTCCCTCCTAATGGGGGTGGTTCTGGTTCTTGTGTAGGGCTGGGATC
>JBBDMR010000079.1:0-4096 GCA_040878225.1 Acidimicrobiia bacterium
CGGCGTCTAGGTCCTTCAGGAGTCGGCTTACCTCGTCGAGATAACCTGATCGCGACAACCTGTGATCAGAACTGTTCATCAGTTCTCCCCCGTTCAAGAATCCCATCCATCGAGGTCTTGATCTCGTTCCATGTCTTGATTGAGCTTCGCAGCTCGGCTTCTCCCTCCCTGTTCACCGAGTAATACTTACGGGCCGGGCCGACCTCGGACTCGACGATCTCAGAGGCGAGAAAACCCGAACGGTGGAGACGCCGCAAGGTCCCGTAGACCGAGGCGTCACCAATCTCGGCAAAGCCCTCGGCGCGGAGACGGGTGACCAACTCGTAGCCATACGTCGGCTCTCTCGAAAGGGCACCGAGCACCGCCGTGTCGAGCATCCCCTTCAACACCTGCGTAGGCTCCATGCGTGCTCCTCCGTACTATGCGGTATTGTTCACTACACACTAGCAGACGACCAAGATTGACTTCGCCTCGGCCGAACGCTGCGCTCAGCTGCGCAGGGTCGTGCCGCCCTTCCAGGAGACTCCTACTTTGTGGTAGTAGCCGCCGATCATTTCGGCTTCTCGAAGTAGTGCCAGGTCTTCGGTTGGTGAGTCGTACAGCTCGATCTCGGCGTCACCGGACCAGACGTCGGCAACCTCGCCGTCGTAGCCGCGCATGGTGACCAGTTCGTCCATCGAATTGGTGCCGTCGGACTCGATCGCCGGCCAGGCGCGGTTGTGGAGCATCGGATGACCGTTGACGAAACCCGGGCTGTCAGCGCGCTCCCGCAGGGTCACCACCGCCTCGGCGAGACGCCGGCCGTTGGCCGACAGAGTCGCACCGAACCGTCCTCCCGCTTCCAGCCTCGGCCCGGCGCGGCCCACTGTCACGGGCCGGGTCATCCAGATCTCCCCCAGTTTCTTCGGGTATCCTTGGTGGTAGCCCCGGACCAGGGCGAAGTCCTTGTCGACCCAGATGTAGGCGCAGCGGCTCCAGGTCTGGTCCTCCCACTGGCCCCGGATCACGACGAAACACTCTTTGTATTGGGCCCGGACCGGGTCGAGGATTTCCGCGAAGTCATCGCCGCAGCTCTGCCAGTCGGCCCAGATCAGTGCCACCGCTCCCGGGTCATCGGGGGCTGGGTCCACCCCATCGGGAAGCAACTCGGCCACCCGGTCCGGGTCGGTGCGGTATTCGACAGTGATCATCTCCCCCGAGTAATGCCACGGCGGCGGCGGGATCAGGGAGGCATTCCCCGTCGGCGACTTTGGAAAGAGAAAGCCCTCCATCACAGGAAGGGGAGATACTCGGACATCTCCCAATCTGTCGTCCAGCTGTTGTAACGCTCCCACTCGGCCCGTTTCACCGTCAGGTATCCGTCGACGAATGCGGGTGAGAGCGCCTCGATCAAGTCGGTGTCGGCCTCGAGCGCATCGAGGGCGTCGCTGAGAGTCGGCGGGATCACCACGTCCGTCGACGCCTTCTCGATGCAATCGAGGGTCTCTACCTCTGGCAGTTCGTAACCCTTCTCATAGCCGAGGCGGGCCGCGGTGAGGATGGTGGCCACCGCCTGGTGCGGTGTCACCGAGCCGTCCCCTACCCGGTGCTCGAGCCGGGTCGCACTACCCCGGGACGGGGGCACCCGGACGGTGACCCCGCGATGGTCGTAGCCCCAGTTGGCCCAATAGCCGCATAGCGATCCCGGCTTGAGTCGCTTGTAGGCGTTGACTGTCGGAGCCAGGAGGCCCGCCATCCCCACGTGGTGCTTGAGCATCCCGGCGATGAGCGAACGCGCCAGCTCACTGAGTCCGTCGTCGGCTTCCGCGTCGACGAGGAGGTTGTTCCCATCGTCGTCGGCCATCGAGAGGTTGATGTGGAGTCCGTTCCCCCCTCGGCCGTTGATCGGCTTGCCCATGAATGTGAGCAGGTATCCCATCCGTGCCGCGACCTCTTTGGCCATGACCTTGAAGAGGAAGGCGTCGTCGGCGGCAGATAGTGCGTCACGATAAGAGAGTGTCAGTTCGAACTGGCCGCTGTCGTACTCGCTGTTCACCGTCTCCAGGGGCAAACCGGCCTCATATGCCTTGAGCATGATCGCGTCGATGATCCCGTGCGGGTCGACTGCTGTGCCCGTTCCGTAGACATAAGCACCCGGTGTGGAGATCGGCTGCCAGCCTCCTGTTCCGTCCGGCTCGAACAGGAACGCCTCGGTCTCGATGCCGACCATCGGGGTGAAGCCATGCGGTTCCCAGGCTTCGATTGCAGACTTGAGAAGGTTGCGCGGGGCCAGGGGCACCGGCTTTCCCTCCCGGGTGATCTCAGGGATGATCACCTTGGTATTCGGCTCCCACCCGGGCCGGGCTTTCTCCCATTCGAACTCTGCTTCGAGGTCGGGAAGGCCTTTCCAGAACATCCCGCCGTCGTGTGGAGTCATCTCACGGTCGAAACCGAGTGTGAACAATGCAAGGCAGTGCCCGGTCTGGGTCCGGGAGTCTCTCGGAAGATATTTGCCCCGGGCAAGACCGAGGTGATCGGGCCACAAGAGTCGTAAACGTTCGTAGTCTTCGGGCACTTTCCTCCTCACTTCGCGCCACAGATCGTAGATGCTTTCCCGGTTGAGCGTGGTTGCGCGAAATCGCTATCTTGACCGTATGCCGACACCTCTGGAGCCGGACGCCGCCGCGCGATCCGAGTTGAACTCCCTGGCCGAGCAATTCGTCGAAGACTGGTTCACCCGCACTGCCGACACCGCCGCCGCGGGCAATCCGCTGAGCGACACCCAAATCAGGGCTCTCATGGCCCCGCCCGTCGAGGAGGGACAGGCGATGGATGAGGTCCTCGGCACGCTCGACCTCGCCGGCCAGCCGGGCATCATCCACCGCTCAGGCGGCCACATGTCATACATCCCCAATGGCGGGCTGTACACAGCAGCGCTCGCTGACATGATCGCCGCTGCATTGAACCGGTACACCGGCGTTGCCGGGGCGGCGCCAGGGATGACCGCCATCGAAACCGGCATTACCGACTGGATTGCCTCTCTGTTCGACCTCGGAGAGTCGGCTGCGGCCATCCTCCTCTCCGGAGGCTCGACCGCCAACCTGACCGGTGTGGTCGCCGCCCGGGTCAACCGTCTCGGGGAGAGATTCGACGACGGGGTCCTCTACGTCACCACCCACACCCACCACTCGGTGGCGAAAGCGGCCCGGATCGCCGGATTCCGCAACGACCAGATCAAAGATGTGCCGGTCGACGAAGACCTGCGAATGAGGGTCGACGTCCTCGAGCAGATGGTGGAAGAAGACCGTGGCGAAGGTCTGAGGCCGTTCCTCTTGGTTGGATCAGCGGGCACCACCGACACCGGCACGGTTGACGATCTGACGGCTGTTTCCAGCGTCGCACGCGACCAGGGCCTCTGGCTACACACCGACGCCGCCTACGGAGGTTTCTTCCAGTTGACCGAGCGCGGGAGTAGGACCCTGGCCGGGATCGAGAACTCCGATTCGATCGCGCTCGACCCGCACAAAGGTCTCTCGATTCCGTTCGGCGTCGGGGCCCTGGTCGTGAAAGACCAGAACCACCTGATCGACGCCAACCACGGCCGGGGGGCATACCTGAATCACGACGAAGTCCACCAGGGCTTGCGTGACATCTCCTCACTCGGCCCGGAGCTATCCCGTCCGTTCCGCGGCCTGCAGGTGTGGCTTCCCCTTCACTTCCACGGAATCGCACCATTCCGCGATGCTCTCGACGAGTCGCTGGACCTTGCGGCACATGCTTACGAGCGGGTCAGCCACCTCGACGGCATCAGAGCGTTGTGGAAGCCCGACCTCTCCATCGTTGCCTTCGGGTTCGAGGATGACGACATCGGTCGGGAGGCAATGGAACGGGTAAACGAAGACCGGCGGGTCCACCTCAGCTCGACGGAGGTCGCCGGGCGTTTCGTGCTCCGGATGGCCATCCTCAACCGCCGCACCACCGCCGAACACGTCGACCACGCAATCGACCTCATCGAAAAGACCCTGATCGGCTAGCCGGAGTCTGTTGGATAATGCCGTTGCCCAGATTGGCGGAGCAGGCGCGCACAGCTCGCAAGGCCGAGGTTTCGCCACTCCTC
>JBBDMR010000080.1:0-4037 GCA_040878225.1 Acidimicrobiia bacterium
GGCTGGTCGGACTCCTCGGCGAGGGGGCCGAGGGCGTCGAGTAATCGCCGCTGCTCTGATTCGAACACCGCGTCGAGGATTTCATCGAGACGAGCCCGAGCCCGGTTGACGAATTCGGCGACGTTGCCCTCACCAAAGATCGCCTCCAAGAGCTTCTGATTGAGCACGGCGGTGGCGGCACCAATCCCGAGCTCGGCTCCGGTGAGCCCTCCGGTGTGGGCGAACACCGCCAGGATGGCGCTCGTTCCGAGCACGTTGAGCCCGATGCTGGCCACCTGGGCTATCTGCTTGCGGTCGGCGCCGATCGCCTGGATCTCGTCGCCGACCTCCTCCATCCACTCGGCCAGCGCCTCCTCGAGTCGGGACGCCAACTCCGGCCTGGCCCCCCACAATGCAGCGTGCTCGGCAAGCGCCGCCGCCCCGTGGCGTGTCTCGGCCCAGGCCGTAGCGGTGCGAGAGGCGGCGGTATCGGCGTGTTGGACCACCGCTGCCACCAGGTCGGCGAATGCGGCCTCCCGCACCGGAGGCGCCGGCGGGACGGGTGAGGTCCGAAACAGGTTGCGGATGGTGGCGGCCACCCGGCCCACACCTTCGGACAGGTATCGGGCCAGTGGGCCGGCGTTGACGAAGTCGAGCCACTGCCGCAAGACCTCGCTGCGGAGAAAGGTGCCGCGCTCGATCTCGGCGTTCAGTTGCCTGCGCGCAGCCGCGTAGTTCGATCCGAGGGAGTCGCGCAGCGAAGCAGCCTCCTCCTGTTCCTTCTCCACCTCGCCGGCGATTTTCTCCACCGCCTCGGGCAGGCCGGCGAGGGCGCCGTGGAGGCTGCGGCGAGCAATCGACTTCCTCTCCTCGTCGTGGCGGCGCAGTCGCTCGATACCGTCGAGGATGGGAGCGACCGCCTCCCGACGGAGACCGTCGGTGGCCGGGTCGATTGCACCGTCGGGGACCGAGAGCACCTCGAGGTCACCGAACGCCCCCTGCCGGTCGATCTCGCCCCTTTCGATCAGCCCCCGATAGTCGGCCATCACCGCCGCCTCGTCGGACTCGTCGGTGGGCATGCGGTTGATCACCGCCAGGAGCGGCACGCCACGTTGGCGGACGCGGGCGAGGATGTCCCAAGGGACCTGGTCGGCATAGCGGGTGACCGTGGTGACGAAGACCACCAGGTCTGCCATCTCCAACAACTTCACAGCCAGCTCGCGGTTGCCCTGTTCCACGCTGTCGAAGTCGGGGGCGTCGACCACCATCACACCGGGTGGGACGCCGGGGTCGAGCTTGATGGTGATCTGGTGGAGTCCGAACCCGGCGAGTGGCCCCTCCCCGCCAGAGGGGGCGTCGTCAGGGTGGACCAGGGCCACCGGGTGGCGGGTGGTGGGGCGGATCAGGCCCGACTCAGATAACGGAGCGCCGGCGATGGCGTTGAACAGACTCGACTTGCCGACGCCCGTGGAGCCCAAGATCACCACCAACAGCGGGGCGGAGAGATCTGATGCCCTCGGGATCAAGTATTCGGCGACGTGTCTGCGGAGCGTTTCCGCCCGCTCGACCCGCCCCGCATCGGGAGCCGTCTCGGCTCGTCGTTCGAGGGCTGCGGCGAGATCCGATAGTGCCTGACTCAGACGGCAATTCTATCCCAATCCGGCTGCCTTCTGGCATGGCTCTCTCTCGCAGAATGGCACCATCGGAAACGGGAAGGGCTATCGCCAGCAGGCCGGCCTCGCGTCGGTCAGCCAGGCCGGGGTCCTTTCAGCCGACGATCAGATAGCATCGAGGTACCCCGAAGAACGGAGAAGAGAGAAATGGCACACGGCGATATCACTCATATCGACATTCCGGTCGATGACATGGATCGAGCCACCAACTTCTACAACAAGGTGCTCGGGTGGCAAATCGCCGAGGCGCCGGGCTACGAGGGCTATCCCATGTGGCGCGCACCCAATGAGATCAGCGGGGGTGGGTTCGCTTCACGGGACGGGGGATTCCAGAACATACGCAGCTATGTCGAGGTCGACTCCATCGACGACGTTCTCAGCAAGGTGACCGAGTCGGGTGGGGCGGTGGTCTTGGAGAAGACGCCTATCAGCGATACGAGCTGGTATGCCGCCTTCACCGACACCGAGGGCAACCAGATGGGTCTCTACGAGGGTACAACCTAGACAATTCGGCGGATCCGCAAGGAGGAGGACGCGGCGACGACCGAACATGCGGCGGTGGTCGCGGGGAGGTGGCCCGACCGGGCTGATGTTGGCGGGCGAGCTGGCACTGGCCGGGGTCGACGAGGTCATCGTCGAACGACGGAACAGTGGATCCCGACAGATCGCGGCTTGTCAGGTCGGGGTCCCAATGCAATTGGGTGACAAATAGGTCATAATTCTGACCTATGAGTGAAGTACTTCCCTTTTCAGATGTGAAGGCCCGGCTGTCCGAGCTGGCCGACCGAGTGGAAGTGGAGCACGACCGCATCATGGTCACTCGCAACGGTCGGCCATCCTTTTTACTGATGAGTCTCGATGACCTGGAGTCACTCGAGGAATCCCTGGACATCGTTCGAGATGATGAGCTGATGCAGTCGCTCAGGCGCTCTCGCGCAGAAGCCGCCAGTGGCAAACGGCTACGGCTAAAAGACCACCTCTAGGCAAGCAACCTGTATGAGGTCGAAGTCACACCGGAAGCCCTTCGACACCTGAACCGACTACCGACGAAGGTACGCGAAGCGGCCCTTGCAGCTATCTTCGGGCCGATTGCGGAGAATTCACAACGCCTTGGCAAACCGCTGCTCGGGGAATTGGAAGGCCTACATTCGGCCCGACGCGGTGACTACCGCATAATCTACGAGATTCACGAAGAGCAGATGGTCGTGCTCATCCACCGAGTCCAGCATCGGCGAGACGTGTACGGACCGCGGTAGGCCGGACCATCTCAATCCGGGAACTCGACGAGGCCAAGGCCATGCTGGGGATGCAACGGGAGAGGTCGACCAAGGGAGGATCGCCATCAAAGGATGAGGCTCAAACCTCTGATCGCTTCGTACACCGGGCTCAACTCGGGGAACATACGCGCCGCCTGTTCGGATAGAGCCTTCACCTCCTCAAGAGGGGAGGCGGTGCGGAACTCGTAGATCTCAAAGGTCGGGGCGGCCTTCATGCCGTTAGCCGGTTCAACCGACGCCAGAAAGGAGGCGATCTGAACCAGGATGTTGGCCATGAGCATATAGAGCACACCCACGGCACGAGCCTGGTCTCCGTCTCCGCTGAATATCCGATCCATCGTGAGAAAGAGACCCCGGTAGAGGGCGTTGAACAGATCCGAGACGATCCCGAGGTCACTGGGGTAATCGGTGGTACGGGGGTTGGAGGGAAAGCCGCGCACGGCGCCGAGCGGATGCTCACCGTCGACGATCTGGACGAGCTTGTGATAATGCGTCAGCTCCTGGTGGGCGGGGTCAGCCCACCGATCCTCGCTGAGCCCTTCGCCCTGATGGACGATAATCTCGATGGCTTCGGTGGCCGAGGCGAGATCAGTAATCCCGACGAGGCCGCCGCTGTCCTCGGCGTCGAAGGCGACGGGCGCATAGAAGCGAGCGTCCGAGAGCTGAGACTCCAGTTGGGGGTCGGCGAAGACATCGAACTCGATCGAGACCTTTTCGAGACCGATCTCCAAAGCGTGGTAGAACTGGCCGAGGGTCTCGAAATCGTCCGGCTCCGCCGGGGCATCGTGTGCCTCCGGCTGCTCGATCCTCATGAACGTGTCCCGGACGAGACTCACCGATATCGGTTCCAGATTGAGAGTCAACGGTGGCATGTGATGAGGGAGATCACAGGGGTACGTGGCCATGTACCCGGTTCCCCGGAAGTCCGGCCGGCCACCGACGGCAAGCAGCAGGTTGGTGGCCAGAGCGGCATGGAGCATCTCCTCGACGACGATGCTCCGAATGAGCAGGGCGGGCACCGATTGGACGTCCTCCAGCGAGTACATCGCATACAGGTAGACACCCCAGGGGCGTAACTGTCAAGCTGCCTGGGTTTGTTGTGTGGTTT
>JBBDMR010000081.1:0-8894 GCA_040878225.1 Acidimicrobiia bacterium
GGGTGCTCGGCAACGGTGGTCGGGAGTGGGATGCTCCGCTCGGCGAGCTGTTTCAGGCTGCTGAATGCCGAACGTGCCCGGCTGAGTATCGACTCCTCGTCCTGGAGGCTTCCCGTCGGCAAGAACATACGCCCGCCTTTGGCCATGAATGCCCGTGCCTCCTCGATCATCCGAAGCGGAAGCTCGGCCCCTGTCGGCCCGCCGGATAGCCCTGACGGGAACCACCCGGTGGCCCGGGCAAGCTCGTCGGGTATCCCCGAGACATCGCCGATCAACACATCGGCCTGCAACCCCGCCGGCAAGGGCTCGAACAGGTCGCCCTGGAAGAACCGAGTTCGGTCGGCAACCCCGTGGGTTTGCGCGTTGGCGGAGGCGATCTCGGCTGTCCCGTCCGCAGCATCGACACCGTAGACCTCACCGGCACCGAGCTTGGCGGCGACAATCGAGAGCACACCAGATCCGCAGCCGGCGTCGATCACCACGCTGCCTTTGGCGAAGTCAAGTGCATCGGCAAGAAGGTGGGAGACGGTGGACGGGCGAAACGTGGCAGGGCCAACGACGAGGTCCATAGGCCCCTCTCGGCCCTTCCAGGTGATGGTCTCGGTGATCATGTCCGTAAGGCTACTCCAGCGAGAGGCACCCATACCCCGGGAGGGCGCCTCGCACACCCGTCTCCGAGGATGTCTACCAGGTGGGTGTATAGGAGATGAGTGTTTTCATGTAGTTGGCACGCTCGAAGGTGACCGGGTCGGCAACAGCTTGCTGGCTGAGACTACCCCGGGCCTGGCTCACAGACTCATATCCATTGGTCTCCAGCCACGCCTCGAGCCCATCTCTCACCTTTGTGAGCTGGGCAGGTCCGTGCCGGAGCAACGAAGAGGCCATCATCGAAACCGTCGATCCGGCCAGCAGGCACTTGACCGCGTCTTCCGCCTCGTGGACGCCTGTCGTGGCCGCCAGATCGGCATCGACACGGCCATACAGGATCGCGAGCCATCTCAGCACCAGCCGCATTTCGTACGGGCTGGAAAGGACCAGATTCGGCGCGACCTCCATGGTGTCGAGGTCGAAGTCCGGCTGGTAGAACCTGTTGAACAGCACCAAAGCGTCGGCTCCGGCATCAGCGAGGCGCCGGGCCATCGATCCCATGGCCGAGAAGTAGGGCCCGATCTTCACCGCCAGCGGGACATCTATGGCAGACCTGACCGACTCGACCAACTTCAGATATCCCAATTCGACATGGGCCGACGACTCCTCGGCATCGGCGGCAACCCGGTAGACGTTGAGTTCGAGCGCGTCGACGCCTTCGTCGGCAAGAACCCTGGCGTAGAGCGTCCAGCCACCCGTGGAAACCCCGTTGAGACTGGCGATCACAGGTACTCCCGCCTCCTGTCTCGCCCGGCGGACCAGGTCGAGGTACTGGCTGGGGCCAGTGTTGTAATCGTTCAGGTCGGGGAAGTAGCCCGAAGCGGCCTCAGCGAACCCGCCGGCGCCTTGTTCGATCCCGTGATGGACAGCCATCGCGTCGTGCTCGATCTGTTCCTCGAAGAGGCTGGGCAACACCAGGGCCGGGGCGCCTGCCTCGACCAGGGCGAGAATATGGTCGATGTCCCCCGTCAGTGGCGACGCCGAAGGCACCACGGGGTGGGCGAGCTCCAACCCCAGATACTCGACAGACAGGTCCACACTCATTCCTCAACCTCCGCATATTCGGCCGTCCGATGGATCGTCACCATTTGCTCATAGAAGTGCCACCGGTCGTCGATGTCCTTTTGGGCATCTTTCATGAGCGCCTCCGCCCGTTCGGGATTCACCCTCCCCAGCATGGCGAATCTTGCTTCCTTGCTGGCGAATTCCTTGAACGGAATCGTCGGCTTGCGGCTGTCGAGATACAGGGCGGGATCACCTGCGACCTCCCGGGCCGGATCGAAGCGGTAGAGGGGCCAGTAGCCAGAGGCTGCGGCATCCTTTTGGTGACTCATCTGGGTGGACATGTCGATCCCGTGTGCAATGCACGGGCTGTAGGCGATGAGCAAAGAAACCCCCTCGTGCTGCTCGGCTTCGGCAAAGGCTCTCACCGTCTGGGTCGGGTTGGCACCCATCGCCACCTGGCCCACATAGACATTCCCGTATGACATCGCGATCTGGCCGAGGTCTTTCTTCCCGGTTGTCTTCCCCCCGGCAGCGTATTTGGCAATCGCTCCACGCGGGGTGGCCTTGGAAGCCTGACCCCCGGTGTTGGAATAGACCTCGGTGTCGAGCACGAGAATGTTGATGTTGCGTCCGGAGGCCAAGACATGGTCGAGTCCTCCGAATCCGATGTCGTACGCCCAGCCGTCACCGCCGACGATCCAGATGCTGGTCTCGATCAGAGAGTCGGCAACACCTTCGAGCCGTCTGGCGAGAGGTCCATCGATTCCGGCGATCTTCTCTTTCAATGCTGCCACCTGCTTGCGCTGGGTTCCGACCAACAAATCGAGGTCGGAGCGGTCAGGTGTGTGCGCTGTGTCGAGGATCTCCTCGGCCAGCGGGCCCAGTTCGATCGCAAGGGCCGTCACCAGGAGGATGGCGTCCCGGCGCTGGGTCTCCTGGGCGAGTCTCATCCCGAGGCCGAACTCGGCGTTGTCTTCGAAGAGGCTGTTGGCCCATGCCGGCCCTCTCCCATGATCGTTCTTGGTCCACGGCGTGGTGGGGAGGTTGCCGCCGTAGATCGAAGAGCAGCCTGTCGCGTTTGCAATGATCGCCCTGTCCCCCACCAACTGAGTGAGCAACTTGAGGTATGGCGTTTCGCCGCAACCGGCGCAGGCACCGGAGAACTCGAACAGGGGCTCGAGGAACTGTGAGCCTTTGACAGTGCCCACTTTGACCTCGCTGCGATCGATTTCGGGAATCTCGAGGAAATAGCTGAAGTTGGCCCGCTCCCGTTCGAGGTGAGGGGCCTTCAACTCCATGTTGATCGCTTTGTGCTTGGCCATTTCTTTGGAGTGCGCCGGGCAGACGTCCACACAGACCCCGCAGCCGGTGCAGTCGTCGGGTGCAACCTGGACGACGATCCGCTTGCCCGGGAAGTCCTTCCCTGTGGGATCTTTGGAGAGAAATCCTTCCGGCGCTCCGCCATCAGGGACAAAGGCCTTGAGGCGTATCGCGGCATGGGGACAGGCCAGGGCGCAGCGCCCGCAGTCGATACAGAGGTCCGGATCCCAGATCGGGATCTCGATGGCGATCGAACGCTTCTCCCAGCGGGCGGTCCCCGTCGGGAATGTCCCGTCGACAGGCATCGCCGAGACGGGTAGCTGGTCGCCTCTGTCGTCCATCAGGATGGCGGTCACCCTCTGGACGAAGTCGGGAGCGATGTCGGGGACGATCGAGCGCATAGCGGTTTCTGCGCCGACAACGCCGACCTCCACCCGGTACAAGCCCGCCAGAGCCTGGTCGACGGCTTCATTGTTGCGCCGGACCACCACCTCACCCATCTTGCCGTAGGTCTTGGCGATCTGGGTCTTGATCGCAGTTATCGCCTCCCCGGTCGGCAGGATCGAGGACAACTCGAAGAAGCAGGTTTGGAGGACGGTGTTGGTTCGCAGTCCCAGCCCGGCCTCCCGCGCAATGGCGAGCGCGTCCACGGCCCGCACGACGAGACCCTTGTCGAGGATCTTCAGCTTTGCGTTGTCCGGGATGTGACTCCAGGTGCCGCCAGGGCCGTACGGGCTGTTGAGGAGGAGGGTGGCTCCGGGGGCAGCCCGATCGAGGGCGTCGGTTACACCCAGCAAGTCGAACTGGTGGACCGCTACAAAGTCGGCCTTATCAATCAGGTAGGTCGAATCTATGGGCTCCGGGGAGACCCGAATATGGGACACGGTCCTCGATCCCGACTTCTTCGAGTCATATACGAAGTATCCCTGGGCATAGAGCGGGGTCGACTCGCCGATGATCTTTGCCGAGTTCTTGTTGGCGCCAACCGTCCCGTCGGAGCCGAGACCGTAGAAGAGGGCGCGCTTGACATGGGCGGGCTCCTGATGCCAGTCAGAGTCGTAGTCGATGGAGAGGCCGGTCACGTCGTCCACGATGCCAACTGTGAAATGCCTCCGGTCTTTCCCGGTGGCAACCTCGTCGAAAACGCCGGCCACCATCGAAGGTGTGAACTCTTTGGACGACAGCCCGTAACGTCCGGCTACGACATCGACATCCCGCCGTCCCCTCTCGGCCAGGGCGGCCACCACATCGAGGTAGAGCGGGTCACCGACCGCACCCGGCTCCTTCGTCCGATCGAGAACTGCCACACGACGCGCCGAGGCGGGAAGTGCGTCACTGAAAGCCATGGTGTCGAAGGGGCGGTATAGCTTGACGACGAGGAGGCCGACGCGACGGCCCTCGTCGACCATGCGCTTGAGGGCGTCGGTCACCGCCCCGGCACCCGAGCCCATCAGCACGACCACATCTTCGGCATCCGGGGAACCGTGATACTCGAACAACCGGTGATGCCTCCCGGTCAACGCCCCCACCCGGTCCATCGTCGCCTGGGTGAGCGATGCCAGATCGTCATAGAAGGGATTGGCGGCTTCCCGGGCCTGGAAGAAGACATCAGGGTTCTGCGCACTTCCCCGCAGCACCGGGTGGTTGGGATTGAGCGCTCTCAGGCGGTGGCTGGAGATCAAATCCTCGTCGACGAGTTGGCGGAGCACGCTGTCATCGATGAGGTCGATCTTGGCGATCTCATGTGAGGTGCGGAAACCATCGAAGAAGTGGAGGAACGGGACCCGCGACTCCAGAGTGGCGAGATGGGAAACCAGGGCGAAGTCGTGGGCTTCCTGAACCGACGACGACGAGAGCATCGCCCAACCCGTTTGGCGAGCCGCCATCACATCGGAATGATCACCGAAAATGGAGAGGGCATGGGTGGCGATGGTCCTGGCAGCAACATGGATGACCGCCGGTGTCAGCTCCCCGGCAATCTTGAACATGTTCGGAATCATCAGAAGCAGGCCCTGGGATGCGGTGAATGTCGTGGAGAGAGCACCGGCCAGGAGAGCACCGTGGATGGCGCCGGCAGCACCTGCCTCGGATTGCATTTCCACGACTTCAGGGACAACCCCCCACAGATTGGGTTGGCCCTTCAAGGACCAGGCATCGGCGAACTCCCCCATCGGCGAGGCGGGGGTGATCGGGTAAACGGCGATCACCTCGCTGAGTTTGTGGGCGATGCGCGCCGCAGCCTCATTGCCATCGATGGTCGCCGATACGGCCTGGGTTGAGCTCACCCCACCAAGCTAAGGCGAGGGAGGTCAACGGTTAAGTGACGAACGTCCCCGATCGCAGGGACGATGTGCCTGCTAGCGGTCTGTCGGCCGAATAGGGCGAGCGTAGCTCCGAGTCATCGAGGTCATCTGACAAGGAGAAGCGCGCAGTCGCAGCCGGGGAGCTGCGGCGAGCACTTCGACGCAGCCAGGGGTCTCGAGGGCCGGAGAAACGCTGCCAGTATTCGGTCGACGGGCCGCTTAGCGGAACAACTCAGGATAGAAGGGATTGACTCCCCCTAAAGCGCTGGCACCACGAAGCTCCATGGGCAGAGTCGAGTCGGGAATGATGATTCCAGACAGCTGGATCAGTGCCCAGTTTCCCCCTGCGGTGAAAGTCCCCTCCTCGCCGGGGTGGAAAGTGGTGACGGTCCCACCCTTCTTCCACCATGTTCCTTGAATCCAGGTTGCCTTGAAACGTAGAACGTGTCTCCACTCGTTCCCCGATCCCCAGCTGTTCTCGTGGAACTGCGGGACGTAGGCGAAACGTGGCGACTCTTCCAAGGTGGTGCCGAAGAGCTGGGCTGTATAGGGAGCCGGGTGGCCCGCCTGACCGTTGACGTAGGCGTTGAGGCAGTCGTCGAGATGCTCCCAGGACTCGGGCCGGTCGAGGATCCCGTCGCCATCCCAGTCGAAGTCGGGGTGAATACTGTTGTTGAAAGTGGAACGCTCACACTGGGCCGGGATGTCGAATCCACTTGTCGAGACAACGGCAGCATCGATGTACTCCCAGAGTGGTTTGTCGTCCAGGTTGGCACCGTAAATACTGCGCTTCGGGTTGGTGCCCTGCTGGAGACGTGGCGTGTAGCCGCCCGGGACCGGGCCGGTGGCCAGACCTTCGATCAGACCGTTGGATAGTCCGGTGAAAGTGTTCAATGTGTCCGGGGCATTCCCGGCATCCATCACGCCGCAGGTATCACGGTTCTCGTTGGCTGTGCTCCCGTCCTTGTCGGCCACCACCCGGTGGTCGACACCCCGGGCGATGTTGACCGCTAGCAAATCCTTTTTCGGGCTCCCGGTGCAGTTCTGGTCAGGCCCATCCGGCTGAGTTCCATAATGGGGCGACTCGATCGCTCCGAAGTTTCCGGCATCAGGCCCGTCGCAGGGCTCCTCGGCGTGCCCGCCCGACCCGTCACGGAGACAGACATGTGTTCCTTCTCCGGAACCTGCCAGGAGTCCGAAGGGGAGAATCCCTCCGCCGCCACGGCTGACAATCCGGGCGATCGCATCGGCGCTGGTTCGAAGCTCATTGATCCCCATGACCCGGCCGAAGGTGGTAGAGAACTCGAGCTCGGGGAGATTCACACGAACGAAGCCGCCGCCATCGATCGAAATGCAGTCGAGAGTGCCCACCGTCCAGCCGGAGGGAGCCGGGACCGGGACGAAGTTGAATCCCGAGGCGTTCAAGTCCACTCGCTCAGGGTCCGTACATCCCTCCCAGCGCGTCTGCCAGTCGGCGTTGGTGTAGCTCGCGGTGACGTTCCGTCTGGTGAAATCGAGGATCTGGTCGCGGATCACTGCGTTGGAGCCGAGGGTGTCGACGGCTCCCGCCATCACCCCGATGTCCGCAGCGGTCTGGTCCTGGCGGCGCTCATTGAATCCAAGCGCCAGGTCGATAGCGATTGCCGCGAATCCGATGAGCACGAAGAGGGTGAGTGCGATGATCATCGCAGTCGCACCGCGATCGCCTTTGAGATTCCTCAACATGACGCTGCCGCAGCGTCAGTCCCCCACAGTCCCGAGGGTTGCTCGAGACGAAATTCGACGCTGGAGGTGAGAGTGTTGGGAAGGAAGAACTCGATGAGATTCAGCCCGGACAGCGAGCCCGGAGTCGCCTGAACGGTGACTGTTCCCACGTCGCCGATCGCCCCGGAGGCACCGTCGGCGAATTGGACGGTGATGTTGGTCGTCAAGTCCATGGCGTCGCAGGTGGTGGTGTGCAGAAACCCGTTGTCTCCGGCATTGACCGCAGCGATCCGTGCCCCTTCACGTGCGCCGTGGCGCACGTCGTTGAACTCCCCGAAGAGGTACCCGAATTCGATGATCCCGAGCAGTAGAAGGATCAGGAAAGGCGCGATAAGGGCGAACTCGACAAGGCTCGCCCCACGTTCTCCTCCGCGGCCACTGCCGAGCTTCTCTGACTTGTCCATAGAAAGAAGTTTCCCCATGTTCATGTAATCGCCCCGGCTGCCGATAGGGGTACGACAGGCAGGACAAAACCGACAAGGCTGACCGGGGGCGAACAAGGGTCGATAAACCCATATCGCGTTCCTCAGACCAGGCTTAGATGAAAACCAACGACACAAGATCTCTAAACCATCAGAAGCACAGGACCGGACACGTGGCCTACGCACGCGAAGTGAGCACAACAACCGAAGAATTCCAGAGCACCCTCGGTGCGGCCAAAGCCGGAGCTGAGTGGGCATGGGCTCAGCTTTATCGGGACCTCGCGGGCACTGTGACCGGATACCTCAGGGCGAGGGGAGCCGCAGATCCCGAGGACGTGGCATCTGAGACCTTCCTCCAGATTGCCCGCAACATCGGCTCCTTTGAAGGTGATCACGAGTCGTTCCGATCATGGGTATTCGTAATCGCCCACCGCCGGCTTCTCGACTCCCGGCGAGCTAGCGGCCGGCGGCCCAAGACTGTCAGCAACGACGCCCGCCTTACCCTTCTGCCCGATTCCCAACAGGTGGACGAAGAGGCGATCGGACATATCTCTACGTCCGATATCGAAGCCCTGTTCGCGAAGCTGACCGAAGACCAACGCGACGTCCTCGCCCTGAGAATCATCGGTGATCTGACGGTGGAGCAAACCGCGGCTGCTCTCGGCAAGGGTCTAGGAGCCGTGAAAGCCCTGCAACGGCGTGCTCTGGCCTCGATCAAGCGGGCCATGGCCGATGGTGGGGTACCTGTATGAGCCGTATCAGCGATTACCGCAACAGAATGACCCTCACCCAGTTTGCGGAAGATGAGATCGAAATCCTGCTGAGCAGCGGCGAGGCAGCCGACCCCGAGCTGGCCGACCTTGCATCCTTCGTCAACGCGTTACGCGATCAAAGTATCTTCGAGCCCTCAGCAGCCGAAGTTGACCGTTTAGCCCGTGGGGCTGCCGCAGTGGCGAGGTCGAAAGCCGCGACGATCCGACCGGGGTCGCCGTCGCGGTCGCGTCGACCGCCAAAATTGTCGCTGCGTGCTATTTCTTCTGTCGCAATGGCGATGTTTGTCATGGTCGCAGTTTCCAGTTTGGGCCTCGTCGCCAATGCCGCCGTCCCTGGCGACGCCTTGTACGGTCTCGATCTGGCCATGGAGAAGGTCGGAATTGGCGCCGGATCGCTGCATGAGAGAGTCTCAGAGGCCCATGTGCTCGCGGAACGGGGCGACCACGACCAAGCCGTGGCCCACCTCACAGCCTCCATCTCCGAGGCTGGCGATACCGCCATGGGAGGAGACTTCGCAGCTGCGGTGAAAGCTCTAGCCGAGTACATCGAGATCGTTGAAGTGAACGGCCCGCAGAGTCCAGGCACACCAGAGATTGGAAACCCAACCAACGAAAACACCGGACCCGGCAACAACAACGCCGGCGGCAACAGCGAAACC
>JBBDMR010000081.1:8994-21983 GCA_040878225.1 Acidimicrobiia bacterium
AACCAACGAAAACACCGGACCCGGCAACAACAACGCCGGCGGCAACAGCGAAACCAACGAAAACACCGGACCCGGCAACAACAACGCCGGCGGCAACAGCGAGGGTGGGAACTAGGGCGTCCCCCTGCCGCAAAGAATCGGAACGGCCCTACGGTGTGCCCGACACCCCGGGTGGGGGACAAATCCGACCAATAGAGGTTTCATGCAACGCCGCACTCTCTCGATCCTGCTTTCACTTGCAGTGCTTTCGGCTTGTACCGCTGAAGTCGCCCCGACAACCACGTCGTCTTCGACAACAACTACACAGGCGACGACCACAACGACCCAGCCGACCACGACCACAACGGCGCCGTTCGTCGTCGAGGGCGCCGGGGCCGAATTGACCGCGCTCGTCGACACCTTCTACATGTACGTCACTGCCGGGTCCGACACTCCGCCCACAATGCCGGTGGAGCTTCTTGCCTCCATTGCCCCGACACCAGGCGAAGCCCCTGTCACGGCTTCGGCCACCGGCGCCGTATTCAAGGGTCAGGGAGTCGCCGTAATCGAGGCCGGCAATGACCTCACGCTTGCCGTCGACGATGGCTCGGGGTGGAGGATCGTCGGCGGGGAGTGGCCGGACTACGGGATTGCCCCTTTCTACGGGGTCGGGCCGCGCATGATCGCAGTAGTGGGCTCAGATGCCCGAACAGGGGAACAGGCCGATGAGACTCGCGCCGACAGCATTCACTTCGTAACCCTCGACGGCTCCGGAGCCGGGGCCGTTGTCGGCCTTCCCCGCGACTCGTACGTTCCCGTTCCGGGGCACGGCACCCGTAAGATCACGGGCTCGCTAGCCCTGGGCGGCCCGGCCGTGATGATGGAGTCGTTCCGTAACCTCACCGGACTTCCGCTCGAGGGATTTGTCCTCACCGGATTCAACGGATTCACAAGTCTGATAGATGTCGTCCTCGGCGGGGTTGAGGTCGAGGTGCCGTTTTCGATCAACGACTCGGCAGCCAAGGCATCGTTGAGTGCCGGGCTCCAGCTGCTCAACGGCTTTGACGCTCTTGCCTTTGCCCGGGCGAGAAAGACGGTGCCCGGTGGAGATTTCGGACGTTCCCAGCACCAGGGTGACATCCTGGTGGCGGCTGCACAGATGGTCCGTGGGCTCGGACCCTCGGCGATTCCGGGCCTGCTCCAGGCGGCAGAGCCCTATTTCATCACCGACCTCTCCGCTGAGCAGCTCCTGACGTTCTCTGTGCTCGCGATCAAGGCAAACCTCGAAGAGATTCCCAATTTCGTGGCGGCGGGCACGCCGGGCAGGGCCGGGGCCGCCAGTGTGGTCTACCTCGCCGACTCGGCGTACGCAACCTTTGACGATCTCCAGGACGGTCGGATAGGGAGCGAGTAGTGTTCCAACGGTCAGGGTGCCATCCATGTATTGGGAACGACTCACGGGGGAATGCCAGTGAGTCGCCTCAGCCCTCACCGCCGACATCCCGGGCATAGGCAATCGCTTCCTCGATCGTGTAGCCGAGACCTTCCTGGTACGCGGCGTGGTCTGCTTCAGACATCTCCCGAAGGAACTCCTGAGCCTCTGGGTACTGATTTATCTCGACCTCAACAATCGCCACCCCGGTGTCAGCCTTGATCCGGTGGGCTGCACCCACCAGCCGGCCGGCCCGTGCGGTGTCTCCACGACGGAGGGCCACGAGTGAGAGTGCGTCAAACACGAGAGCAAGGGCTGAAACATCGGTCGTCCCCGCAAAGACTTCGAGACACCGCTCCAAGTAGGGCGCGGCCTCTTCGGGAAGGTTCTGCTTCGAGTAGCCGTGTGCGGCCATGAACCACGACCAACCGAGGTCAAACGGAGCATCCAGCGAATCGAATACTTCTACTGCGCGCAGGTTCCACTCGACGCTCTTGGTCCACTGCTGTCTGAAGACGGCGATTTCACCAAGACCCCAGTAGGCCCGGCCTATCCCAATTCTCCGTCCGATACGTTGACTGATTTCAAGGGACTCCTCGAGCAGCTTCTCGGCGCCATCCACATCTCCGGAGTACATCAAAGGAAAGCTCATGTTGTAGAGGGCATCGGAGACATCGCCCTCCTCACCGAACTGCCGGAACAACTCGAGCGCCTCCTGGTAGGGATGGAGAGTCCCTTCCGAGTCTCCCTGCCAGTACATGAGCCCGGCAAGGCCGGTGAGGGCGTTCGCCCGGGCAAGTCTGTCACCGCCATCCCCGAGACCAAGGGCCTCTTCGGTCCGTCGTCGTCCTTCGACCAGATGGCCTCTGATCTGCCAGAACCGCCACAGGCAACCGGCAAAGCGAAGGGCGACTGTGATGTCCTTCTGGTGAATCGAATGGTCCATCGCAGCTCGCAGGTTGTCGTGGTCGACCGAGAGACGATCGAGCCAGTATCGCTGTCGGGACGTGAGGATCTCGGCGTGGGCCATTTCGGCAAGCCGGAGCAGAACCTCGGCGTGTCTCTCCTGGATCTCAGACTCGATTCCCCTGGCGACGAGGGCGGCATATCCGTACTCCCTGATGACGGTGAGCATGCGAAAGCGCGGTGTCCCCGAGGTCTGAATCTGGTGAATCAAGCTGCTCTCGACGAGCGCGGTGAGGCCGTCAAGAACATCGACACCTCCGCCATCGATGTCGCAGACCGCCTCGGCTTGATCGAGAGAGAACGTGCCGGCAAATACCGATAGCTTCTCGAACAGGCGACGCTCTGGCTCCTCCAGGAAGTCATAACTCCAACCGATGGCGTTGACCATCGAGCGTTGTCTTTCTGGAAGTTCTGTCGATGAGGAAGCCAGCAGATGATTGTTCAACCTCTCGAGAATCACCTCAGGCGTGAGGCTTCTCATCCGGGACGCGGCGAGCTCGATCGCGAGAGGTAGCCCGTCGAGGGAGCGGGTGATGGATGAAACCGTGGCGATGTTCGCATTGGTCAGCTCGAAGTCCGGCCGGACCGCTGAGGCCCGGCTTGCAAAGAGCCTCACGCTGGGAGCCAGGTCTTCGCCGATTCTGGCATTGTGGTCGGGTACCTCTAGAGAAGGCACGGGGAACTCCTGCTCCCCGGTCACACGCAGAGGAATCCGGGATGTTGCTATCGCTTTCAGACCGGGCGCCGCGCGGAGGAGCGCCGCGAGGGATGGTGCCCCTTCGAGAAGATGCTCGAAATTGTCGAGGATCAGTAAGACGCTCCGCTCGGCGAGATAGCGCTGCAGATGCGTCGTAGGATCCACCCCCGCCGCCGTCTCGAGGTCCATTCCCTCGAGGATCTTGCTCGGGATGAGGTCCGGGTCGTGGATGGTGGCAAGCGGGATGAAATAGGCTCCGTCGTCAAAATCTGCTTCGAGTCTGCGGCCCAACTCGATGGAGAGGCGGGTCTTGCCCGTGCCACCAGGTCCCGTCAGAGTGACCAGCCGACTGGCCCTCACCATGTTCTCGCCTCTCGCCAACTCCCGTTCACGTCCGACGAACTCGCTCAAGACGTCGGGCAGCTTTGATCTGGAGACCGCTCCAGCAGGGGGAGGAAAGTCTTCTTCGAGCCCCTGTGCGATCAGCTGATGGAGCATCTCAGCGCGATCGAAGCCCGGCAATCTGTGGCTGCCCAAATTCCGCAGAGATGATCCGAGAGGGAGGTGGTCGCCCACGGTCTGGGCGGTGGTCGAGGAGACCAGGACCTGTCCGCCATGCGCCGCAGAAGCGACCCTTGCTGCCCGGTGAACGTCAACCCCTACATAGTTGGCGGCTCCGAGCACTCCGTTGCCGGTGTGAATACCAATCCGCACCCTGATTCGCCCCCCGTGTGACCACGTTTCGCTCGCCAGGGCCAACTGAATGTCGATGCCAGCCGCGACTGCCTCGGCCGGGTCCTCGAATACAGCGAAAACCGAGTCGCCTTCCGTTGCAACTTCCAGTCCATTGCAGCGAGCAAGAACATCGCGGATGATCTCGTAATGGCGTTCCAAGATCCGGCTGTATCCACTATCCCCGACGTTACGGAGAACCAATGTCGAGTCCTCGATATCGGTGAACATGAAAGTTACGGTGCCGGTGGGCAAAACCTCGCCGATGTGGTCACCTCCCTCGCCTGTGGCGGGACGGACAGATAATTCTCGCTCGCCAAGGCACATTAGGGGCACGAGGGCATTCACGAAGCCCAGAGCGCAAGCGAAAAGAGACGTTCAACGGATGACGATCAGCACCGCCATCAAGAGGACGACGACGTTCCCGAGGACCACCGCACCCACCTGAAAGCTACGAGGAAGCCGGCTCCCGGCGAACGCTCCGATGCCGGCGAGCAACGTCTGCCACGACAGCGAGGCCAGGAAGGCACCTGCAACAAATAGGATGCCCTGCGCGAAAGTCAGGCCATCTGCAAGGCCGAGACCGAGAACGATCGCGGCGAAGTAGACCACAGTCATCGGATTGATGATGGTGAGGCCAAGGAACTTCAGATAGGTCCTGAGATACTCGGTGCGGATCCTGGCATCGACAGTTGAAGGAGCGGGTGCCTTTCGGGCGTTGTACAAGCCCAGGACGGCAATGACCACAAGCGCGGCGGCGCTCACCCAACGAAACGGCTCTCCGATGTCTCCTATAAGGTCAGCGAGGGCCACTCCGCCGGCAACTGCCACGATCGAGTAGGCGAAATCGGCCGTCGCCGCTCCCGCTCCTGCGCTGAAAGCGCACCGGAAACCACACCGGATCCCAACTTGAACGATGAGCACGGCGATGGCCCCAACCGGGATGGCGATCCCGAAACCGGCAAGGATGCCGAGCAGGAATGAGTTCACAGTTGTCGACTCCTTCCCCTATAAATTGTGGGCCCGTTAGGACTTGAACCTGCACCAACGGATTATGAGTCCGCTGATTCTAAGCCTGTGACCTGGGGAAATGGAGCACATCGGCGCCTTTGTGCCGCATCCGTGCCGCATCCGGACCGAACTTGGCTTCGAGACGGTCCGCTAGGTCCTCCAGATCTTCCTCGAAAGGAGTGGTGGACTTGCCGCTGAATGTCCGTTGGAGCGCCCCTTTCCACGCCTACGACCTCTCCGACCGCAAAGAGTTCGTCGCTCTCAGCATGGATCTGGCGGATCTCGACCAGCAACCGATCGCATGACACCCGGTAAGCTCGGGGCCAGGAAGGTATCGATCCACCGTATACAGGGGATTCCCTCGTAGCGGGGGCGGAATTTGAACCCGCGACCTTCGGGTCATGGGTTGTTCGTCGGAGTCCGCGGTCCTTGCTAAGCCTATTGGTCGGGGTCGACTGCCTCCAGGTTTTGCCCTCGCGTCTCGGGGAGGCGGAGGGTCAGGGCCGCCGCCAACACCGCTCCCAGCCCCAGTCCGGTGACTGTCTCGGAGAGCCCGATGGTGTCGATGGTGACCGTTCCCACCAACAGCCCGACGGTCGATCCCAGCATGGCAAGGATCGTTGCGGCGGTCTGGGCGGTGGCCCTCACCGCGGTGGGGAAAAGTTCGGCGCGGTGAGCGCCTCCGGCGGGGACGAAGGCGAAGGAGCCGAAGCTCGACACAACCACCGACACCGCCAGTTGCCAGGGTTCGGAAAGCCAGTAGAGGCCCATCGCTCCGGCAACGGCGGCGAGAAGGGCGACGACGGTGGTGAGCCGCCGCCCCCACTTATCCGCCATCCAGCCACCGGCGAAGAACCCCACCCCGCCGATGATGCCTCCGGCCAGTGAGATCGCCACCGCTGTCCCAGTGCCCAGCCCGAGATCGTTGACGAGCCGTTCGGTGGCAAAGGCGAGGCCGACGCTGAAGAAGGCGGCCGCGAGGAACCCGATCGTGGCGGCCGTCCGGAACCGCCCGGCGAAACGTCCCCGCAACAGTTCGCGGATTGGCGCCCCTGGGTGCTCCGCCTCTCCGGCGAACACGGCGCTCTCGCCGAGGCGACGGCGGAGGAAAGGAATGGCGGCGAGTCCAACCAGACCGAGGGCGAAGGGCAGGCGCCAGCCGTTCGGGCCCATCTCGGCGAGAGGAAGCGCCGCCAGCGCCAGCCCGGCGCCGACGCTGCCCGCCGCTCCGTAGACGCTGATCCCGTAAGCGCGTACCGCCGGGCTGATCTGTTCGGCTATCAGCACGATGCCCAGACTGGTGACGGCAGCGGTGGCCAGCCGAACCGCAGCCTGGGCGGTGGCGAACTCCCAAGCGGAACCCACCCCGGCGGTGGCCGTTCCAGCGAGGACGAGCATGAGATAGGCGCCGAGGAAGGGCCGCTTCCTGCCAGACCGATCGCCCCAAAGAGAGAAAACGAGTGCACCGAAGGAGGCGACCCGGGTGAAGGCCATGACCAGGCTCATCTCCCCTGCGGTCAGACCCAGCGCCACCCGCGTGAACGGGAGTGTGGCAAACGCCTGCGCCTGGACGTAGCCCTGGACCATCCCCACCACCCACATCAAGCCGGCGATCGCTCGGTCCGAGGAGGAGAAGGGTTGGACCGGGAGGATACGGGCGAAAACGGACCTGAGGAAACGCACAACCATAGAGACCCAACGGTAGAGCCACTGTCGACTCGCATGAGGTGAAGGCGGGTCCCGGTTGGCAACCAGATATCGACCAACCCAGGGTCAAACCGTTGAATCGTAGATTTCGGGATTTCATTATCGGTCTGGGGATCGGCGGATGCTGGGGCGCTTCTCCCCGTTAACGTCTGTGCCATGGAGGACGTCCCGTTGACGCTCAGCGGTCGCGATGGTGACGGTGGAGCCGACGCCAGTCTCCTCTTGGAGTTGGTGAAGTCTCTCATCGTCGAGGTGCATCCGCACACCTCCCAGGTGCCGGTAACGCTCGACCGCGAATTCGACCGCGACCTCGGTCTCGGAAGCCTGGAGCTTGTCGAACTGTTGCTGCGGGTTGAGGACGCGTTCGGGGTGACATTGCCATCACGGGCTTTCGCCGCCGCCGAGACTCCGCGGGACCTCTTACGGGTACTCGACAGCGCCGACCGCAGACCGGCCGAGCATCCCGCTCCCATCCCATCGGGAGGTTCCCTGAAAGAGACGTCCAGCCCCGTGGCTGCGTCCACGTTGGTCGAAGCACTGACCTGGCATGTCGACGCTACACCAGACCGGGTCCACATTCGGATCCTCAACGAGTCAGGCGTCGAGGACGAACTGAGCTACAAGGGACTCTATGCGGAAGGGGCCAGTGTGGCAGGCGGGCTCCTGGCTCGGGGGCTGACACGGGGTGATACCGTGGCGATCATGCTCCCCACCAGCCGGGAGTACTTCCCCATCTTCACCGGCGTGCTGATGGCCGGCGGCATACCGGTCCCGATTTATCCGCCGGTGCGGCCGTCCCAGCTCGCCGACCATCTGCGTCGCCAGGTTCACATTCTGACTAACGCCGGGGCGACAATGCTGGTTGCCGGTCCCGAGGCTGTCCCACTGGGCAGGTTGCTTCGATCCCATGTCGGGAGCATGCGACATGTCGTCACCCCCGAGTCGCTGGCCACCGAAAGGGGGGGTGCGCTCTCTTCGCCCGGTCCCGACGATGTCGCACTGCTGCAATACACGTCGGGTAGCACCGGTCACCCGAAAGGGGTCGTTCTCACCCACGCCAACCTGCTGGCCAACCTCCGGGCGATGGTCGATGCGGCAGATGTTTCTGGAGCCGATACCTTCGTGAGTTGGCTGCCCCTCTACCACGACATGGGGCTGATCGGGGCGTGGCTGGGGAGCCTGTACTCGGGTATGCCCCTAGTGATCATGCCTCCAGAGGTGTTCTTAACCCGACCGGCACGTTGGCTGTGGGCGATCAGCACACAGCGGGGCACGATCTCGGCTGCACCCAACTTCGCCTATGAGCTGTGCCTTAGAAAGGTCGATGACGCCGAACTCGAGGGACTCGACCTGAGTTCGTGGCGGCTGGCGTTCAACGGTGCTGAGCCCGTCAGTCCCGACACGGTCGAGCGGTTCGCCATCCGCTTCGGTCCTTACGGCCTTCGCCGGACGGCCATCACGCCCGTTTACGGCCTGGCGGAATCATCGGTGGGGCTGGCCTTCCCACCTCTGGGGCGTGGCCCCCTGGTTGATCGTGTCGAACGCGAAGCGTTCCTGCGTTCGGGACGCGCTATTCCGGGCGATGCGGCCGATGCCGATACCATTCGCTTCGTAGCCTGCGGCCAGCCGCTACCCGGCCACGACCTGCGGATCGTCGACACCGCCGGTCACGAAATGCCCGACCGGCAGGAGGGGCGGATCGAATTCCGGGGGCCTTCTGCCACCAGCGGCTATTACCGGAATCCCGACGCCACCCGCTCACTGTTTCGAGGGGCATGGCTCGACACCGGCGATCTCGGCTACATCGCCGACCGTGACGTCTACGTCACCGGACGGGTGAAGGACCTCATCATCCGAGCCGGGCGCAATCTCCACCCCGAAGAACTGGAAGACGCCATCGGGAACTTGACAGGGGTGCGTAAGGGATGCGTGGCAGTATTCGCAAGCCCTGACCCGGAGTTAGGGACGGAGCGGCTGGTGGTGCTCGCTGAGACTCGGGAAACCGACGACCAGACCTGGGCCGACCTGCGCTCTCGGATCGTGGGCGCCACCATCGACCTGCTAGGAACACCTCCAGACGAGGTTGTCCTGGCCCCGCCCCGCACTGTGCCGAAGACCTCCAGCGGCAAGATCCGCCGCGCCGCCAGCCGAGAGATCTACGAGCGAGGAACGATGGGAACCCCTCCAGCGCCGGTGTGGCGGCAGTTGGTCGGGTTTATGTGGAGCGGATGGCGGGGACGTCTCCGCCGCGCCCTCAGCGCAGCAGGAGCCTTCGCCTTTGCCCTGTACACCTCCATGCTGCTGATCGTGGTTACCCTGCCTCTGATCCTCCTGCTTGCACTCGTGCCTCGCCAGCAGTGGCGCATGTGGTGGGCCCGGACGTCGGCTCGCTTCCTGGTTCGGCTCACGGGCACATCGATCACGGTGCATGGTCTCGACCGTCTCCCGTCAGGCACCTCGCTCGTAGTGGCCAACCATCCCAGCTGGCTTGATGGCCTGGTGCTGGCCGCCATCCTCCCGATTCCCTCCAGGTTTGTGGCCGGGGAGATCCTGTCTCGCCGGGCGCTGGCCGGATTCCTCCTGCGCCGAGTAGGAGCCGTGTTCGTTGAGCGCACCGAGCGCCAACGCGGCGTCAGCGACACCGACCGGCTCGTCGAGATGGCGGGCCAGGGTCAGCGGCTGGTGATGTTCCCGGAGGGCCACCTGGAGCCAACCGTGGGACTCCGGCGATTTCGCATGGGTGCATTCGTCGTGGCCGCACGCGCCAGCATCCCCATTGTCCCCATCGCCATCCAGGGGACCCGATCGATGCTGCCGCCCAGCCACCATTTCCTTCGACGCGGCTCCATTCAGGTATTAGTCGAGGAGGCGATACATCCTTCAGGCAACGACTGGGCTGCCGCCGTCAAACTACAGCACGCCGCCCGGACGGCGATACTGCGCCAATGCGGTGAGCCCGACCTCGAGTGATGTCAAACGAGCGGCTGGCGGCCCGACTCGCAGTCGAAGTCAACGGACGCAACCACAAGGTCCGGTCGCTTACCTTCGGCGCCTACCTGACCAATACCTGGCTACCTGGCAAGACGACGCTGCTCGTGCTCTGGTCGTGGCAGTCAGATGGGAGCCTGCAACGATAGACATCGACCTTCGTGGATGGCGCGTTCTCGTGCCTGGAGCGGCTGCAGCCCGTCGACGACCCATCCCTGCGTCCCTGGGCCGGTCTCGGCGTGTCGCTTCTAGCGGGGGCCGGGTTTCGCCGACACCGGCTGGTCGAGTCAGTACTCGAGCGATTCCTGGCTGTCAGACCCATTCTCTCACCCCCGCCCTGGATCTGGCCGGAGGAGAGGCTCGCATACGACAATGCCCGAATCGCGGAGTGCTGCATTGCTTTTGGGGGTCACCTTCGATCGGATCGACCTCGTCAAAGACGGGCTTCGGCTGCTGGCCTGGCTGATCGATCATGAGCTCAGGGGTGATCACTTCTCGTTCGCACCCGTCGGCGGCAGAGGGCCGGACGGCCGACCTCCCGAATTCGATCAACAGCCACTTGAAGCCACGGCGATGCTGGATGCTTGCATTGCCGCCCGGAGTGTCTCCGGTGATTCCCGATGGCTGGAGCCTGCGGTGACAGCCTTGGAGTGGTTCCTGGGTCGTAATGATGCCGCGGTGCCTCTCTACAACGAAACGACCAGTGCCGGTCACGACGGGCTGACCCGCTCAGGTGTGAGCGAGAACGCCGGGGCCGAATCGACAATATCGCGCTCTGGGCCCTACAGAGAGCCGCCCTCATCCACCGGAAGCATGGAGGCGATCAGGTCGGCCTCGTTGATGAACGCAGCCCCCACCGCCCGATCGGCGACTCCATAGGTGAGATAGATCCTCCCGTCGTCGAGGCGATGTGCACCCTGGACGAACACCACGTTGTCGACGTCCCCCTTGCGCTCCCAGGACAGTTCGGGAGTGAGCACTAGCTGCTGGGTGATGGCGCGCACTCTCCCGGTCGCACTGTCGAGGAGACAAGCCCGGGCGGTGTACACCTGATCAGCCCCGCGTTCGTGATAGAAGAGAAGCAGACCATCGTCCGCGGGGATCGGTGGGGCCCCAGCACCTACACCGAGTCCGGCGGGAGAAGGACCTAGGATCACGTGCTCGTCGAGAGTGGCCATGTGGCGATCCCAATAGACGTCGCCGGGATCGAAGAGCTCAGCGACCTGCCGTCTTCGCTGGAGAAGAGCAGGACGTCGGACCGGTAGTCGACAAATCGCGGGCCTGCTTCGATGCTGCGCCGGTATCCGTCCCTCACCCCGCGAGCAAACAAATAGAACCTGCCCTCGTGATGGATGAGACCTGCGTTGAAGATCGGGCCGTAACCGGGAACAGAGTGAGGAGAGACCAACGGCTCGGGCCTAATCCTGACGGCGGTCAGGCTGATCATCGACGTCATGATGGACGTTCAGGTTCCGGGGCGATGGGATTTGTTATCCCATAACTATCGGAAGCAGCGTCGGTTGTCTTGATCACGCCGGGACGATGCAGGACCCCGATCCGCGAAGAAGAGGCTGAGGTGCCGGTCCGGGCAGGTCAGGAGATCCCGCAGCGGGATACCTCCCGCTTCCTCACAGTCGACAGTGCAGTGACCTACCTCGTGGAGCACGTTGCAGTGGGCTAGCGGCTAGGTGTCTGCGTCGACCTGGTGCGAAGCGATGACCGTAGGGTGCAGGTCGATTTCCGATGACACCGAACGGCTGATCAGACAAACTGCCTCGGCTTTCTCCAGCAGGTGGACCGCTTTGTCGATCTTGGACTCGTCGGCGATCACGACCCGAGGCCGAAGCGTCACCCGATCGCCAATGCCGGAGGAGTTGAACTGGAAGGGGAGGTCAGCGGCTTCGGAAAATTGCGCCTGGTGACATCGGATATCGCCGAGGCACTGGCAGATGCCACTCTGGTGATGGTCTGTGTACCGGCGTTCGGGCATCGCGACTTGGCGCGGGTGTGCGCCGCCCACCTCCGGCATGGCCAACTGGTGGTTTTGAATCCGGGACGAACCTTCGGTGCTCAGCGTTGGCACCCATCCACATCAGTTTTCGCCCGCCCCACCGGAGTCCCGGTTTGTGGGAATGATGGTGGTTCCGAGGCGCTATTCCAGTTTCCTTTGGTTATCGCTGCTCTACGCTAACCTTTGCACAAAACCTTTGCTTAACCGAATCGGAGCCGAAGGATGGCCGAGCACGTACGGAGACGATGGGAGCCTCGATTCGAGGGGATGACCCGCCGCGACCGGCAAGGCTGCAGCTACGACGCCTACCTACCTGATCCTCTCGCCGGATGGAATCTCACCCTACCTGGTGACCTGGCAGCGGACATCGCGGATGCCGAGACCGCGATCAGGGATCTGAACGAGGCCGGGACGAGCCATGTCAGCCTCGAAGGCCTCGCCCGATTCCTCCTCCGAGCCGAATCGGTCGCCTCCTCCAAGATCGAGGGACTCGACGCTGGTCCACGGAGATTGGTCGAGGCGGAGGCCGCTCTCGCCCAGGGTGGCGAGACCGCCGATCGCATCGCCGTAGAAGTCCTCGGCAATATCGCCGCGATGGAGTCCGCCATCGAGCTGGCGGTCCAAACAGAGCGGTTCTCGTTGACTGATCTGTTGGAGATCCACCGAGTCCTGATGGAACGCTCAGCGAGACCCAAACTCGGAGGAGTCATTCGAGAAGGACAGAACTGGATCGGCGGCAGCTCCTACAACCCGTGCCGCGCGGTCTTCGTCCCACCACCACCGGATCACGTCGATGGCCTTCTCCGGGACCTCGTCGAGTACATGAACGGCGACGAGCACTCGCCACTCGTGCAGGCCGCTATCGCCCACGCCCAGTTCGAGACCATCCACCCGTTCGCCGACGGGAACGGCCGAACCGGACGGACGCTGATCTATGTCATCCTTCGACGGCGAGGACTCTCCCCCAGGTTTGTGCCGCCCATCAGTCTCGTCCTCGCCACCTGGTCCGACGACTACATAGCCGGGCTGACCACCTTCCGACACCTCGATCCCGCAGACAGCCCCGAGCGATCCCTGGCCGCCCACACGTGGCTGCGGACCTTTTCTGGGGCCGCCCTGCGGGCATGCCACGACGCTCAGATCTACGCGGCGAGGATCGACGAGCTGGTCCACCAGTGGCGGACGGACGTCGGCACCGTCCGAAAGGGATCCGCTGTCGACCTGCTCATCGACGTTCTCCCCGGAGTCCCCCTCCTGACAGTGGAATCAGCGGCCGAGCTCATCAACCGCTCTGACGTCGCCGCGGGAGCAGCCATCAACCACCTCGTCGAAGCGGGCATCCTGACACAGCGCAACATCGGCAAGCAGCGCTACCGCATCTTTGAAGCACCGACCGTCCTCGAACTGTTCACATCGTTGGAGCGCGCTCTTGCCAGCCCAACCGGCGATACCGCAACCGTCGGACC
>JBBDMR010000082.1:0-21394 GCA_040878225.1 Acidimicrobiia bacterium
GTACCGAATCCCGTCGTCAAATTACGTGATTGTAATTATGTTGCTGTGTACTTAGGCTCAAAACGCCATCTGACCTGGGGTGTAATCGAACGCCTCAAAAATTGTAATCGCCTACGCTGGAGCTAAGTGTCCTCCCTGGTCCAGACTTAGGTGAACACCCGGCGAACCATTGTTACGTCCGGTGTAGCGTTCACCTCGGTGACCCGCGACGACCTCTTGTGCCACCGAGCGATTCGGAGAACAATTGTGGGCCCACGGATCAAGCGCCTCCCCCAGAGACCTCCATCGGGGGAATTCGCCGAGCAGGAAGGACCTAGATCTCATAGGCGAAAAGATTCGATCGGTACTGGAAAAAGGCCGATCCGGTTCGGGCTAGAGCCCTCGGAGCCGGTAACTTGGGGGGTACAACGCGGTTTCGCGTTCCGGAGAGGTGGCCGAGTGGTCGAAGGCGCTCGCCTGCTAAGCGAGTAAGGGGTGTTTAAGCCTCTTCGAGGGTTCAAATCCCTCCCTCTCCGCTCCATCAGGCCCGGCACTCTCCTTCGTTTACCGGCGGTGCCGTAGGGGTATGGGCGAGATGATGCGTTCTCTACCTCACATCCGCCCCTTATGTCCGAGCGCCGGACCCAATCGGGGGCAGACCGGCTCGCCACTACCCCTATTCCCGGCGTAGGCTCAGGACTCACGTGACCAAACGAATAATCGTCGCCGCAAACCGCCTTCCCGTCCGACAGGTGGACGGCGAATGGGAGAGGAGCCCCGGTGGGCTGGTCAGCGCTCTGCTTCCCATCCTCGAACAGAACAGAGGGGTGTGGATTGGATGGAGCGGGACCGCCGATGAGCACATCGAAGCTTTCGAGGAGGACGGCATCGACCTGATTCCACTGACGCTCGGATGGCAGGACGTAGACGAGTACTATTTGGGATTCAGCAACGAGACCATATGGCCGCTCTTTCACGGAGCGATTCGAACCCCTGCCTATCATCGGCACTGGTGGCGGACCTACCAGGACGTGAACAAACGCTTTGCCGAGGCAATCGCCGAAGCTGCCAGCGGGGACGAATTGGTGTGGATCCAGGACTACCAGCTCCTGATGGTGCCGAAATATCTCAAGGAGCTCGCCCCGAATCTCGACGTGCGGTTCTTCCTGCATATCCCGTTTCCGCAGGTGGAACTCTATGCGAGGCTCCCCTGGAGAACCGAGGTCCTGGAGGGGCTTTTGGGCGCAGACGTTGTCGGCTTTCAGACCGAACGCGGAGCCGGAAACTTCATTTCAGCCGCCACAACTTTCACCGAGGCGACTGCTGCCGAGGACGGCGTCACTTTTTCGGGCCATACAACCAAGGTCGTCGCTTCCCCGATCTCCATAGACAGAGCTGAGTTCGAACGGGTGGCAGCACTCGAGGAGACCAGGCAGAAGGTCCTCGGTATTCGTGCTGATCTCGGGAACCCTGAGGTCATCTTCCTCGGCGCCGACCGCCTCGACTACACCAAAGGTATCGACGTCCGCTTTCGGGCTTATGAAGCCATGCTGGAGCGCCATCCCGACCTCGCATCGCGCACCAAGTTCATCCAGATCGGAGTGCCCTCACGCTCCACCATCAAGGACTATGTGGAGGTCAGGGAGGAGATCGAGCAAATCGCAGGACGGATCAACAGCACTCAGGGGTCTCGTCACTACACGCCCATACACTACATGTATGAGTCACTGGGAATCGAGGACCTCGTCGCCTACTACCGGGCCGCCGATGTGATGGTGGTAACTCCTTTCGCCGACGGGATGAACCTGGTTGCCAAGGAATTTGTTGCCAGTCGCGTCGACGACGACGGTGTTCTCCTTCTCAGCGAGTTCGCCGGAGCCGCCCAGGAGCTCGATGAAGCAATTCTTCTGAATCCCTTTCATGTCGACGGTATTGCCACGAAGATGTATGAGGCGATTCAAATGGAACCCGGGGAGCGCCAGAGAAGGATGAAGGCGATGCGGCAGATTGTAAGAGATCACGATGTTCACCGTTGGGCCCGCTCGGCTCTGGGCTCCGACCTCGATGTCGTGACGGTGTGACCCTATGCAGTTCCTGAAGCCGGTTAGCGCACTGCCCAACGCCCTCGACAGGCTCGACCAGATCAAGGCCATCATGCGGAGCCGGCCCGCCATCTTCCTCGACTACGACGGGACCCTGGCCCCGATCGTGAACGACCCTGCCAAGGCGCGCATCCCGCAGAGCACCCGAACGGCCGTTCGCGCCCTGCTCGAAAAATCTCCTGTCGCCGTCGTTAGTGGCAGGAGCGCCATCGACGTCAGGGACTTTCTCGGCCTCTCGGGTGTTGTGTACGCGGGAAGCCACGGTCAGGAGATCGCCTTTCCGGACGACACCTATTTCGAGAACCCGGCGTCTGTGGAGCACCTCGGTGCGCTCGACAAAGCAGAAAGGCTTTTGACCGAAGGCCTTGTCGGTGCCAACGGGATTCAGATCGAGCGAAAGCCGTTCGCCATTGCAGTCCACACCCGCCGCGCCGGCAGTGAGTCCGATCGGGTCCGTGCCGGAGAGATGGCTGCCGAAGTTGGTGCCAGCGCAGGTTTGGTGGTCCGGCCGGGCAAAGAGGTCCACGAGCTTCGGCCAAATGTCGACTGGCATAAAGGACGCGCCATCGAATTTCTGTTGGCGCGACTCGAGGGCCATGTCCCGCTATTCATCGGAGATGACGAGACCGACGAGGACGGGTTCTCCTCGGTGCTCAAGAAGGGCGGTGTAGCGATAATCGTCGGGGACGATGCAGACCGCAGGACCCTCGCCGAGTTCAAACTGAAAGACACCTTCGCAACGACGACTTTCCTGACCAGGCTGAAGTCGTATATCTGATGCTCACCATCAGGCGAAAGTCATATATTTGGCGGTCACCTCAGGTGACCGGGCGGGCTCCTTCTCCGCCTCTTCTTCGATTGCGCTCTTGTAAACCTTCGAACGCGATTCAGGCCCTCCGCAGAGGGCCTGAAGTCGACAATCGAGACGGTTGGGTTAGGCGTTGGCGTCCCGGAGGTCCCTCACCTGGTCGTGAGCGCTCTGCACTGTCATGGCCTGCTGGCTGACGACGGTGCGGATCGGTGCCGGAAGCTCCTCGGTGAGGGCCTCACGGTACTGGGCGACCGCATGGTCTTCGCCGCGCTCGGCCGCGGCGAGAATTGCGTGCGGGTCGCTTCCGGTGAGGGCATCTTTCATCGACATCCACCCACGGTGCAGGGCGCCGGCCGCAGTGCCATCGCCGGTTTCGAAGGCCATCCCGTTCGCGGAAGCGATGCTGGCGAGCTCACGTGAAAGTTCTTCTCTCTGCGTCGCAAATTCGCGCATCTTCGCTGCCATCTGGCCGTGGCCATCCGCATCTAGCTTCTCGGCTGCCTTGGTGAATCCTTCACGGCCATCCTCGAGCGTTTCGCTCAAGTCTTCGAGAATTGTGGTGGTTTTGGAGAGTTCCATGTGTGTGCACCTCCGTGCGTGTTGTTGGTCTTCAGGCACTTACCCGTTGCCGGTCGCCTCTAAACGACGTCCCGCTACGTGACCAGTCCGGGGATCCAGGTCTCACCGTGACGTGAGGCTGATTACCGGGGCGATATAGCGACTGTGTGCTGTGAGTAGCCCACGATGCCTCTCGATCAGGTTTGAAGCTTGCGCTGTGCGAACAGGGCTTACCCGCCGCTCGCGCCGGTCAAACGATCGCTGATTGCACCAGCGGATCTCGGGGTACTGGGGTCCTATGACTAAATACGGATTAACCCTCAACAGCGAGCTCAACCCGCCCGCCCGCCTCGTGGATATCGCGGTGGCTGCAGAAGAAGCGGGTTTCGACTTCGTGTCGATCTCCGACCACTTCCATCCCTGGATAAGCGAACAAGGACACAGCGGATTTGTCTGGTCGGTACTCGGTGCGATCTCAGCGGCGACGAGCGAAATCGAGGTGGGGGTAGGGGTCACCTGCCCCACATTCAGGATGCACCCTGCGATCAACGCCCATGCTGTCGCCACGACGGCCAGCCTCTTTGGTGGCCGGTTCGTGTGGGGTGTGGGCACCGGTGAGGCGCTCAACGAACACATTCTCGGGGACCGCTGGCCCCCGGCCGATGTCCGCCTCGAGATGCTCGAGGAGGCAGTGGAGGTGATTCGTGCACTGTGGACCGGGGAAAGCGTCACCCACCGCGGCAAGCACTACACGGTGGAAGATGCCCGGATCTTCGACCTTCCGGATTCGCTGCCACCGATCGTCGTGTCGGCGTTTGGGGAAAAGGCTGCTGACCTGGCCGCTCGGATCGGTGATGGTCTCTGGACGACGGGGCCCGATGAGAAAATCGTATCGGCCTACCGCTCCGCCGGAGGTGACGGGCGGGTGTGGAGCCAGCTCACGTTCAGCTGGGACCCGGACCCGGACACCGCACTCGAGCGGGCCCACCGGCTCTGGCCGAATACATCTCTCCCCGGCCAGCTGGCCCAGGACTTGCCGACGGTTCTCCATTTCGAGCAGGCCGTGGAGAATGTGGAGCCGTCCGACATCGAGGCATCGATGCCGTGTGGCCCCGATGCCGGGCCGATCCTCGACTCGATCGAACAGGCCCGTGGGGCCGGGATCGATCACATCTACCTGAACCAGATCGGCAACCCGCTCGATGGTTTCATCGACTTCTGGTCTGAGGAGCTGAAACCGCGCCTCTGACCGGGGCGTCCAATCGGACACGCACCGCTCATAGAAAAAGCCACCGGGTTTCGGCCCGGTGGCTTTTTCCAATCGATTGTGGCTTACAGGTTGTCGGTGACTTCCCAGTAGGGCGTCCGCTCGTAATAGCGATAGACGTCGCTCAGGTGGGCTCGGTCCGACGCCTGAGGCCAATTGTCCTTGTCGAAGCCGGGGGCTTTCGCCAGAAGTTCCTTCTCGATGTCGAGGATTACTTCTTTGTTGTCCATATCCACCGTGACCATGTCCCAGGGGATGGCGAAGAACTTCTCTCCGAGTCCGAGGAACCCGCCGGCGGCGAGAACTGTGTATGCGACCCGGCCACTATCGAGATCGATCACGATCTCTTCGATGTTCCCCAGGTCGTCTCCATTGGCATTCTTCACCGGATCGCCGGTGATAGTGGATGCGCTCAGTGCTCTTGTCGTTGTCATTGTCGTTTGCTCCTTTAAGTCGTCGTGTTGATGAATCGGGATCCTCTAGAAAATGAGGATGAGGATCAGCAAGAGGAGGATGAGTCCACCGATACTGATATACATCTCAGACCTCCTTTCGGGTCTCTTGGACGATCGCCGCGTCGACGCGGTGGTGATACAGCTCACCAAGCCGGCCACCGGTGTAGCCACCGAGCAGCATCGATGCGATCAACACCACGGAGCCGATTACGGCGCCGGTTGTGAGGTCGTCTGCGTCGATCTGGGCCACCCAGTTGGGGAGGTCGGCTGTACTGAAAGCGTTGTACTCAGCACCGACCCAGGCTCCGAGAGCCGCAAATATGGTGATCAACAGCAAAGCCCAGAGGCCAGCCCCCAACCCGTTCATGCCGCCGTTGTAACGGGACATGCGCCCGGCTGCGAAGCCACCCACCATGAACGCGGCGAACACGGCCAGGGCTGCGACAATCAGGCCGATTATCGAGGCCTCGTCGAGGACACCTTCATCGTTGAGCATGTTGATCTGAAAGTCGATCCCGGCCGCGCCTGCACCGAAAAGTGCACCTAGGAACACGAGGGTTCCGAGGGCGGCAAACATCCCTACTATCGAAGCGAGAAAGTCGGCTTTGCCGAATCTCTCGTAAACGCGCGACAGGTCTTGCGACCCCTCAATACGCCTCTCTTGTTGTGTGTTCATACCTTTCTCCCTGTCAGACTCCTGGTCGCATACCCCGTTCCCGAAAAACCAAAACAATCTCCGATTCGTGGTGGTCCGTAGCGTGGTTTGGGCGTGGAGTGGTTGGGTAAAGGAAGTTCGGCCCTTGATGGGGGTCGGCCGGAGTCTCTTTCGTGAGGCTCCGGCCTAGAAAGAGGGGCTTTCATACGCGGTTCTGGGGGAGGGTGAAGGCTTGCCACCTCCCCTATTCCGCCTTCGATGGTGTACGGTTCCGGCACATGCCCAGTTCTGAAGTCGAGTCGCCGGGCCCATTCACAAGCATCGACCCTGCACTGGAGCGCCGGTTGTCTTTGTTTGGCCAGACTGTTCGCTGGCTGGCCACCATCTACGCGGTAATCGTTTTCGGGAATGTGGCTTTCAATTGGCTCAACCTTCCTGATGGGCCGCACACCGTCCGCGACATTTCTCCCAGTGCGGCAGTCGCACTGATCGCTCTCTCACTTGCCTCCTTGCTCGGCGGCGACAATCTACGCTCTGCGCGCGGCTCCGTGGCCCTACGCAGGGCAGGGCTGATCCTTTCGTGGACGACCGCGGCCTTCGGTCTCTTCGTAATGCTCACCTTCATCTTCGATCTCATGTGGCCCTGGTGGGAATCGGTCAGCGAGATGCCCGCATTCGCGGTTGGGCTCAACATGTTCACGCTCGGTGTGGCAGTGCCCTTGTCCGTCAGCAGAATCGAGGTGCGGGTGATCGCCGGCCAGGTGGCCACCCTTCTCGTCTTCTCTATCACCGCCATAATCTTCGTTGGATACGCCTTTGGAACTCCGTCGGTGGGACGGCTCTTCCTGCGACCGGAGATCTCTTTTCAGGCCGCGCTCGGTGCCCTGTTGATCGCCCTCGGCGTGATCCTGATCCGCCCCGGCAGCGGCTTGTTATCCATTTCGGCCAGCCCGAGCACGGGAGGTGCACTGATCCGAAGGCTCGGCCCTGTAGTGCTCCTGGCCCCGGCACTGTTGCTGTTCATGGTCGAGAAACTGCCCACCGCTTCGCGCATCGATGGTCTCGCGGTGGTGGCGGTGACGCTGGGATTTCTGCTGCTGGTACTCCTCGGAGTACTGGCGCGCATCGTTGACGTCACTGCGCTGGAGGCATCGACCGCCCAGGCCAAGGCAATGCGCGCCCAGCAGGGTCTCGACCAGGAGGCTCCGCTGGTGGCCCGCCTCGCCGACAGCTTCCACCTCGTCGAGGTCGCGGACGTGGACGGGTGGGAGGTGGCGACTCGCTTCCGTCTCGGAGAAGGCTCGGTGGGTGGAGATGCCAGTGTGGTCCGATTGCTTCCAGACGGTCGAATCGGGGTCGTGGTCGTGGACGTGACGGGGCATGGCGCCCGCCCCGCCCTTCGTGCGATACGGACCCGGGATGTTCTGATACATGCCCTCGCCTTGGGGCACTCGCCCGCAGTAGCGCTTGAAAGCGTAAAGCTATCGCTCGACAGCGATGCGCTGGCGTCGGCGGCTGTGCTCGGTCTGGAGCCGGACAGCGGCCACCTCGTTTTTGCGGCGGCAGGACATCCCCCGATGATTCACATCGCCACCCAAACTGCCAGCCTGCACGGGCCTACCGGCCCACTTCTATTCCTCGATCCGGAAGCTGAATACGAACAACTGGAACTGGAACTTTCGGCGGGCGACACAATTGTGTTATTCAGTGATGGAGTGGCAGACGTTCAGGTTGTCACCGGCGGCCGAACGGAGCCCGAGCAACTCGCCGACGCGATTCTCGCGGAGGGAGGTGTTGCTGCGCGGACCGCAGACCTCGTGCTCGGGTTTGGCGAGGGCGACCCTTCAGACGATCAGAGCGTGGTGATCTTGCGTTGGGGCCTCTGAGCCACGGTTCTGTTTTACCCCCTGGTCCTGTGGGTAGAAGGGGCCGCACATCCGATTACTGAGGTAGGTATGGAAGACACACACAGGTTCGAGAACACGGTTGTCGCCGTCCTGACGAGCGGAGACGAAGCAGGCGAGGCAGTAGATCGACTGGCTGGCGCCGGCTTCGAGGTGGAAGTCCTCGAAGGCGAGTCGGGCAGTGCCCATCTCGAACCAGAAGGTGACGGAGGATTTTGGGCTTCGATCAAGAAGGCTGCGTCGGCTCTTGGTGACGAAAAACGGGTTCTGGAACAACTCGACGCCTCGCTGGCGGAGGGCAGGGTCGTGATTTCGGTTGATCTCGAAGACCGGGACGGCAAGGAAGCCATTTCGATTCTTCGCGAGCACGGCGAGTACCTATGGAAGTTTGGCGACTGGACGTTCACACCGATCGAGGTCTGACCGGTCCGACTTGCTTGCTCAGGATGTGATGTCGTATCCTTGGTGATACGATCATGCGTGATATGACGGCCCTTATCATCGACAAATCGGCATATGGGAGCGATTGGGTTTCCCTTTCGATCTCGGGCGAGATCGACCTGGCGACGGTCGATCAACTCGAGAAGGACCTGAAGGAGTGTCACGAATCCGGATCGGGCAACCTCGTAGTCGACCTGACGGGCGCCGACTTCATGGATTCATCCGGGCTTCGTTGTCTGGTGATGGCTGATAGGTCTTACCGCGATGCCGGCCGCCGCTTCGCTCTGGTGGTCGTGAACGGGCCGATATCCAGGCTCATCGAGTTGAGTGGCGTCGAAGCGACGATCGAAGTGGTCTCGAGCATCGAGGAGCTCGCCAACTCCCACTGAACTTCAAGTTCGAACGGGCAGCGCCATTTCGACCCAAACGGTGCAATCACCCTCGCTGTCGATTCCCCATGCGTCGGCAACCCGGTTGACGATCTGCAAACCCATCCCGTCGCCGTTGATGTGATCGGGGCTGTCCGTGTGATCGGGGTCGAAGCATGGCCCAGGATCCTTGACTTCGAGACGGACCCGGTCCATCGTTCTCTTTACCGAGACCGAAACAGTGCCGTAGCCGCTGTGGCGGACGCTGTTGCTTACTAATTCGGAGACCACAAGGGCCAGGTCGTCATAGCGGGGTTCGAACTCGCTCTGTCGTTCCGCTAATTTTTGACGGGAAATGCGGGGCGCTTGATCATTTGTCTCGAGTGTTAAATTCATTTCCGTCATCAACCAACCTTTTAGTGCATGTGGCTCTACCCCCTCTGGCACCAAACCAAACGATAGGCCTGTCCTGTAGGGTATCTGACGCCTCCGAATCACTCAGACTCGCCAAGCCTGACGCGTAGTTCTTCGATGGCCCGGCTGAGCAGACGTGATACGTGCATTTGCGAGATGCCGAGGAGATCTCCGATCTCGGTTTGGGTGAGGTCTTCGTCGAATCGCAATTTCAGTATCTGCTGTTGACGGACCGGCAGCTCCTTGATGGCTTCGGAGATCATCACTCGCTCTTCGGCGTTGAACAATCCCGGATCGGTGTCCTCGAGGCGGTCGAGCAGACTGAGCCCGGTACTCTCTGCGGGCTTTTCGATCGAGCTCGAGCGGTAAGCCCGGCCAGCACTACGGGCCTCGCCGACCTTCTCGGGGTCGATGTCGAGCTCACGTGCCAATTCTTCGTCGGTGGGAATCCGGTTCAGCTCCTGGGTCAGCTTCTCGGTGGCCCGGCCCAGGTTCAGCGAACTCTCCTGAAGGGCCCGGGGCACCCGCACCGACCACCCCCGATCGCGTAGCAGCTTCTTGAGCTCGCCAGAGATGGTCACTGCAGCAAAGGGACGGAGGTCGCCGTATGAGGCATCGAAGCGATGGATGGCCTTGAGCAGCGCCATCTGTGCCACCTGCTGGAGGTCGTCATCGTCGATTCCCTTGCCCCGGTATCGCTTCGAGATCGCCAGGGCGAGGTCGGAGTGCCGTTTGAGCAGTTCGCCGGAGAACGCAGCGGGGTCTTCGTTCATTCGGTCGAACAGGTCATGGTCGGTGAGGTCGGGCGAAAGGGAGACCGACCCCGGGGTGCGCAACACGAACCAGACGTGGAGCGTGTCGTCTTCGAAAGTGGTCCCCCATCGCTGCGAGTAGCGCTCTGTTACGAGGTGGCCGATTCCTTGCCCGGCGCCTTCGATGTCGCGCTGGGCCGGATGCGAAACCGTCACTTTGAGTCCCGTGGCTCGATCCTGTTCGAGCGTGAGTGTGATCGTCCCGGCATCCGGGGCGTGCTGGATGACGTTGGCAACGAGCTCGGTAACCAGAAGGTCGGCCTCCGTCTGGCGCATCGAGTCGAGAGTTGCGTGCACGCGAAGAAACTGGCGAGCGATCGATGCCGATCCGGGTTCACTAGGGAGCTCGCGGCTCAGAATCTCGGTCATTTGACTCCTCTCAGACCAGGATTGTGCGACAGGGGCAGACAAAGAGCAAGCCCGCCCTTGTCGGGTTTTTAGTCCGGTTGCTGCGAATGCGATCAGGTGCTGCGGTTCTTGAGCGCTCGGTAGATGAGAAGGGCGATTACCGCACCGATTACCGATCCAATAAGCCCAGCGGAGGTGACGTCGAAGTCGCCGTCCCTGACCAGGTTTCCGAGAAAACCGCCGACCAGCGAGCCAATCAGGCCAAGAATCAGCGTCCCGCCCCAACCCATGGGATCCTTCCCGGGTACGAGAAAACGCGCCAGCGCTCCTGCGATGAGTCCTACCAGAAGCCAGATTAGAATGCCCACGTTCGTTTCCTTTCAAGGATGATTGGTGGGGCAGTTACCCGTACCGCGCGAAGGGCAAACTGAAGTGAGTTCCGTCACGGCCGTGCGCATTTGGGAGGAAAGAAGAAGATGAACACTTCCGGATCGGACAAAGAGCGAGATTCCCAGGATGTGGACGACCAGTTCCGCGCTGTATTAGAAGGTCTGCGAACGACCATCCCTGGGGTAATGGTGCTCTTCTCCTTCCTGCTGATCCTTCCGCTGCAGTCGTCCTTCCCCGAGATATCGGCGAGCAACACAACCGTGTTTTACATCGCCTTTCTGAGTGCAGCCCTGTCGTCGATCCTGCTCATCGCCCCCAGTGTCCACCAGCGGGTGCGGGCACCTATCAGTGGCATCCGGCGAACGTCGCTCGAGCACGTGATGAGCGCGACGAAGATTGCGATTGTCGGCACCATCCTTTTCCTCGTATCGATATCCGCAGTCGTGTATCTCGTCTCTTCAATCGTTTTTGCCGACTCGTTTGCTGCGGTCGCGACGACGGCGATCACGTTGGTCTCCGGGTGGGCGTGGTTCTACGTGCCACTGGTCAGGTTCCGCCAACATCCCGGAGACGAAAAGGGCTCCTGAGCCCCGGCAATAGGCGCGGGGTCAATGATCGCGTAGGGCCTCGATCAGTTCGGCCTTGTCCATCGAGGAAGGTCTTTCGATCCCGATCTCCCCGGCTCGCTGTTGGAGATCTTCGACGGTCCACTCCTCATAGGGCGCAGCCTCGCCACCTCTCCGGGCCGCCTCGTCTCTCGGCGTATTGGCAATTCGAGCAGCCTTCTCCTTGCTCATTCCCTCTTCGCGGAGGGCTTCGTACTGCTCATCATCTTTGATGCTGGGGCCGCGATCCTTGGCCATTCTCCACCTTTCTGTTTGGAGTCCAGCTCTGCCCCGACATGCTCGCCGAAAAACGCCTGCAGCATTGGCGCCGTTCGTAGAGCCGGGGCGAAGACCCCGATCCCAACCCGAATCCGCCCCTGAACCAGACGGTGCCTAAATTTGATACTCATGGACGGTGAAGCGGTCGGACCAGGTTTGTCGGGGAATCGCTGGTGGGCGCTCGGCGTCTCCGAAGTGTTGGAGAGGGTGGACTCCAGCGAGGGGGGGCTGACCACAAACCAGGTAGAGGTTCGTCTTGCACGCTTCGGTCCCAATCAACTGGCGGCTGCCGCTCCGACATCGGCATGGTCGGTGCTGATAGCTCAGTTCAAGAGTGTGATAGTTGCCCTGCTCGGCGCGGCCACGGTGGTCTCCCTCGCCCTCGGGGAGATTGTGGAGGCCGTTGCGGTGGCAATTGTGATAGTCATCAATACTGTCATCGGCTTCGCTACCGAGTTCAGGGCACTCCGCTCGATGGAAGCGCTTCGGAAACTGGGCCGGGTCGAGACCACAGTCCACCGGGATGGAGGCAACGTTTCGGTGCCTGCCGAGGACTTGGTTCCGGGAGACATCGTAGTTTTCGAAGGTGGGGACATCATCACCGCAGACCTCCGGATCGTGGATGGCTGGCGGATTCAGGCCGATGAGTCGACGCTCACAGGGGAGTCGGTCCCGACGGAGAAGAATGCCGAGCCGGTGGACCCTGACAGCGTCCTCGCGGACAGGTCGTCCATGCTGCACAAGGGAACCGCAATCACCAAGGGCGCAGGGGAGGGCGTTGTCATCGCCACCGGGATGGATACCGAGCTGGGAGGCATCTCGCGTTTGGTCGAGGAATCCGATCAGCCCGAGACCCCGCTCCAGCTGCAACTCGCGGGCCTGGGCCACCGCCTGCTCTGGCTGACGCTTGTGGTCGCCGGCGCCATTGCCCTGATTGGGTTTCTCTCCGGGCGGGGTGTGACCGAAACCGTCGAGACGGCCGTTGCCTTGGCGGTGGCGGCCATCCCCGAAGGCCTACCCATCGTCGCAACCGTTGCCCTTGCCCGCGGCATGCGCAAGATGTCGCATCGGAACGTCCTTGTCGACAAACTCGCAGCCGTTGAGACGCTCGGATCTGTGGGGGTGATCCTGACCGATAAGACCGGCACCCTGACCGAGAACCGAATGGTCCTGGATACGATCGAAACCAATGAGGGTGTTTTTGAGTTCGACGGTGGTTATAGCACCACAGGGAGTATCACGCAGAACGGGTCGAAACTGGATCGGCTTCCAGCGACACTCGGCGAAGCGCTCCGGGTCGCAGCGCTTTGCACGAACGCGACAGTGGGTGAAGACCCGGCCGAGGATGCCCTGGGTGATCCGTCGGAGGTGGCGCTGATGATGGGAGCAGCAAAAGCCGGCATCGACAGGAAGGTGCTCGTCGAGGAGATGCCGGAGGTGTCCGAGGAGTCTTTCAACCCCGACCTCCGGATGATGGCCACGCTACACCAGGTCGAACACGGCTACCTGTGGGCGGTCAAAGGCGCCCCCGAAGCGATCATCGAACGTAGCCAGATTCTGTTCACCGGCGAGGGTTCAGACCAATTCGGTGATGAGGAGAAGCAACGGTGGGAGGATTCCAATGAGCGCCTCGCTGGCGCGGGCCTCCGTGTTCTGGGCCTGGCGCAAAAGCACGTCGACTCCGAAGACACCGACCCTTATAGCGACCTCACGTTCATAGGCCTGGCGGGTTTGATCGATCCACCTCGGTCGGATGTCGGCGCTGCCATTGACGAGTGCAAGCGGGCTGGAGTGGAGGTGGTCATGGTGACCGGCGACCAATCACCAACCGCTTCATCGATTGCGAGGGATCTTCAAATCGACCCCGGTGAGGATGCCATCACGGGTCGCCAGCTCGCCGACGGAACTGTCGACATTGACCAGATCGCTCGGGGGCACGTGTTTGCCCGCACCAGTCCCGAACAGAAGCTGAATCTGATCGCGGCACGTCAGGCAGGCGGCCAGATTGTGGCGATGATCGGCGACGGGGTCAACGACGCCCCCGCCCTGAAGCGAGCCGACATCGGCGTGGCAATGGGCAAACGCGGGACGGATGTGGCCAGAGAAGCTGCCGATATCGTGGTCACTGACGATCGCTTTGGCTCCATCGTCGAGGCGATTCGCGAGGGGCGGATCATTTTCGGCAATATCCGGAAATTCGTCGTCTACCTGCTGTCGAGCAACCTCAGCGAGATCATCGTGGTTGCAGTCGGGTCGGTTATTGCCCTGCCGATACCGCTTCTTCCCTTGCAGATCCTCTACCTGAACTTGGTTACCGACGTATTCCCCGCTCTCGCACTGGGAACCGGCCGCGGGGACGAGTCCGTGATGGAGAAGCCGCCCCGCGACCCCGATGAAGGCGTTCTGACCGGATCGCACTGGAGGAGCATCGTTGCCTTCGGACTGGCCATTTCCCTGCCGGTGATCGGGGTTCTGGCAACTGCGGTTCTCTTGATGGATCTGGGGGATGGGGTCGCAATAACGATGAGCTTCATGACCCTTGCCCTCGCCCAACTTTGGCACGTGTTCAACATGGCCGGGCCCGAAGAGCCCCTTCTGAAGACCGCAATCACCAAGAATCCTTGGGTCTGGGTGACGCTGGCCTTGTCGTCTTTGTTGCTCCTGGCGGCGATGTACGTCCCTGCTCTTGCGGCGGTTATGGAAGTGGAGGTCCTCGAATTGGATCAGTGGCTCGTCGTGCTCGGAGGGAGCCTGGTCCCCCTGGTGCTCGGGCAGATCTATCGAGGGTGGCAGCGGCACAAGAATCGAGCGACTCACTGACGGCTGCCGCCGAACGACGATGTTTGGGGACAGCTGAATCGGGTATGGGCAGGCCATGACCGGAATCGCCACTCCCAATCTCCGAGTTCCGGATTTCAGTCTCCCTGCGAGCACCGGCCAGACGCTCACAATGGAGTCCTACCGGGGCAACACACCTCTCGTGATCATTTTCCTTCCCGAGCTCAAAACATCGTTGCGAATCCTCAAGCGGTTCAGCGATCGTCTCGCCGACTTCGGCGAAGAGCGGTCCCAGCTACTCGCCGTTGCCAGGGTTCAAGCCGAGGAAGCCAGAGACATTGCCGAAGAGCACGACCTGGTCCTTCCCCTTCTTGCTGATGCGTCCGGTTCGATGGCCCAGCAGCTGAACCTCCAACTCGCATGCCACCCGGTAGTGATTGTTGCGGACAAAGACGGGCGGATCAGAGAGTCAATCAGCTATCCCGACGCTCACATCGATGGGATACTCGACCGGGTCCGTCGGCTCCGACACGAGAGCTGAACTGACCGGATCCAGATCTAGCAGAATCAGCAGAGTCCACCTGAGGAGGTATTTTGAAACCAACGAGACTCGACGACCAAACCTTTGAGCGACTTGCCGGAGCCAGCGGGGAACGGTTGATCTCCATCGCCATTCCGACCCATGTCCGCGGACGGGAAATCTCACAAGACCGTATCCAACTGAAGAACCAGCTCGCCGAACTCGACTCAACGCTCGAAGCGGCCGGAGTGAAGTCGCGACAGCGGGCGTCGCAGTTGGAAGCTGCGACCGCACTGCTCGACGATGTCGAGTTCTGGGAACACCAATCAGAGCAACTCGTCCTGTATGTAGACGACAAAGGGGACATCCTGCCGATAGCCGTGACAAGGCGGTCGCAACACCTCCCTACGGTGATTTCCACGGTTTATCACCTCCGCCATGTTCTCCCGGACCTTCATCCGGTGAGACTTCCAGTGCTTGTACTTACCGAGAATGCCGTCAAGCTCTATTCCGCCACGGAAACCGACATCGATGAGTTAGAAGCAGACCTCCCTTCGTCGTTGGACGACGTCAACTGGTTCGTCGACCGTGAGACCCAGCGCCAACAGCATCCCGATCGCGCCGGCACTTCACGCAACCGCCATGGTCACGAAGCTTCGGCTGGGGCAGACGAGGACACTGCGCGCTTTCTCCGCGCAGTCCGCGATGCTCTCCCGGCAGACTTCCATGGTGTGCCGCTCGTGGTCCTCGGAGACGACAACCTGGTGAGCAGGTTCAAGAGTATCTCGGAGGAACCGATCTTGAGTCCGGAGAACAGCGGCGTCGATGACCTCTCGGCGAGCGCCATTCATGAGATGGCCCGTCCCGAGCTCGAGCGGCATCGTGCAGATATGAATTCCGCGCTCAGCTCGGAGGCGTTAGACCAGTTGGGTGTGGGAAATGCCACAACCGAACTCGCAGCGGCTCTCGGAGATGCGGTGTCCGGCCGAATCTCAAGAGTCGTGTTGTTCGCCGATACCAAGCCGGCGTGGGGTCGGGTCGACCCGACGTCGATGCAGGCTGAGACCACCGACCGTCCGGGGTTGGGCGACGTCGACCTGATCGATCGGCTCATTGCCGAGTCGCTTGCGACGGGCGCTGATGTCGTTCTGACCGATGCCCCATCCGGCGATCACGACTTGGTCGCCGTTCGCCGTTTCTGAAGGACGTCGTTTTCTCTCGTTTGCGCCCGCAATTGGTTTTAGGAAGACACGGCTTGGGTAAGCCGTCGGCCACAGGAGGTTGAAATGACCACAGAGACGCTTGCAGATCAGATTCAGAAAGTTCGCCAGCGGTTGTCAGGCATCGAGGACGAACGGGCCAACGTTGCCCCGGACGACTTCAATCAAAAAGCCGACCTCATCGACGAGGAGAGGACTCTCGAAGCCCGACTTGCCGAATTGCGCGACCGCGCGGCACAGGAAATGGCCGGGGCTCCGGGTAGCGTCGCAGGCCCGTCGAGCGACATAGGTGTGCAACGGGAAGAGAGCGGGAAGGCATCGGGTTACGAACGCGTGCCCGGAAACGAGCAGGAACTAAACGACACGGATGGTGACCAACGATGACACAGGATCCTCCCGGGGCATATAACCCCCAGTCACGGCCAAACGACACACCCCCACCCCACGACGACGACGATCTAGATGACTCCCGGAGTTCGGGAGGACTGTTGGCCGGGATCGTGGCTGCCCTGGTTATCGGTGCCATTGTCTGGTGGCTGTTCTTCAGCCAGCCGGCTGACGAGACAACTACAACCACCAGCCCGGTGACAACGGTGACCACGGTTACCACTCTCGAGGGTGCCCCAGGCTAGACCGCTATCTCGCCAGCAGGTCCTCTTCGACCCGGCTGCGCAGCATCGGCAGGGTCATGGCGCCATGGGTGAGCATCACATCATGGAACTTCTTGATGTCGAATTCGTCTCCGAGGTGCTCCTTCGCCCTTCGGCGTAGGTCGAGAATCTCGATCTGACCCATCTTGTAGGCAAGGGCCTGGCCCGGCATGCCGATATACCGGTCGACTTCTTGCTCAATTGTGAGCAGCCCGATCGGGGTCCATTTCTGAAGCCAGTCGATGGCGTCCTGGCGGCTCCACCCCAGGGCGTGCATGCCGGTGTCGACGACAAGCCTGCCCGCCCGCCAAGCGTCGGCGCTGATCGCCCCGAGTCGGTCGACTTCGGACGAGTACAGGCCCATCTCGTCGGCCAGACGCTCCGAGTAGAGCCCCCAACCTTCGGTGTGCGCGTACACCTGGGAAAAGGCGCGGAAGGTAGGGATCCCCTGGATGGAGCCCGCAATCGAGCGGTCGAAGTGGTGTCCCGGGATTGCCTCATGGAAATGGATCGACTCGTACTCGAAACGGTCCCGCTCCTCGGGCTTGAAAGTGTTCAAGAAATAGGTCCCGGGACGCGAGAAGTCGGTCGGTGGTTGCATGTAGTAGGCCGGTGGCATCGCCGGGGCCACGGCTGAAGGAACCGGCACCACCTGGCATTTTTCGGGTGGCTTGACGTTGAACCAGTTATCAACCGCATCCCAGGCGCGATCGATGGCCGCTCGAGCGTGGTCCAGCATCTCATCCTCCGACTGAAAGCGCTGGGCAGGGTCGTTGTGGAGATGTTCGAAAAGCTCTTCGACGGTGTCGATTCCGAAGGCGGACTGGCCGGTCTCGATCCATTGGCCGACGAGGATCTCCGTCCCCCAACTCTGTCCAATGTCGTGGATCTCCTGCGGTGTGCGCTCGAGCTGGGTGTATTTGTGGATCAGTGACTGATAGATCTCGTCACCGTTCTCCATCCATTTCAGCCCTGCCCTGTCGTCGGGACGGGCAACAGGCCCGATGTGCTCGACAAGCCCGGCCCGGTAGTCGACGAAGGCCGGGCGGATCACTGTCTCGACGAGATTCTGAGCGGCTCGTTTCCAGTGGGGGCCTCCTCCCTCCAGTTTCAGGAAAGGATCGTCGTCGAGGTCTGATGCGAGATATCGGTCGATCTGATCCAATACCCTCTCGAGTGGTGCCATCGCCGGGGTCATTCCGCCTGATGCGTTCGCCCGGATCAGGACCAGGGCATCGTTCAGGTGACTGTCCACCTTTCGGTACCTCTCGAGGAGTGCGTCTGCCTGCTCAGGGTTCTGGACCGTGTTCATTCGGGTGTCGGAGAGCAACCGGGTGTGCACGCCGATATAGGGATCGATCGGGGCGACCAGGAACCGTTGCTCGATCTCGGTTGCCCAGACGTCTGATTCGTGGGCAAGCAGGCCGGCACTTATCTGTTCCTGGGTGTTCAGGTGGGACGAATCGAGAGCGGCTGCCTCGGACCCAATATTGCGAAAGCGGGTGGCGAAGTCGTCTAGAGCATCCGGATCAAAGGTTCTCAACCTGTCGTCGAAGCCGTGTTCACCGCGAGCAGTGGCGATGGTTGGGGCGTATTCGCAGAACAGTTGCCAGAAACGATCTGCGAGGGAGTCGATAGTCAAGGAGTGGCCTTTCGTAACTGAAGGCCACCGTAACCGACCAGCTCCTGAGCCGACGTATGGAGCTCAGGGCTGCCCTCTACTTGAGTAGGCTGGCGGCATGGGCAAGGTGCGAGATTCGATCGACGAGGTCATCGGGAAATCCAATCCGGTCGGCTTCTGGCAACGACTGCACGAGGTGCCGTTGGGCCGCCGTATCTCGCGATCATCGACCGATTCTCATGCGGAGCCTGCAGTCGTTGCCGTGCCCTTGATGTAGCCATGAGCATGATTCAGGTGTTCTCTGAACTTCACCGTGAAGGAATATTCGTCATGCCCAATCCCTGGGACCGGGGTTCGGCTCTGGTCCTCGAAGAGATGGGATTCCCCGCTCTAGCCACCACCAGCGCCGGCCTGGGGAGGTCGCTGGGCAAAGACGATCAGCAAGTGACCAGAGACGAGCTGGTCACCCATGTGGCCGACCTGACCCGGGTGCTTTCGGTGCCGTTGAATGTCGACTCGGAGTGTCTCTACCCGGACGATCCGGGAGGAATCGCGGAAACGGTGCGAATGCTGGTCGACGCAGGGGCGGCCGGCTGCTCGATCGAGGACTACGACCCGGCTACCGGTTCGATTGTCGATATGTCCGCAGCGACCGAGGCAGTCGGTGAAGCAGCCCGGGCATGCTCGGGTTCGGGGCTCGTCCTCACCGCTCGTGCCGAGAATCACCTCTACGATGTGGACGACCTGAACGACACCGTCCAGCGGCTGATTGCCTATCGCGACGCGGGGGCCTATGTCGTTTACGCACCGGGGCTGGTATCAGCTGAGGATATCGAGAGAGTTGTCAGCGAGACCGGGGCACCCGTGAACGTCCTTGCGCATCCCTTCGGCCCGACTATCGAGGAGCTGGGGGCACTCGGAGTCCGCCGGGTCTCCACCGGCAGCGCGCTATTCAACGCGGCGAGACGCACCCTGCGTGAGGCGGCCCGGGAAATGATGGACCACGGAACGTCCAACTACGCCGTCTAGCGTCCGCAATCCATCCTCCGGCCGTCTGGCTCACAGTCGACGGGCCGAAGAGCTGCGGATCGGAACCGGGTCAGAGCGGTGGTCTGAGACGGCCGCGACCTGTCCGAACTACCTTCTCGCGGTGCGTCCGGTTCGAACCATGGCGATCCCGGCCACGACCGCAAGGATGGCAACGATGACAGCCGGGGTGCTGTCGGATCCGGTGAAGGGAAGCTCTGGGGCTGTTGTGGCACCTGAGGCGGCGGATGTGGTGGTCGCCGACGGCGTTGTCGTTGTTGTCGTAGGTGTGCTGAGGTCACACGTCGGAATATTGAATGTGTCGTTGTCGAGTGTGACCGCTCCGTTGCGGGCAAGGGCGCGGCCCTGCACTGTCACGCCCGAGGTGACGGTGATCGACGTCAGGGCGAGGATGGTGCCTACGAACGTCGACCCCGTGCCCAGGGTGGCCGAGCCGCCGACCTGCCAGAACACGTTGCACTGCTGTGCCCCGTTGATCAAAGTGACGGTGCTTCCCGATCCCGTGGTCAGCTCCGAGTCGGTCTGGAAGATGAACACCGAGTTCGGGTCGCCTGCACCATCCAGGGTCAGGTTTCCGGCGAGCGATAGCGGAGACTTGGAAGGTCCGGCGTAGACCCCGCCAACGAGGGTCAATCCGGTTAGATCGGAAGTGACTGTCTCGTTGAGTGGACGGGCGGCGGCGTCTAGGTACGCTGCAGTCAGGTCCAGCTGTGCGGCTGCAGCGGCGGGAGTGGTCTGCTCGACCACGCCGGGTGGGTTGACGATGCCGGGTGGAAAGCCCGTGATGTCGGTTCCTGGTGAGAGGCCTAGGCTCTGGTTAAGGACAGTCGCTCCGGTGTTGGTGACGGTGGTGCCGGCCAAAACCGAATAATCGTCGGCCGTTCCCATCGGAATGGTGGGGACGATGGCGGCTTGGGCGACGCCACTGCCAAGCAGGAGCGAGGTTGCCGCGAGGATCGCGACCATGGTTGTCCCGAGTGGTGCGATGAGTCTCCTGTCCGCCTTACTCCTCACGGTATGGCCCCCGAAGATAAGGATCACGGCGAGGACGATTGAGAGAACTGTGAACGAACTCAGGATTAGCATGCTGCTTCCTTTGCTGACCGATTGAAGAGCCGTCGGCGACGGCAGCGATGGTCTATTTCGGAAAGTATATTCCGTAATTGAAATACAAGCAACTTGTTTCTTGAAACAAGATGCTACGGTGGGTCCAAGATGACCAACTGGAGCTTTCTCACCAACCATGCCCGGGCGATGCTGTTCCTCGCCCAGGATCGGGACTCGCGCCTCCGTGATATCGCCGGGGCCCTCGATGTTACGGAGAGAACTGCCCACAACATCATTTCCGATCTGACCGACGCCGGTTATGTGGCAAAGGAGAAGGACGGACGTCGCAACGTCTATCACATTCAGACCCACCTCCCTTTGCATGATGCCAACGGCGAGCGAGCGGTAGGAGAACTCCTCAGCCTCTTCGACGACAGCGAGCCAGTCGAGAAATAGAAGACCTGAGGGTTTGGATTCGAAACCGACCGGACAAGAGTCGCTTTCGCGACTGGCTCGCCAGATAAGGCGAAATCTGGTGTCAAGAGCCGATATCGCGTGCCAGTGCTGACGGCTCCTGTCCGGCGAAGAGCCAGCCGGCGCCCGCAGCTACCAGCGGGAGTCCGATGGCCAATACAGTCAGATGACCAAGCGGAATCGGGCTCAGGTCATCGAGGCTTTCGGAGTGCGCCGCGGCGAGGCCAAGGTACGCTCCCACCAATCCCGTGAAGGCTCCCAGGGCGGCCAGCCCCCCGGCCGACGCCGCGGTCAGACTGCGCCGGATGCGTTTGGAAGCACCCGTAGCCGCTAGAAGGCGGAGATCGCCGGCGGCCTCGGCGCGGATCAGGCCTACCGTTGCGCCCAGGATCCCGAGGGCGACCAGAACTCCCACAACGGTTGCCACCCACCGAAGCGTTGCCAAATCCGCCTGATTGTTTCTCGCCTCCACCGTGACCCCCATAGCCGCGGCCATGTCTCGGGCCCGGTCGAAGTCACTGGTCGTCAACGGTTGAGCGGCGTCGACCAACCATCCGGCTCGCGCCGCTTCCCAGCCCCGCTCGGCCATGGCTTCGGGTGTCATCATCGACCCGGGCCATGAGGTGAATGATGGGGGAAGGGGGTAGAA
>JBBDMR010000083.1:0-21369 GCA_040878225.1 Acidimicrobiia bacterium
CCCCCCCACTTCTCTTTTATGGAGCTTTACTATCGGTTCCATGCTCCAAAGTGGCGAAGTCATAATCATCCTGATTGTCGCGCTCATCGTGCTGGGCCCGACCCGACTTCCCGAACTTGCGCGCAAGGCCGGGGAATATGCAACCGAACTGCGCAAGGCGGCACGCGAGGTACGTGAGGGCCTGGAGTCCGAGGTGTCCGACCTGAAAGAGGCCGGCAATGAGCTCCGCGCAGTCAAGGACGAGATCCGCCGACCCTTCGAGGAAACTGCGAAGGGTATCGACGAAGTCGGTCTGAGCCGGCTGGAGTGGAAGGGTCCCAAACCACTGTCAGGGCCGACACCTGCCGATGCAATGGCCGATCTCGAGGAGATCGAGCGTCAGAAGCTCCGAGAACAGGGCCCGGGAGACGATGAGGGTGATGAGGCCAAAACGTGACCGCAGATCGCCCTCAGTCGATCCTCAGCCATCTGGAGGAACTTCGGTGGCGTCTGGTGAAGATTGCGGTGGCTGTTGTGGTCGCCGGGGCCGTGGCCGTCATATTCGCCGATCAGATCACCGCTCTTCTCGAAGCTCCCTTCGATAAAGCTGCCCCGGACTCCAGCCTGCAAACCCTTGCGGTGGGCGAGCAGTGGGGGGTCCTGATGAGAATCGGCCTGTTCGGAGGCATAATCCTCGCCAGCCCGGTGGTGCTCTATCAGATCTGGGCGTTCGTGAACCCGGCGCTGACCAGCGGCGAGCGGAAGTGGGCAATCCCGATCGTCGCAACGCTGGTGGTCTTATTCATCGGTGGCGTCGCCTTCGGGTACTGGTCGCTGCCCAGAGGATTGGGATTCCTCCTCGACATCTTCCCGGGAGTGGAGACCGACCTCCAGATCGGCCAGTATTATTCGTTCACCCTCCGGTTCCTGCTGGCATTCGGTCTTGCCTTCCTCTATCCCGTCTTCCTGTTCGCGGCGGCAGCAGCCGGTGTGATCACTGCCGAACAGCTCGCCAGCGGCCGTCGGTGGGCAGTCGTGATCATCGTTGTCGGCGCTGCTCTCATCACCCCGAGCGGGGACGCCTTCACTCTCCTCATCCTTTCGGTCCCGCTCTATCTGATGTACGAGGCGACATACTGGCTGGTGCGATTGACGTTGAGACGATGAGCGACCGACTGGCCGGGTTCTGGGAGAGCCTGACCCTGATTCCCGATGAGTTCCAGATCGAGGCCGGACAGGCCATGGAAGACGGGCACTCTGTCGTCGTGACCGCCCCGACCGGTTCGGGTAAGACCCTGGTGGCAGATGCTGCGATCTACCTGGCGCTGCTCGACGGCAAGCGGGTGTTCTATACGACTCCGATCAAAGCCCTTTCGAATCAGAAGTACGGCGACCTCGTCGCAATCCACGGCCCGGAGAACGTTGGCCTGCTGACCGGGGACAACGTCATCAACGGCGATGCCGACATCGTTGTGATGACCACGGAGGTGCTGCGGAACATGATCTACGCCGATGCCTCACGTCTGGACCGGGTCTCCTATGTGATCCTCGACGAAGTCCACTACCTGCAGGACAGGATGCGAGGGGCCGTTTGGGAGGAGGTCATCGTCCATTGTCCCGACCACATCCGCCTGGTGTGTCTCTCTGCCACGGTCTCCAACAATGCCGAGTTCGCGGCATGGGTGGGGGAGAGGAGAGGCTCGACCCGCCTCATCTCAACCGAACATCGACCGGTTCCGCTCGAGTCGATGTACATGATCAAGGACAAGGTCGGCTCCCGGACCCTGCATCTCCTACCCACTTTCGTGACCCGAGATGGGCGCCGCCGCCCTAATGCCCGGATCGAGCACATGCTGGGCCTGGAACGGGGGAGGAAACAGCGGTTCACCACGCCCAACCGGATCGAGACCATCGAGCGGCTTGCTCAGGAGCGAATGCTGCCCGCGATCTATTTCATTTTCAGTCGCGCCGCCTGTGACAGCGCCGCCCGCCGACTTGCTGATGCCGGAGTTCGACTGACCGATTCGGACGAGCGGAAAGCAATCGTCGAGATCGCCGAGACGCGCACCGCACACCTCGAAGACGAAGACCTCAAGGTGCTCGGATACAACGAATGGGCATATGCTCTCGAGCAGGGCATCGGCGCCCACCACGCCGGGCTGGTGCCGGCGTTCAAGGAAACAGTCGAGGAACTATTCGAAGCGGGGCTTCTGAAAGTCGTCTTCGCCACCGAGACTCTGGCCCTGGGCATCAACATGCCGGCCCGGAGCGTTGTGATCGAGAACCTGTCCCGTTTCAACGGCGAATCCCACGAGCTGCTCCGGCCGGGGGACTACACCCAGCTGACGGGCCGTGCCGGGCGTCGTGGCATCGATGTCGAAGGCTTCGGCATTGTGCTGCACTCCCAATATGTCAGGTTCTCCAACGTGACCGAGATCGCAGCCATCGGCAGCCATGAACTCACTTCCAGCTTCCGGCCCACCTACAACATGACGGCGAACCTGATCTCGAGCTACGGACAGGAGGAGGCCGAAGAATTGCTGGCGTCTTCGTTCGCCGCCTACCAGCGGGAAGGCGCGAGGCACGAGGCATCGCGGACCATCGAGGCTCTCGAGACGCAATATGCGGCCGAATTGGAGAGGGCGGCCTGTGAGCGGGGCTCGGTCGAGGAATACCTTTCTCTCGTCGAGTCTGCCCGGCCTGCTCCGCATGCCGACAACATCGCTTCCGGGCTCGGCGAAGGCTCGGTTGTAGACGTCGCCGGCGGTGCCCGACAGGGGCGGTATGTCGTGCTGAAGCGGCTTTCCCGCAAGGACGGCGCCCGCTACCTCGTGCTTTCGACCTCGGGGCGGGTCTCGACAATCGGTTACAAGGAGATCGTGGCGGGTAGCAGCTATGCGATCGGACTCGACCTGCAGCGGCCGGTGCGGCCCCGCGACCGCAAATACATCCAGACCACCCTTCGCTCACTAAGGAAGCTCCCCGCACCGGGTAGGAGGGAGACGGCGCGGGCTGCCCCGGAGTGGGCCCACCCTGTCGCCTCCTGCCCCGACGCCTCCCGCCACCTGGCATCGGCGCGGCGCGCCAAGAAGCTCGCGAGAAAGCTGGAGCAGTACCGCACCGCACGGCGCTCGAGCGGGTTCGGGCTGGTTGAGGAGTTTCACTCGATCGTCGCCCTCCTCCAGGACATGGGATACGCGAGAGATTGGGATCTCACCGCGCGGGGCCAGCGTCTCCGCGTGGTCTACAACGAGTCCGACCTGCTCCTCACCGAGTGCCTCGAGCAGGGTGTCTTCTACGCCCTCGATCCCAAGGAGCTTGCCTCTTTGCTCTCCACTTTCGTTTACGAGCCCCGCAGCGACCAGGTGTCGCCGGCGGACTTCCCCACCCCTGAGCTCACGGAGCGTTGGGCCAGGGTCGAAGATATCTGGGCCAATCTGGTCGACCGGGAGAGAAAGGCCCGCCTCACCCCGACCCGCCGGCCCGATCCGGGATTCGCCGTGCAGGCGTACAAATGGGTTTCCGGGGAGGGTTTCGAGTCGATCTCGACCGGGTCGATGGCGCCGGGAGACTTCGTGAGAGTGAGCCGACAGCTGGTCGACTTGCTCAAACAGGTCCGGGATATCGCACCCGACATGAACGAGGAGAGCCGGGAGGCCCTCAAAGCCCTGGACCGTGGAGTGGTTGCGGCGCAGGGTGCAGCATGAACCGATGGCTCGTGGCGGTCAATCACAGGGCCGGACGACACAGCATCTCGCCACAGGTGGTCAGGGATGCGGTGACTGCCGCCGGTGTCGAGTTCGACATCTTCACCCCGGCTACATCGTCGGAGATGGTCGAGATGATCAAGTCGGAGGCATATCAAGGACGCACCCACTTCGCCCTGGTGGGGGGCGACGGCACCGTGAGCCTTGCAGTCGACACATTGATGCGAATGGATCTCGACCAACAGCCCGTGCTTGGGGTGCTGCCGGTGGGGAGCGGCTGTGACCTGCTGCGCACGTTCGGGATCTCCCAGGACCTGGGTGAGGCAGCCCGCCACCTTTCAGGGACGGAGATCTATGTGATAGATGTTCCGTACCTCGACGGTGCCTGGGGGCGGAGATATTTTGTGAATGTCGCTCAGACCGGCGTGGGCGCCGCTGCTGCCCAGACCGCACCGCGGCTCAGCCGGCGAATGGGCTCCGCCAGGTATCCGATCGCCTTCGCCGGCAGGCTCCCCCGGTTCCCCAAGGCGGAGATCACACTGGTCACCGAGCGAAGGACCATCGAAAGCGAAGCTCTGGCGGTGATCCTGGCCAACGCCCAATTCTTCGCTGGCGGTTGGAATGTGGCGCCCAAGGCGACCCTCATCGACGGGGAGCTCGACATCCAGATCATCGACACTCCCAAACGCAGTGCTCCCACTTTGGTGCCGAAGGTGGTAAAAGGTACCCATCTCGGAGATAAGGCGGTGCGGAGACTGGCGGCCGCCGAATTCGAGATCACGGTGAGCCGGGTGTGGCCGGTTGAGGCAGATGGCGACTATCTGGGGAATACCAATATCGCCGGTCGGGTTATCCCGGCGGCAATCAAACTCAAAATATGAATCTTGTACGTATACTCCCGGCGCCTTAAGAGGGGTACAGCAAAATGGCTAAGAAAAAAACCGACACCAAGGTCAAAGAAGTCGATCCGGTTGAGGACGATGATCTCGAGATCGATGACGCTGACATCGAACCCGACATCGACCCCGACATCGACCCTGAAGACCTCGACGAAGATGACCTCGAGGTAGACATCGAAGCGGACATCGAAGACCCTGAACTCGACTTCGAAGAGGATGTCGACGCGGTCGGCTTCGGCGATGACGAAGATGACGAAGAACAGGACGAGGAGACCACGGAGGCACTCGAAGAGCTCGAAAGCCAGGAGCTCCAGCTCCTCGACGAAGAGAAAGACGACAATCTTCTCGTTGACGAGGTCGAGATGCTCAGGTCGATTCGCAGAGAAGAGCTGACCATGAACGTCGACGCCCAGTCGAAACGGGCCGACGAGTTCGTTTGTCAATCCTGTTTCATGTTGAAACGCACCAGCCAGCTGGCCAACAAGCGAAAGCAGCTCTGCGCCGATTGTGCCGACTGAGCGGGTCACGGTTGTCATCCCGACGTACAACGAGAGAGAGAATCTCGCCCATATAGTCCCGGCGGTCACCCACCAGGGATTTCGGGTCCTTGTAGTCGACGACAGTTCGCCGGACGGCACGGCCGACCTGGCCCGGCGGATCAGCGCCACCGACTCGCGGGTGTCGGTGCTCCAGAGACACACCAAGGAGGGCCTGGGACCTGCATACGCAGCTGGGTTCGATCGTGCCATCGCCGATGGCGCTGAGATCATCATCGAGATGGACGCCGACTTCTCTCACGATCCCGCGGACCTGCCGCGACTGGTCGAAGCCATCGACAACGGTGCCGACATCGCCATCGGGTCCCGCTACGTGCCGGGAGGATCGACCCCGGATTGGCCGCTGCATCGCCAGGTGATTTCGAAAGGCGGAAACATCTATGTGCGGATCATGCTCGGTCTGGGAATCCGTGATGCAACGGCCGGTTTCAGGGCTTTTCGGGTTCCCGCGCTGCAGAGCCTTCCTTATTCCACCGCCGAGGCGTCGGGGTACGGATTCCAGGTTGAGATGGCCTGGCGGGCATCGCAGGCCGGCCTGAACATCGTCGAAGTGCCGATTGCATTCCGCGACCGCGCCCACGGGACTTCGAAGATGGGCCCGGATATCGTCCGGGAGGCGATGGTCCTCGTCACCAAGTGGGGTTATGCCAGATGGAGGCGTCGGTTAGCGTTCTGGAAGAGATGATCAACGCACGCCTGGCAACACCCGACGATGTCCCGGTTCTCGTCGACATGTATCGCGATCTCGAAAAGGAGATGCTCGACCTCCATACCATGTGGCCTCTTGCCGACGGTCTCGCCGAGCCCGTAGACGACTCCTTCGCTACTGCCCTCGAAGACGACGACACGCTGGTCGTGATCGGCTCGGTCCTCGAGTACCCGTTCGGGTTCCTTGTGGCCAGGGTGGAGTCGATCCTTCCCCAGGCCGGGGGAGAGGAGATCGGGTCGATCCGGCTCGTCTTCGTCGAACTCGAGGCACGGCAGGTCGCAGTCGGGGAAGCGATGCGGGACCTTGCGATGGACCTGCTCCGGGAACGGGGAATCTCCAAGTTCGACGCCCATGTCCTTCCCGGGCATCGCCTCGCCAAGAACTTCTTCGAGGCCGGTGGATTCAGTGCCCGGTCGATCGTGATGCACCATGACGACAACCGGGAGTGACCGCCCGGTGGTGGCCGCCGGTGTGGCCATCGTCGAGGGAGACGAGATCTTGCTCATCCGGAGGGCCAACCACCCCCACCAGGGGATGTGGGCTATCCCTGGAGGAAAAGTCGATCGCGGTGAAACACTGGCGGAGGCGGCGACCCGGGAGGCACGCGAGGAGACCGGGCTCTTGGTCAAGCTGGATGAGGTGATCTGGGTCGGGGAATCGATCGCTGACGACCATCATCTGGTGCTGATCGATTTCCTGGGCCAGGCGATCGGCGGGGAGCTTGCCCCGTCCGATGACGCCCTCGAGGCGCGATGGTTCGGGATTGAAGAAGCTTTCGACCTAGAGATGCCGGACACGATGTATGAACTGCTCGAAGTTCTTCTCGAGATCAAGGACGAGGATGAGTCAGACAGTTGACCTGCTCCAGGCCCTGATCCGGAACGCCTGCGTAAACGACGGCACACCCGATAGCGGACAGGAAATGCGCTCGGTAACGACGCTCCAGGAGTTCTTCGGTGTGGACGGTGAGGTGTTCGAGCCCATTCCCGGTCGCCAGTCTCTGGTCTATCGCATCCCCGGGTCCGATCCGGAGGCACCCTCCCTGGCTCTCGCCCCGCACCTCGATGTGGTTCCGGCGAATCGGGCGTCGTGGTCGGTCGATCCCTTCGCGGCCCGCATCGTGGACAGCTGGGTCTACGGTCGTGGTGCCCTCGATATGCTCAACATCACCGCGGCGATGGCCGTGGCAGCCAAGCCGTACATAACCGGCGAGATGCGCCCGGCGGGTGACCTGGTTTTCGCCGCCGTTGCCGACGAGGAGTCGGGGGGCAAGTTCGGGGCTCAACCCCTCGTTGATGACCATTGGGATCTTGTCGGGGCCGACTATCTACTCACCGAGGTTGCCTATCCGCCTCTCCCGGGGGCAGAAGGAAATCTGATCCCGGTGGCAACCGGTGAGAAAGGCCCGTTCTGGACCGTGCTCCGTACCGCTGGGACGCCCGGACATGGTTCTGCTCCCTACGGTGCCGACAATGCCCTGGAGAAGATGACTGCGGCGTTACACGGTCTCTTTCAGTCGGACACGCCCGTAACGATCACTCCCGAGTGGCGCGACTTTGTCGCCTCCTTGCAGATGACCCCGGAGCTGGCCGAAGAACTGACCGACCCGGAACGAGTCGACAGCGCCATCGACCACCTCGCTGTGGACGATCCCACTTTCGCCAGATATGCCCACGCCGCCACGCACCTCACGGTCTCGCCAAACCGGATGATGTCCGGAACCAAGGCGAACACGATCGCCGATGCTGCTCGGGCCGAAGTCGACATCCGCGCCCTTCCCGGCACCGGACGCAACGACATCGATGTCTTCCTGAACAAGGCAATGGGCTCGGCGTCGGACCATGTCGAGCTGGAGCCGGTGATGGACTTCGAAGCGAACTTCTCGACCAGGCATTCAGACCTCTGGGAGGTCATCGCCGACTCTGTCGAGGCAATCGAAGGCCATCGACGCGTGGTCCCGGCGATGATGACGGTGGTGACCGACGCCCGGTTCTGGAGGGCAAAAGGAACCATCGCATACGGCGTCGGGCTGTTTGATGACAGGATGGCCTTTTCGGAGATGCTTGCACTTTTCCACGGAAACGACGAGAGAGTGTCGGTTGCCTCGGTGGAGAAGACCACCGCGCTCTACATGGAGATCCTGGGCAGGTTTGGAAGGACGTGAACCGCACCGTCATCTGTGACCTCGACGGGGTGGTCTACCGGGGGAGTGAGCCCCTGCCCGGTGCCGCGGCCGCTCTGGAACGGCTGGTGGCTGCAGGCTTCAGGATCGTCTTCGTCACCAACAATTCTTCCCGCACCGAAGAACAGGTCGCCGACAAACTGGAGGCGGTGGTGGGGCATCGCCCCGGTGTCGAGGACATCGTCACGTCGGCGCGGGCCGCCCTGGCCCTGGTCCCTGAGGGAGCGAGGTGCCTGGTCGTCGGGGGAGACGGCATCCTGGAAGCAATCGAGTCGGCCGGGCTCTCCGCAACCGAGGACCCCGATGATGCCGATTGCGTGATCGTCGGCCTCGACCGTGGGTTCAATTATCAGCGAATGGACGTCGCCGCCCGGGCCATAAGATCGGGCGCAGTCTTCGTCGCCACCAACGTCGACCCAACTTTCCCCGCAGAGCACTCGATCATGCCCGGCGCGGGCGCCATCGTCGCGGCCCTCCAAGCTGCGTCCGGGGTGGAGCCCCTGGTGGCCGGCAAACCCAAGAAACCGGTCCGTGACCTCATCCGCAGCCGGGGAGTGGGTGATGCCTGGGTTATCGGTGACCGGCCCGACACCGACATCGCCATGGCGGTGGCCGAAGATGGGTGGACTTCGATCCTGGTCCTGACCGGGGTGACCCCTGTGGGAGGAGACACCGGTGGCGCCGATCATGTTGTCGCCGACCTGGTTGCAGCCGTGGATCTCGTAATCGCGCACGCCAATGCGCAATAATCAACCTATGGACATCCCCGACGAGACAATCTCCCGGATCGAGCAGAAGCTCAAGGAGATCGCCGACCTAGACCCGGCCGACCTGCCCGACCCTGCTGCGGAATTGGCCGCGTTGTTGAACGACCTCCTCGACGATATGGATAGCAGTTGAAAGTCCGACTGCACGTCCGGAGCGGCCGGTCGGAGACGCGTGAGTTCGCCGACCGCCTCGTTGCCAGTTTCGCGGCCGTCGGTGCCACCGCCAGCGACGACGACCCGGGAGCCGACATGGTCGTTGCTGTAGGGGGCGATGGGACGATGCTCTCCGCAGTTGCCACCGCTGTCGAACTCGACGTGCCGGTGATCGGTTTCAATCTCGGAACCATCGGTTTCCTGACGGTGGCCGACCCGGCAAATATGGATGATGTGGTAGGCCGGCTGGCGGCGGGCGACTACGGAGTCGAGAACAGGATGACTGTTGCTGCCACCGTGGGCGATCGCACGGCGTTAGGCGTCAACGACGTGGTGATCGAGAAGGTGGACAGCCAGCGGCTCATCGAATTGAACGTCAAGATCGGTTCGGTCGACTTTGTGAACTATCGGGCCGACGGGCTGATCGTCGCCACACCTACCGGGTCCACCGCCTACTCGTTTTCGGCAGGCGGCCCATTGGTTTCGCCCGGCCTCGATGCATTCGTCCTCACGCCGGTTGCAGCCCACTCCCTGTTCTCCCGATCGGTGGTCATCGAGCCCGACCAGGAGATCCTCGTGAGGGTTAACCGCGATCGGGCGGTCAAGGTGAGTGTCGACAAGACAGATCTCGGCCAGCTCGGGCCGGGCGACACGGTGACAATCCGTCAGGGTCACCGCCCGGCTCAGTTCGTGACCCTCGACCACCCGTCGTTTGCCGGCCTGGTCAAGACCAAGTTCAACCTGCCCTGATGCTCGAGCACCTGCGCGCACGCAACCTCGGTCTCATCCGCGATGCGGAGATCGACCCCGGACGAGGGCTCACCGTCATCACCGGAGAGACCGGGGCCGGCAAGACCCTGCTCCTCGGAGCCCTGCGACTGCTCCTCGGTGAGACGTCCGATTCGGGAGTGGTCGGACCGTTCGGTCCCGACGCCCAGGCAGACGGTCTCTTCGTCTCGGGTGAGGAGGAGCTCGGCGTGACCAGAGTGGTGCCCGGCGATGGTCGAAGCAGGTCGTACCTCGACGGTGCGGTGGCATCCGCTTCAGCGCTGGTCGAGAGGGTCGGGAAACTGGTGGAGATCGTGGGCCAGCACGACCAGCTCGAATTGAGAAAGCCGAGACACACCCTCTCGCTGCTCGATTCCAATCTCGATCCGGCTGGAAAGCAGGTACTGGAAGGGTACCGGCAATCCTGGCGCCTCCTCCAGGAGAAGCTCGATGAAGCGGGTCGGCTCGGAGGCACCGGGGAAGAACTCGCCCGCGAGCTCGATCTTCTGCAGCACCAGCACAATGAGATCACTGCCGCCGGATTCGAGCCAGGCGACGATGTCGATCTGGAGCACAAGGAAAACCGCCTCCGCAATGCGTCCGGGATCAGAGAACATCTCGGTGCGGCGATCGACGCGGTCGCGATCATCGACGAGACATCCAGCGAGCTGGTGGCGAGGCTGCGCAAGGTGGAGGGCCTCGATCCGGCAGCGGCTGCGCTCGCTGATGCAGCTGAGTCGCTGGCAATATCGGCAACCGATCTTCACCGTGACCTCGCCGGCGGAATCGACGACCTCGTCGACGATCCTGCCGCTCTCGCCGGGATCGAGGAGCGCCTCAACCTGCTCGGAGAGCTGAAGCGGAAGTACGGAAAGACCGTCGACGACATCCTTCTCTTCGGCAAGCAGGCCGGCGAGAGGGCTGTGGAGGTTGAGCAACTTCTGGGCCGTGCGTCGTCGATTGGCGAAGAGGTCGAGGCCGCGCTGAAATCGGTGGAGAGTAAGGCCGCCGCGCTCACAGGCGCTCGTCGAGCTTGTGCCGATCGACTCTGTGCCGAAATGACATCCCACCTCTCCGAAGTCGGACTGGAGTCGGCGTCGGTCAGGTTCCACTTCGAGCCGGTCGAGCCGGGCGCATCAGGGGCGGACCGGGTGGAGATCCATTTCGCTTCACACACCGGGCTCCAGCCCGGGCCGCTGACCAAAGTCGCTTCCGGGGGAGAGCTGTCCAGGCTCATCCTCGCAATGAGCCTCTCCGCTTCGCCTTCAACGGATTCGACCCTCGTATTCGACGAGGTCGATACCGGCGTGGGCGGGGCCACGGCACTGGCCATGGGCAAGAAGCTCGCCGCTCTGGCCACCGGGCGCCAGGTCTTATGTGTCACCCATCTGCCGCAAGTGGCTGCATTCGCCGACACCCATTACGTAATCAACCGCACCGAACGCGAAGCTTCCGTGGTGCTGGTCTCGGGCTCGGCCCGGCTCGAAGAGCTCTCCCGGATGATCGCCGGGCTCCCCGAGAGTGAGCGGGGCCAGCAGGCGGCCATCGAGCTTCTCGAGCTGAGCGGGAAATGAAAGATCGTCACTGGCCCGAGTCCTTGCTACGCTGGCATCCCGTCATGGACGGGTCACTTTTTTCTGAAGAATCGGCAACAGCGATGACCGCCGACCACCAGTCCGGCGACACCAAATACATCTTCGTTACCGGTGGTGTTGTCTCCTCACTGGGCAAGGGAATTGCGGCATCGTCGCTGGGACGTCTCCTCAAGGCTCGCGGGCTCAGGGTGGTCAACCAGAAACTCGACCCGTACATCAACGTCGACCCCGGGACGATGAACCCGTTCCAGCATGGCGAAGTGTTCGTCACCGACGATGGTGGGGAGACCGACCTCGACCTCGGACATTACGAACGTTTCACCGGCGAGAACCTACGGCGCACGTCCAATGTGACCTCGGGCTCGGTGTACATGAGTGTCATCCAGAAGGAGCGGCGGGGTGACTACCTCGGCGACACGGTCCAGGTCATCCCTCACATCACCAACGAGATAAAAGACAGGATCCGCCGCGTCGGCGAGCAGGTCGGTGTCGACGTTGTGATCACCGAGGTCGGTGGAACTGTCGGCGACATCGAGAGCCTTCCCTTCCTCGAGGCGATCAGGCAGTTTGGCAACGATGTCGGCAGGTCCAACGTGTTGTTCATCCACGTCACGCTCGTCCCCTACATCCCCACCTCCGACGAGCTCAAGACCAAGCCGACGCAGCACTCTGTCGCCGAGCTGCGGAGCAAGGGAATCCACCCCGACATCATCATTGTCCGCTCCGACCGGGAAATCGATGACAACGTCGTCAAGAAGATCAGCCTGTTCTGTGACGTCGACCCCAGGGCAGTGATCGCCGCCCCCGATGCTGCTGACATCTACGAAGTCCCGCTCACCCTCCACGCCGGCGGGTTGGACGATGTGGTCTGTGACCGGCTTGGTCTGATAACCGGTCCACCAAATCTGGAGACCTGGAAGGCGATGGTGGACAAAGCGCGCGGGGCGACTGATGTGATCGTGGTCGGAATCGTCGGCAAGTACGTCGATCTACCCGACGCCTACCTGTCCGTGGCCGAGGCGCTGCGCCATGGCGCAGCTTCCAACGGCTTGAAGCTCGACCTGCGGTGGATTCCCTCGGACGAACTGACGGGACTGCTGGCCGAGTCGTATCTAGAAGACCTCGATGGCATCGTCGTTCCGGGAGGGTTCGGATACCGGGGTGTCGAAGGCAAGATTCAGGCGATCCGCTACGCCCGGGAGAACGGGATCCCGTTCCTCGGCCTGTGTCTCGGGCTGCAATGCGCGGTGATCGAGTTCGCCCGCGGGGTGCTCGGACTTGTTGATGCAAACTCCACCGAGTTCGACCCAACGACGCCACATCCGGTCATTGACCTGATGCAGAGCCAGGAAGAAGTCGAAGACATGGGCGGCACCATGCGACTCGGCCTCTACGCGGCAAAACTGGCCGAAGGATCCCTGGTCCGCGAGTTATACGGCGAGTCACTCGTGTACGAGCGCCACCGTCATCGCTGGGAAGTCAACAACCGATACCGCAAAGACCTCGAATCGGCCGGTTTGAGGCTGTCGGGTCTGTCACCGGACGACAATCTCGTGGAGTACATCGAGTTGATCGACCATCCGTTCTTTGTTGCCACCCAGGCACACCCGGAGTTTCGCTCGCGGCCTGATGATGCCCACCCCTTGTTCTCCGGCCTGGCCCGGGCAGCGGCCAAGGTGGCAGCCGGCAAGTCTCGAACCGCGGCGTCGGCGGAAGTCACGGTCGAATAGGCTCTGTGTCCGGGTAACCCATCGCCTGGGTGTCCTGTCGAAACAGGGTTGGCTAGAGAGAGGACCAGTAGTTGATTGTCGGAGTCCCCAAAGAGATCAAGACCGCCGAGCATCGGGTGGCGTTGACCCCCGTAGGTGCCCGGGAGCTCACCGAACGCGGCCACCGGGTTCTGGTCGAAGCCGGCGCCGGTGAGGGCTCGACGATCTCTGATGACGAATTCCGCGAACAGGGTGCCGAAATCGTCGGTGCCGCTGCGGACGTGTTCGCGACTGCGGAGATGATCGTCAAGGTCAAGGAACCCCAGGACAACGAGATCGATATGTTCCGGGAAGGGCAGGTGCTCTTCACTTACCTCCACCTCGCCGCCTACCCGGCCATGGCACGTCGTCTCCGGGAGCGGGGAATCGTTGCTATTGCCTACGAGACTGTCCAGATGCCCGATCGGAGCCTGCCACTTCTCGCTCCGATGTCCGAGATCGCCGGCAGGATGGCCACCCAGGTTGGTGCATATTTCCTGGAGAAGGCCCACGGTGGTCGGGGGATTCTGCTCGGGGGTGTCGCCGGGGTCACGCCGGCCAAAGTCGTGGTGATCGGCGGGGGGATTGCCGGCTCCAACGCCGCGGTGATCGCAATGGGCATGCAGGCGGAAGTGATTGTCCTCGACAACGACCTCAACAAGCTGCGATACCTCGACTCGCTCCACCAGGGGAGGATTGTCACGGTTCACTCGAACAAGCTGAACCTCGAACAGCAGGTCCTGAGCGCCGACCTGGTGATAGGCACCGTTCTCATTCCCGGGGCCTCGGCGCCGAAGTTGGTCACTGCAGAAATGGTCAGCGCCATGAAGAAGGGCTCGGTGCTGGTAGACGTTGCAATCGATCAGGGCGGATGCTTCGAGACCTCCCGGGAGACCACCCACGCCGAACCGACCTACATGGTTGACGACGTCGTCCACTACGCTGTCGGCAACATCCCGGGGGCGGTGCCCCACACGTCGACGTACGCCCTCACCAATGCGACGCTGCGCTACGCGACGTCGCTTGCGGACAAAGGCGTCGAACGAGCATTGATCGACCATCCCGAGCTCGTGCCGGGGGTGAACCTCGTCGATGACATGGTGTGTCACGATGGTGTGGCCAGCAGCCTCGGTGCCGACTTCACTCCGGTCAGCGAGGCCTTAGCGGAGCGTCGCTGAAATGCTGACGGCGTCTCTCCGGCCCTCGACGCCCCTGGCTGCGTCATAAATGCTCGCAGAACGGTCCGGTGCTACTGCGCTTTTCTCCTTGCCAGATGACGCCGATGACTCGGAGACACGCGCACCATATTTCACCGACACACCACTGGCCCGTAAGTGAGCTCCGGGGCGGACATCGCCACCTGCATCGAGGAGTATCTGGTGTCGCTGCGGGTGGAACGGGGGCTTGCCGCTAACACGATCGCCGCCTACGAGCGTGATCTCGGCCAATACCAGGACTACCTCGGTGGTGCCGAGCCCACAGCGTCCTCAGTCGAGGGATTTGTGAGCTCACTTCGGGATGCAGGTCTGGCAGCCACAACCATCGCACGGAAGATCGCTGCTATCAGAGGTCTCCACCGGTTCCTGGTGGCCGAGGAAATGCGCGCCGACGACCCCACGCTTCTCATCGAGACCCCCAGGCAAGGCGACCCACTGCCCAAGGCGCTCTCCGTCGGCGAAGTCATCGGGCTCCTCGAGTCGCCCGACGTGACGACTTTGAAAGGGAGGCGCGATTCGGCCCTCCTCGAGTTCCTCTACGGGACGGGGACGCGCGTGTCGGAGGCCGTCGCTCTCGATGTCACCGGGGTCGACCTCCAAGACCGTGTGGCGATAGTCACCGGCAAAGGTGCCAAACAGCGAATGGTCCCGCTCGGAGGACACGCCGTGAACGCGATAGCCGCCTGGCTGCCCGACCGAAGCGAGGTCGTCAGCAGGAAGCAGACCGGCGATCCCCTGTTCACCAGTGTCCGGGGGCGACGTCTCAGCCGCCAGGCAGTGTTCAACGTCGTCCGGGAGGCGGCGGCGGCGAGCGGTGTCCGGATTGAGAAGGTGTCACCACATGTGCTGCGCCACTCGGCGGCCACGCACATGGTCGAAAGGGGTGCAGACCTGAGAACCGTCCAAGAATTACTGGGCCACGCTACGATCAGCACTACCCAGGTCTACACCAGAGTGAGCTCGACTCATCTTCTGGAGATCTACATGGAAGCCCACCCGAGGAGCCGATGAGCACCTTCGACACATCCAAAGCCAAAGCCTCCCTGATCGAGGAGCGCGGCCGACTCGTCCACCAGCTGGACGAACTCGGCGCTGCCGAATCCGGCGATCTGCGGTCGGACATCGACTTCGGTGACAGTTTCGCCGATGCCGGTTCGGTGACCGCCGAGCGAACCGAGGTTCTGGGTCTTGTCGACTCGATCAAGGGCCAGCTCGACGACGTCGATGCGGCCCTGGCGCGAATCGAATCGGGCAAATACGGCGAGTGCGCCAATTGCGGCAAGGACATCCCGGCCGCACGGCTGGAGGCCCGACCGGCATCGATTCTCTGCATCGACTGCAAAACAGCCTCGCGCTGAATGCCGGGATCGTTCGGACACCTGTCAGCCAGGTTTATTGACTATCTGACGGCGAAACCGCTCACCGATGCCGAAAGACAAATCGTCACTTCGACCCTGACGGGGGAGGAAGCCCGCATCTTTTTCGAACAGGGCCCGAAGGACCAGGCGCACGGGTTCGCTGCCGCCCTGGTCGTCCTCGAATCGGGACAGAGCACTGGTGAAAGGCTCAGAGCCGCACTGCTCCACGATGTCGGCAAAAGAAGCGCCGGGCTCGGCGTCTTGGGGAGGGTGGCGGCCTCTGCTCTGATCAAGATGGGCTTGCCCATCACCGGGAGGTTCACGCTCTATCGCGACCACGGCCCGGTGGGTGCCGCCGACCTCGAGGCTGCGGGCTCGCCGCCGCTCGTCGTCGAATTTGCCCGCGCCCATCACGGGCCACGCCCCGACACTCTCGGTGAAGATGATTGGGCTCTCCTCCAGTCCGCAGATGTTCCGGCAAACGCCAGGCTTGCCCGCAGGCGTCGATAACCTGTTGTAACAGATGACATACCACGTGAAGACTGCCGTGTTCGAGGGTCCCCTCGACCTGCTGCTCCAGCTCATCTCGAAGCACCAGCTGGAGATATCTGCAATCGGACTCACCGATGTCGTCAACGAGTACCTTGCCTTTGTCGCCGAGATGCGCGAGCTCGACCTCGAAGTGGCCTCAGAGTTCTTGCTGATTGCCGCGACGCTGGTCCAGCTCAAAGCCCACTCTCTGCTTCCATCCCGGGGTGAGTTCGACCTCGACGACGAGCTCCTGCTGCTCGAGGAGCGGGATCGCTTGCTCTCCCGGCTCCTTGCCTGTGTCACCTTCAAAGACGTCGCAGCAGTCCTCGCCCGGCGCTTCCAGGAAGGAAACCGGTTCGTGCCCAGGATTTCGGGGATGGACCAGGTCATCAGGTCGAAGCCGGCCACCACGGAACTCCCGGTGGATGCAGGTGCGCTCGGGGTGATTGCCCGGCGGGTCTTTACTCGAAAGTTCGACGAGCCCGATCTGGACCACCTCGAACTGGACATGCCCTCGGTCGAGGCAGCAATTGCCGAGCTCAGGTCGCGGATCGCTGAGGCGACTCTCTCGGACTTCGACTCGCTCACCGAACACTGCGAGCGCCCGGTTGAGGTAGCTGCTTACTTCCTGGCGCTGCTGGAAATGGCGAGATGGGGGCTGGTTGAAGTACACCAGGAGGATTGGCTGTCGGAAATCAGGGTTCGCCATCTGGGGAACGAGGGTTCGGACCTCACCTCGGAGTGGGCCTCGTGAGCCCGCGATCGATCATCGAAGCAATCCTGTTCGTCACGGAGTCGCCGGTTCCGACCAACGAACTTGCTGAGATTCTCGAAATTCCGGCGGACCAGGTCGAGTCGGTGATCGAGGAACTGCGATCCGATCTCGAGGAACGGGGGAGCGGCCTGGTGGTGCGGGCCACTGCAGGAGGCTGGCGTCTCTACAGCCATCCGGACGCCTACCCCTATCTCGAGCGTTTTAGTTCCACAGCAACCGCGCGGAAGCTCTCGGCCGCGGCTATCGAAACCCTGGCCGTGGTGGCGTATCGCCAACCGGTGGCAAGGAGCCAGATCGCCGAGATTCGGGGCGTCGACTCCGACTCGGCCGTGCGCACCCTGGAGCGCCTCGGATTCATCGAAGAGGTGGAGCGGCTGAACCTGCCGGGCAACCCTGCGGTCTACGGGACAACAACCCTGTTTCTCGAAAAACTCGGCTTGAACGCTGTCGGTGAGCTTCCACCGCTTGCAGATCATGTTCCGCCGGCACAAGCTCTGGAAGGCCTGGAAGACTCACTCCGGCCGGGTTTCTGAAGCTGCATGACGGAACGGGTCCGCGTGCAGAAGGCGATCGCCCATGCCGGGCTGATGTCACGGCGCTCTGCAGAAGAGGCGATCGCTTCGGGCCGGGTTGCAATCGATGGGCGCAAGGCAATTCTCGGGGACAGGGTGGATGTCACCGTCGAGGTGGTCACTATCGACGGCGCACCGATCCCACTGCGCCCTGAAACCGAGACCCACCTCCTCTACAAACCGGTCGGCGTGATCAGCACCGCGACCGATCCCCAGGGTCGGCAGACGGTTGTCGATCTGGTCGACTCAGAGGCGCGCCTCTACCCGATAGGCCGCCTCGACGCCGATTCGGAAGGTCTGATCCTGATTTCGAACGACGGCGAATTGACCGAAAGAGTGACCCATCCGAGATACGGCATAACCAAGAAATACCTCGCTGAGGTGAACGGCACGGTCCGGGCCGGCGAAGTGAGAAGACTGGAGGCGGGCGTGGAGCTGTCCGATGGTCCGGCCCGGGCGGTGAAGGCACGGATCGTCGATCAGCTGGGGGGCCGAACCCATGTCGAGTTGATCATGGGGGAAGGTCGCAATCGCGAGGTCCGCAGGATGATCGAGGCCATCGGGTATGAGACGACACGGCTGGTCCGAACTGCGATCGGGCCTCTTACAGATCCCAACTTGAAGCCAGGACAATCTCGCATGCTGACCAGTGCTGAGGTTGTCGACCTGATGAGATCGTCCACCCGATGAGATCCATATCGATAAGTCCTGCTCCCGGGCCCATCTCCCGGATGACCGTGCGCCCGCCCGGCTCGAAATCACACACCATTCGAGCGCTCTTCGCCGCGGCAGGTGCGGCTGGTATCACCACCCTGTCCGGCGCACTCGATTCCGACGACACACAACGGGCCCGGGAATGCCTGGCGGCCCTTGGCGCCGTCTTCGGCGAAGCCGGCGATGTCTGGTCGGTCACCGGCGTTGCCGGCCGTTTCGGAGAACCCTCAGGCGCCCTCGACGCGGGCGAGTCGGGTCTGACGTCGAGGTTCCTCATGGCGCTGACTCCGTTTATCCCCGCACCTGTGCTGATCGAGGGGCGAGGCCGTCTTCCAGAGCGTCCAATGGACGCTCTGCTGGACAACCTGGCTGATCGGGGAGCCGTCGTTGGCGCCGGGTACCCGTGGCGGATCGATGCCACCGCCGCAGGGAGGGCAGGCCGGATGGAAGTTGACGCAGCAACGAGCAGCCAGATGGTCTCCGCATTGCTGCTGGCCGCCCCTCTTGCCGACAAAGCCACCGAACTCGTCGTCACCAACATGGTTTCCTCGGCGCAGTATGTCGCTCTCACCACCGACGTCATGGCGGTTTTCGGTGGGAAGGTGGAAACCACGGCCGACGGGTACCGGATTGAGGGTGGTGGCTATTACGCCACCACTTATGAGGTGCCGATCGATGCTTCCTCTGCGGTATATCCGGCCTGTGCCGCCGCCTTGACCGGGGGAGTGGCGGAGATCCGCGGTGACATGGGCAACCACCCCGACCGGCGAATAGTGGACGTCCTGGTCCAGATGGGATGCTCCACCGAAACCACCGCAAACGGTCTGGTGGTGCACGGGCCGGACCGGCTGGAGCCGATCGATGTCGACATGTCGTCTGCGCCGGACGCAGCGGTGTGTCTGGCCGTCGTCTGTGCCCGGGCCGCCGGCCCCAGCAGAATCAGTGGGCTGGAAAGCCTGCGGCTCAAGGAGTCGGACCGGCTTGCGGCACTGCAAACCGAACTGACCAGGTTCGGTGCCGGCGTCGTGACCGATAAGGGCTCGATCGAAATCGGGCCGGGGCCTCCTCGACCAGCGAAATTCGAGGTCTATAACGACCACCGGATTGCGATGAGCCTCGCCCTGCTCGGTCTGGTGGTGGGAGGGGTCACGGTCGAGGATCCCGAAGTGGTGAACAAGACCTGGCCCAGGTACTGGGATTGGCTCGCATCGACCGGTGCGGTTCTCGCCAAATCTGAGTGATCACTCAGAAACGGATGGGATTGCCCGCGCATCTTTCCGGGATTTGCTATGTTTGTCCGCACGGAGAGGTTGTACCGGTCCATTGCCCCCATTGTCCAGACAACCCCCATCTAGGACGCCCCTGGGCCGGTCCCTCTCCCAAACTCCCTGGTGACGTCTACTCTCGCATCCCGTGAAGCCCGCAATCATCACCATCGACGGGCCTGCGGGCACCGGAAAGAGCACCGTGTCGCGTCTGGTGGCACTTACCCTCGAGCTGCCCCACCTCGACACTGGCGCCTACTACCGCGCCGCCACCCTCGGTGGTCTCCGGAAAGACATCAACCTCGACGACGGTGAGGCGATGGCCGATCTGATCGAGACATCGTCATTCGATCAGGTGGGTGATCGCATGTTCCTGGATGGCGATGACGTCACCCAGGCGATCCGGCTGCCCGCGGTGACCAACACGGTTTCGATCGTCTCTGCCCACCCTGAGGTGAGAAGGGCGCTGGTGGCCCAACAGCGGCAATGGGTGGAATCGCGCGAGGGACGCGCCGTGGTGGAGGGTCGGGACATCGGTTCGATCGTGTTCCCTGATGCAGGACTGAAGATATACCTCGATGCCTCGGCGGAAGTTCGGGCCATGAGGCGGGCCGGCGAGACCGGTCAGGATGTGTCCCGGGTGCTCCAGGAACAGGAGAGGAGAGACACGATCGATTCCACCCGAACCGTCTCCCCGCTCACCGTCCCGTCGGACGCAGTTGTGATCGACACCACCACTCTCACGATCGACGAAGTGGTGGCCAGGATCGTCGAACTGGCAGGCCAGTCTTCCCCGGAATGACACCTACCATGGGGTGGGAATGACAGTTGAACGCGTCTTGCTTGCAGAACCCAGGGGATTCTGTGCCGGTGTCGAGATGGCCATCAAGGCCCTGACCTGGATGACCCGCATTTTCGAGCCCCCGGTCTATTGCTTCCACGAAATAGTCCACAACGAGTGGGTCGTCCGCGCCTTCGAGAAGGTCGGGGTGATCTTTGTCGACGACATCGACGAGGTGCCGGTCGGTGCGCCTGTGATGCTCTCGGCGCATGGGTCGGCCCCTGAAGTCGTCGCAGGTGCCGCTGATCGGGCGGCAGTAGTCATCGACGCGGTCTGCCCCCTGGTGACGAAGGTGCACCACGAGGTCAAGAAGATGTCGACGAAGGGGTACGAGATCCTCTATATCGGCCACGAGGGCCACGACGAGGCGGTGGGGACGGTGGCAGAGGCACCTGATTCGATCACGCTGGTGGAGCCGGAGAAAGGGCTCGAGGATTTCGTGCCAAAAGATGAGTCCAAGGTTGCGCTGCTAGCCCAGACCACACTGGGTCTATACGAGTGGCGAAAGGTGATGGATGATGCCAGCCAGCGCTTCCCGGAACTGGCCACTGCCCGGAAATCCGACTTGTGTTACGCCACCACCAACCGCCAGGAAGCCGTGAGCCAGTTGAGTGCCGAGTGCGACCTGATCCTCGTCGTCGGATCACACAACTCCTCCAACACCCAGGCACTGGTGCGTGTCGCCGAAGAGAACGGTGTCGAAGCCCACCGCATCGATGCATCCGCTGACATCGATCCGGCATGGCTGGAAGGCAAGAAGGTGGTCGGCCTCACCGCGGGAGCCAGCGCACCCGATCATCTCATCGAAGAGGTGATCGACTACATCGACCCCCAGCGCGGGTTCGAATTGTGGCATGTCACCGAGGAGGCCGAGTACTTCCCGCTGCCGCCGCAGCTGCGGGCTTTTGTCACCACCCTCCAACACCTGGTCGAGGCCGGCGTGACCGCCTCGGGCCCTTCCGGGACGGGATACCTGGAGCAGGATCGGACCTGGACCGCCTCTGAGGCCCTGAGACTGATCAGCGCCTAGGG
>JBBDMR010000084.1:0-7603 GCA_040878225.1 Acidimicrobiia bacterium
CGGAGACCTGGTGACCATGAAGTGGTGGGAGGGGGCGTGGCTCAACGAGGCCTTCGCCAGTTTCATGGACATCAAGACCACGGCCGCCAAGAAACCTGAATGGAAGCGCTGGCTGACCTTCGCCAACACCGAAGTCCCCTGGGCAATGGGGACCGACCAGCTGGCATCCACTCGACCAATCGAGTTCGAGGTCAACTCCCCCACCGAGGTGGAAGCCATGTTCGACTCGATCACCTACGGGAAGGGCTCAGCCGTTCTCCGGATGATCGAGCTGTTCATCGGTGAGGAGCAGTTCCGCACCGGAGTCGGCAGCTACCTCCGCAAGCACGCCTACGGGAACACTGTCACCGCCGATCTCTGGGAGGGCCTCGACGGGGCCTCGGAGTGGCCGGTCGGCGAGATCATGGACACCTGGGTCTACCAGCGTGGGTTCCCCCAGATCGATGTCGAGAAGACTGCAAGCGGGGTCAAGCTGAGCCAGCGGCGTTTCCTGGCAATTCCCGACGAGACCGACTCCACCATCTGGTCGGTGCCGATCACATTGCGGGGCATCGCCGACGGCAAGGAGTTCACCACCAAGGTCCTCCTCACCGAGGACGAGGCCGAGTACCCAATCGACGGCGACGTCGACTTCCTGGTCGCCAACGCCGGTTCGGGCTTCTACCGCACCCGGTACAGCGACGACCTGTTCGCCTCCTTACTGGACCACCTCACCGCCCTCGACGATCTCGAGCGCTATCAGCTCGTGGCGGATACCTGGTCGCTGGTCAAGTCGGCACAACTGCCCAGTTCGAGCTTCCTCGACCTGGTCGGCGCATACGGCGATGAGACCGAACAGCAGATCTGGTCGATCATCACCGGTGGCCTCGGGTCCCTCGACCACCATGTGGTCACCGATGAGGCGCGTCCCGCCTTCCAGGCGTTCGTCTCGAAACTGGTCGGGCCGGCATTGGACCGGCTGGGTTGGGACCCTGCCGACGACGAGTCCGACCTCACCAAGAAGCTCCGTGGCGACCTGATTGCGGTGATGGGCAACGTTGCCGAAGACCAGAGCGTGATCGACCGGGCCCGCTCGACGGTGGACGTTGTTCTCGGCGACGGTGACGTCGATCCCGAAGTGGCGATGGCTTCGCTTGCGGTTTACGCCCGCCACGGCGGGGAGACCGAGTACGACAGGTTGTGGGACGCCTACAAGGCGGCAAGTCTCTCCATCGACCAGGTCAGGTACCTAGGAGCGGTGGCAGGCATCCCCGCCACGGAGATGGTGGAGCGGACCATGCAGAAGATCCTCGACGAGGACATCCGCACCCAGGACGGGTTCTGGGTATTCGGCCGGCTCCTCAGCGGCAAGGGAGGCGAAAAGGCCTGGGCTCACGCCAGGTCGAACTGGACGTCTTTGCTCTCCAAGATGCCGGGCATGACCAAGCGCCGGGTCACCGAAGGAATCCCTGCGCTCTCCAAGCCGGAGGTTGCGGCCGACGTCAAGGCGTTCTTCGCCGAGACTCCGTTCCCCGAAGGCGCCTCGGCCCTGGAACAGAACCTGGAGAACCTCGACGCCAACGTCAAGCTACGGGAGCGGGAGACCGCGACCGTCGAGGAGTACTTCGGCTAGAGCCGCAGCGCATGAGAAAAGGCCCCCAGGCGGGGGCCTTTTCTCTTTCGACGTAAGTCGAGTTACTTGAGCTCGACGGTGGCGCCGGCAGCCTCGAGGGTTGCTTTTGCCTTTTCGGCTGTCTCCTTGTCAACGCCTTCGAGGACGTTGGCAGGTGCGCCGTCGACCAGGTCCTTGGCTTCTTTCAGTCCCAGGCTCGTGAGTCCGCGGACTTCCTTGATCACCTGGATCTTCTGGGCGCCAGCACCGGTGAGCACGACATCGAAGTCGTCCTTCTCCTCCTCGGCGGGTGCGCCAGCTCCGTCGCCACCGGCGGCGGGGGCAGCCATAGCCATCGGGGCTGTTGCGGTGACTTCGAACTTCTCCTCGAACGTGTCGAGGAACTCTTTGAGTTCGAGGACTGTCATCTCCTCGAATACGCTTATCAACTCATCAGTGGTCATCTTGGCCATGATCTACTCCTCCTCAGCCTTCTCGGCCGTGTCGGTTTCTACGGGCTCATCCGCGGGCATGGTCGACTCTTCAGTCGAACCTGCAACAGCAGACTCCCCCGACTCCTTTTTGTCCAAAAGCTGCCCGAACATCGTTGCGGCGTTGCGGGTGAAGGATGCGAACATCCCTGCAGCGGCATACATCGGAGCCCTACCGGCTCCGGCGATCATGGCCAGCAACACTTCACGGGGCTCGATCTCGGCAAGCTTGGAGATCTCCTCGGGTGCGAGGATGTCTCCTGCAAGCAAGCCTGCCTTGAGCACGAAGACGTCGTTTGCCTTGCCGAACTCCTTGAGCGCTTTGGCAGTGGCCACCGCGTCGGAATTGGCAAAGGCGAGAGCCGTGGGCCCGACGAGATACTCGTCGATTCCCTCGAATCCGGCCTCAGCAGCAGCGAGCTTCGCCAGGGTCATCTTCACGACCTTGTACTCCGCCCCGCTGTTGCGCAGGTCGTTCCGGAGCTGCTGGACCGCTTTGACGGTCAATCCCCGGTATTCGGTGAAGAACACCGCTCGGGCGTTCTCCATGCTCTCTTTGATGTCGGCAACAGCCTGGACCTTTTCTGGTCTTGGCATTTTCGCTCCTCCGAATTATGTGCAAACAAAAACCCCTCGACATGACGACCAGGGGCTCACAGAGGAGACCTACGCAGGCGGGTGTTTCCCTTTATGTCATTCGAGCTTGTGCTCGCCGACTCCGGCGGTTTTCGGCCGAGGTATTGGAGTTGCAGGTGCGAAGTATAACTGCGGTCGCGCGGTGACCGTCAATCCGGTTAGCGTCCCGGCGATGAACGAAAGTTACGTGACATCGGGACAGGAGCGGATCTTCTTCCGCGAGGCCGGCGAGGGCACGCCGGTTGTGTTCATCCATGCCGGCGTCGCCGACTCGAGGATGTGGCTGCCCCAGCTCGAAGCGGTGCCAGATGGCTACCGGTATGTCGCCCACGACGAGCGGGGCTTTGGCGGCACCGACGTCGGAGACACGTCGTTCAGCTCGCATCGAGATGTGCTGACCGTAATGGATTCTGTTGACATCGACAGGGCAGTGCTCGTCGGGTGCTCCATGGGTGGTGGCGTTGCCCTCGATGTCGCGATCGTGGCTCCGGAGCGAGTCTCGGCGTTGGTGCTGGTCGGCGCGGCCTCGCCCGGGCTCGTCGTCGACCCCTACGAGCCACCGGAGTGGCCCGAAGCCGTCAAGGCTTTCAAAGCGGGAGACATGGAGCGTGTCGCCCATCTCGATGCCGCCATGTGGCTGGCCGGATACGGCCGTGAACTCGAAGCCGTCGCTCCCGGGCTGGTTGAGATATTCCTCGAGATGGACCTGACCGCGCTCCGCAACGAAGCCAAGCGGGACGAGTTGCGCACCCCCGGGCCCGACCGGGTGGCAGGGATTGCGAAGATCGAGCAATCGGCCCTGATCGTGGTCGGCGAATACGACCTCCCTGACATTCGGGAGGCGGCAGACCACCTCGCCTCCCGCCTCTCCGACGGGCCCGCGGTCGTCGTTGAGGACGCCGCCCATCTGGTCGGTTTCGAACAGCGCGATGCTTTCGATGCTGCTCTGGTTGACTTTCTCAAAACTATTGGCTGACGACCTGGGACTTTCCATATTTTCCCTGGACAGCAGCCGGGATCGGCGCGACACTCGCACCTTGAGAACACGGGGGTTCCTGCAGAGCCGGGCGGGTTTCCTGACCGCCCCCGCCCCGCAAAGCCGGACCCAGAATGAGGGCCACGAGGCCGTGGACCGGACACCTACCCCGGTCCGCAGCAGATGAGATAGACCTCGTGCGGACGGTGAACCTGGCAACCGATTGCCCTCGAACCCACGAATTCCGGCCCCAGGAACCCCCTATTCTCACCCCCTCCTTCTGCTGCACAGTGCACAACGGTGCGGAAACCGCAACCCGGTGCACTGTGCAAACCGACAAGTCATAATGTTGGTGTCACCCAAAACCGCAGTTGTCTCCGTTATATGGGCATGCTCACCATTACGAGTATGAATGACGAAGAGGTCTATCGGTCCTATTCCGCGGAGCTCACCAGATATGCGACAGGTCTGGTGGGTCCGTTCGACGCTGCGGATGTGGTGACCGATGCCTGCCTCAAGGCTTTCAACTCGGCGAGCTGGCCGGAGGTAGCGAACCACCGGGCGTACTTATACCGGACCGTGCTGTCGGTGGCGACAGATCATCACCGCAGCACCCTGGCCCGCCGGCTTCGCGAGATGAAGTCGGCATCCCCTGAGGCGGTGCACAACCCCGACATCGACATCGATGTCCTCCAGGTGGTCAATCGTCTCTCTATGCAGCAGAGGGCAGCTGTCCTCCTCACCTATTGGGCCGATCTTCCCGCCGAAGGTGTCGCCGAAAGGATGGGAGTGTCAACAGGCGCGGTCAAGCGTCATCTCGCCCGGGCCCGCAAGCACCTCAAGGAGTGGCTGTCATGAAAAAGAGTGACGACCAGCGAATGAAAGATCTGACCAACCGCATGGTGGCGATGTCGCCCGAGCCACCCCCGTTTCCCGAGGAGGTCACCATGACCACACCAGCTCGAAAGACAACCATGAAGCCGTTGACCGTGTTCGCCGCCGCAGCGGTCGTCGTGCTCCTCGGTTTCGGGATCCCCTTCCTCCTGATGAACGGGGGCGAACCCCCGGTAGCAGGTCCCGACACCACGACCACCACCAGCACACCGGTGGAGACGACAACGACCTCCGGCCTGTCGACCACCACGACGGAGGCGATACTGGTGCCGGGCGCAGGGGTGGGTGTGCCCGTGTTCCTGTTCCAGTCATCGGAGAACAGTTTCCTGGACAATCCCGCGCTGGTCCCCTTCTACCTTCCTGTTGAGCTGGCTGGAGACGCCGACGACACCGATGCGGTGAGAGCTGCCATGAACGCTCTTGGCGACGCTGACCTCGTCCTCCCGGCCGGAGCGATGAACGCAGTGCCCGCCGGAGTGGAAGCACTCGTGGTGAGGCGGGCCGACGGCACCGACAATGCACTGATCATCGAGATGAACGAGGCATTCCTCGACGGCGCAGGTGGTCTGCTCGCCGACTTCACGATGCTCAACCAGTTGATCTACACCGCCACGACACTGGAAGGCATCGAAGAAGTCCACTTCATCGTCAACAACGAGCCCATCGTTGCCTTCGGGTCGGAGGGACTCGGTTTGGAGTCGTCGGTAAACCGGGAGACATTCCAGGAAGGAAACCTGGCTCTCATTTACCTCACCGAGCCGGTCGTGGCCGACGGTGACGGCACCATGCAGATCGTCGGGATCTCCAACACATTCGAGGCCACCGTGAACCTGATCGTTCGCAACGGTGCCGGGGAGGTTGTCCATGAGACCTTCACCAATGCGACTAATGGCTCGGGCACCTGGGGTGAATTCGAGTTCACCATCGACGAAGCCCTGGTGGACGCCGACTCGGTGATCCAAGTCTTCGAATACTCAGCTGAGGACGGAGATCCGGCGAACGTGATCAAGGTTCCCGTGACCGTGATCGAGAGCTCCTAGACCGCTCCAGAACTCCCCACCGTCCGGGGAGTCGCGCAAAGAGGGAGACCCCGGCTCGGCGGGGTCTTTCTCTATGCCTTGGCGGCGATGTCCTCGACGCTATTGACGTCGACCTTGACTCCGGGGCCCATCGTCGACGAGACGGTCATGCCCCTGAGGAACCGGCCCTTCGATGCTGCCGGCCGGGAGCGGATGATCTCACCGGAGACCGCAGCCAGATTGGCGACCAGGTCCTCGGCCGGGAACGAGACCTTGCCTACGGGGATGTGGACGTTGCCGTAACGATCGTTGCGGTATTCGAGACGACCTGCCTTGAACTCGCCCACAGCCTTGCCCACCTCTTCAGTAACGGTGCCGGCCTTGGGGTTGGGCATCAGCCCGCGGGGGCCGAGCACCTTTCCGAGCTTTCCGACCTCGGCCATCATGTCCGGTGTGGCGATGGCGACGTCGAAATTGAGCTCTCCTCCGGCCTGAAGCTTCTCGACCAGTTCCGTGCCGCCGACTACATCGGCACCTGCCTGCTTGGCTTCGTCCTCTTTGTCACCTGACGTGAAGACAGCCACCCGGACGTCTTTGCCGGTTCCATGGGGAAGCGACACCGTGCCCCGTATCAGTTGGTCGGCCTTCTTCGGGTCGATGCCGAGGTTGTAGACGACTTCGACCGTCTCGTCGAACTTCGCCGATGCCAGGGTCTTGACCAGCCCTACGGCCTCAGATGCCGCGTAGGGGGTCTGCTTGTCGTACCGCTGGGATGCCTCGCGGTACTTCTTTCCATGTTTCATTGTCTCTCCTTGTGGTCCAGGCGGCCTGACGGCCTCCCACTGGTGTTGCTCTTAGCCCTCGAATGATTGCATCATTCGAGAAGGTGATTTCATCACCCGTCGACAACGATGCCCATCGAGCGGGCGGTGCCTTCGACGATCTTCATTGCGCCTTCGATGTCGACCGCGTTGAGGTCGGGCATCTTGAGCTCGGCGATCTCCTTCACCTGGGCTCGGTTGACCTTGCCCACCTTCTGCTTGTTGGGCTCGCCGGATCCCTTCTCCACACGGGCGGCCTGACGGAGCAGGCCGGCAACGGGCGGGGTCTTGGTGATGAAAGCGAATGAGCGGTCTTCGTAGATCGAGATCTCGGCCGGGATGATCTGGCCGCGCTGATGCGACGTTGCGTCGTTGTATGCCTTCACGAAGTCCATCAGGTTGACCCCATGGGGGCCGAGCACCGTGCCCACCGGGGGCGCAGGCGTGGCCTGGCCTGCCGGCAGCTGCATTTTGACTGTGGTTACGAGTTTCTTTCTACCCATCGTTGAATCCTGTGGTTGGTGGTGCCGGCGTCCGGCGTTAGCTCTTCTGAATGTCGTCGAAACCGAGCTCGACCGGAGTGTCACGGCCGAAGATGTTGACCAGCACGACGATCTTCTGCTGATCGATGTTGATCTCTTCGATGACACCGTTGAAGTCGGCGAACGGGCCGGTGACAACCCGCACCTGCTCTCCGAACTCCCAGTCGGGCTTGAAACGTGGCTTGCCCTTTTCCTCTTCCTTCTGGACGCCGAGGAACCGCTCCACCTCACGGCGGGACAGCGGGGTGGGCTTCTGGGCGTTGCCGGCGACGAAACCGGTTACGCCGGGGGTGTTACGGACTGCGTACCAGGAGTCGTCGTCGAGCGTCATCCGAACCAGGATGTAGCCGGGGAACACCTTCTTGTTGACAGTGACCTTTTTGCCCGCCTTGATCTCCACGACGTCTTCCATGGGGATGTGGACCTCGTAGATCCGGTCCTCCATGTGCATCGATTGGATCCGGGACTCGAGGTTCACCTTGACCTTGTTCTCGTAACCGGAGTAGGAGTGGATCACGTACCAATCGCCGGGCAGGTCGAAGGGGCTGACCGGTGGCTCCTCGACGGGAACTTCGGCAACCGGAGTTTCCTCAACCGTCGCAGCGGGAGCCGCAGTGGTCTCCTCAGCAGCCG
>JBBDMR010000084.1:7703-21176 GCA_040878225.1 Acidimicrobiia bacterium
GTTCGGGAGCCGCAGTGGTCTCCTCAGCAGCCGGTTCGGGAGCCGCAGTGGTCTCCTCAGCAGCCGGTTCGGGAGCCGCAGTGGTCTCGTCCGTGGCCTTTTCCTCGGTCACTTCAATAGCCTCCACCATTAGTTACGCAGGTCCACAAGCCAGAAAACAAACTCTTTCATTGCGATATCGAGACCGAAGATGACAAAGGTCAAAACTACAGAGGTGATCACCGTGACCGTGGTGAAGGCAATCATCTGCTCGCGGGTGGGCCACGTCACCTTCTTCAGTTCCTGGCGCACCTCGTGCAAATACTGCTTGAGCCGGGCAAAGACAGACTTCCGCTCCCCCTGCTGGGGCGCGGAAAGAGCAGCGGCCTTGCGCTGTGCCTTCGAGCTCGTGCTCTGCTTCTTGTTGAGTCGTTCTTCACGTTCCTGAAGTCGACGCATCTCTCGGTTCATCAGTCTTCCTAAATCGACTTACTCTGGCAGGGGCGGAGGGGATCGAACCCCCAACCTCCGGTTTTGGAGACCGGCGCTCTACCAGTTCGAGCTACACCCCTAAAAAGTGGTTTCTGCGGGATGTCTAAGTATAAGGGTATCCCATCGGTGTGGAAACCTCAGAATGGGAAGAGAGAACGGATGGTCCCGCTCAGCCGCCGGAGATACCCATTACGACCAGGGCAACCACCAGCAGAACACCAACGATGCCGACCGAAACCGCTGTGAGCACTATTGCCAAGGCCAGGCGATCAGCGTCCCGGGCCCTTTTCGATACTTGTGGTGCCTCGGATCCTGCGGCGCGGCGTCGTGCCCTCCTAGTCACTGATCCGAAGAGCAGGCCCACGATAGGAAGTAACAGCAGATTCCCGACGTGGGCCAGACCAAGGACGGCGAGGAAGAATGCAACCTGTCCGCCGCTCTCTAGCCCCTTGCTCACGGGAACCAGCGATCCCGCCTCGGTCAGGTCGAGGCTGGAGAGTATTCCTCCTCCGAAGAAGAGGTAATAGGCGATGTCGAGGAGTCTGGCGAATCGGTCACCAGCCTCGGGGTTCAGGTGAAAGACGTCGGCGAGGTACGGCTGTCCGAGCCTTCTAATCGCCGGGCCGAAGACGAGAAGGCATGAGGTAAGCAACACAAACACCACCACCTGTATCGTCCATTTCGGCAACACGAGCACACCGTCGCCATCGATATCGGCGAATGTGGCCAGGAAGCCTCCCAGAATGGCAATCCCGGCGACCACTGCAGCGGCCACATTTCGCATTCGACTTCGGTGTCGTTGGTCCTCTTCGATGCTCCGGCGGACCCGGGCGAACAGGTCACCGCTCGGTTGGTAGTCATCTCGCTGATGGAGTGCTTCAATGAGTCGATTCTCGAGACTCATTCGTCTTCTCCCAGAACGGCAGCGAGGGCGGCCATCCCCCGTCGACAGTGGGTCTTCACAGAGTTGGGTGAAATCGCCAATGTCGAAGCGATCTGCGTTTCGGTGAGGTCCATGTAATAGCGAAGGACGAGACAATCGCGCTGACGAGGGGAGAGATCGTTCAGGGCTTCAATGACTTCGGACCGATTCTCGGATCGGACCACCTGGTCCTCCGGTGCCTCCGGCGTCCTGCGATCACTCATCGAATCCTGATGGCGGAGCGAGAGCAGGCCTCGCCGGTTGTGGTCCCTGGCCAGGTTGAGCACGATCGAGCGCAGATAGGCGGCGCTCCTTTCGTTTTCCTGGATCCGATCCGCTGCGTGGTAGAGCCTGATGAAGGCCTCCTGGACGATGTCCTCGGCGCCAGTCCGGTCATCGGTGAACATCCGGGCCAACCTCACCAGGGAAACCGCCTCCTGGTGATATAGCTTCTCGACGAAGGAGGCACGCGCCAACTCCTCCGATGTCCATGCCGTCTTACCGGCCGCTACTACCGTCAGCCAGAGCACGTGTCAGCCGACGGCCGGCGTGTCCTCATCGAGATTTCTGCTCAAGCCGAGCAACCTCCCCACCAGCGGGAGGCTCAACACGTTGAGACCATGAAGCACCCCCATGAGGAGAAGCATGCCGCCGACCCGTGCCACCTCGTGTTGAAGCTGGGTGCCAAGCGCGTCGATTGCGTTCGGACCCCAGGCGGCGGGTCGGCTGAGGGTCACCGTGAACATGACGTAGGCGGTGAATATCAGGTAATACGCGACGTCCATCAAGACCAGATAGCTCTTACCGGTCCGGGGGTTCCCCCTGAAGATGTCGCCGGCATAGGCACGACCGAACCGTTTGATCAAGGGACCGAGCACCAAGATCAGAGCGACGAGGATCAGATTCGTAATCAGCTCGATTGCCCACCAGCTCATATTTCAAGTCCCATCGGGTTGGAGACTGTCATCGTTGCATTCTCGGCAAACTCGTGTCGAGCTTTCTTCCTGACACTCCGGGCCTCGAGTCGGGTCATGACCAGGGTCCACAGTGCCCCGTATCCCACGGCGACCGCGGCGAACATCGGGACGTTGAGCCATGCGCCGACGCCAAGTTCGATGATCTCGCCGCGAAGCTCGGAGTCGAGACCGATCATCACCGCCACGAGTAGGGCAGGGACTATGCCCGCAGCACGTAGCGGGATGCCGAAACCGCGCCGGGCCATATTCCCGAAGAGACCGAATATCCCTCCCACCATGCCACCAACACCGATGATGATGAACAAGGTGCCGTCGAGGGTGAACTCAGGCGACCTGACCGGGTCGAGGATGGCCACCACCCGCATAGAAAGGCGTAGGCCCGGGCCCAGGACCAACAGGCCGGCGACCACTCCGCCGATGGCTCCGTGGAGAATGCTGCGCCAGAAACCGGGCATAAGGAGCCAGGCGGCCCCAACCCCGATGAGAAACACCGCAATCGACCAGGTCGGATTCAATTGCTCGGAACCGGCGGCGAAAATCGCCGCGAGGAAGAGAAGCGCTCCTAACGCCGGCTTCCATCTCATAACTCACTCTCCTTCGACTTGTGAACAGGAGCAGCTCACTCTGTTCAGTGGGTTTGGTGCGGGTGGGCGAAGGCGTACCCCGCCAACCCGCACCATCTGGCTCAGCCGAGATCAGCGCAGGCGATCTTCGCCCCGCTCGGAGCGTGAATCACGACCGAGACTGCATCCACCCCAGCGGTGGCTCCAACGACGGTCCGTCCAGTGGCCCGACCGGCAGCATCCGCCGTGAATGGCCCCGGCCATATCTCCGACCCGTCCAACGCACCACCCCGCACGGCGAACCCGAAGCTGTAATGCCCGCCTGCGTCTCCGTCGTCGCACGCCTGCTTGTGGACATGAGACCCGTACGTTTCTCCTGGAACCAGACCGCTGACCTCGACCTCGACGATCGTCTTGCCCGACGCGGTGCGGATCATCCTCGCCTTTCCCTCGACGTCGCCGTAGTCGGCGTCACCTATGCCGGCGGCGAACGACTCGAACGAGCCCTTCGTCACTTGCGCTCCAGCCGCCGACAGCGGTGCTGCCATCAGCACCACCAGCATCGCGGCGACTGCGAGGGTCCCGGTCTTTTTGACCAGAGAGTTCATTTGGTCCTCCTCGAACCTAGCTACTAACACACAGACGAACTCGTGGCCGTTTCGGGTGACAGCGGGGCTTAATCGGCCCCCGACTCCGGTTGGATCCCTGTATTCTCTCGGTAGAGGCGTTGGCTGGGATCGACTTGGTTCGTCTCTGTGAGCCAACAATGCAACTGCGGCTCCGTGCCTCGCGTCCGCACAGCCGTTCTTCAAGGGAGATCGCGTGGTCGCCAGCCGGTTGATGCGCCTGGTTCAGCTGGGAGTCCATCGTGCCACTACTCCGGCAGAGGCGAGATGGGCGATCACTATCAACATCGTGGCGATGGCCTCGATGGTGCTCAGCACTACCTTCGCCGTGTTCTACAGCTTCCTCGACATCGAGACCCTCTGGCCCGTGGTAATCACCAATGTGATCTGGGTCGGGGGCTACGCCGCCGGGATGCGTTTGAACTGGCTGGGGCGGCGCCGGAGGGCGTCGTGGTTGATGCTGGCGACCGGATGGGGCAACACGCTCATTCCAGCCGCTTTCCTGGGAGCCAGTACCGGCGTATACCTTTTCCTCATACTGGTGCCGATGCTCGGTGTGCTCATGAGCGGGCCGGACGATCGCCTTTATCCCTTGGTCGTAATCGGCTTTGGGGCCATCGCTTTCGCGGTCATGCCGATCTGGTTCGACCGGCCGCCGGATGTTCTGAGAGGATCAACTGTGGAAACGGTGCTCTTCGCCTCATCCGCGATCGGCGTGAGTGTGTTCGGGTCGCTGGTTGCCCTCTACTTTCGGCGACTGGTCGACATGGCGGAGATTGCCCTGGCGGAAGCGAATGAGCGCTCCGAGCGACTTCTTCTCAGCATTCTGCCTGAGCCGATCGCAGGACGGCTGAAGGCCGAAGAGTCCCCTATCGCAGACAGGATCGACAACGTGACCGTCCTCTTCGCCGACCTCGTCGACTCGACTCGACTGTCTGAGCGCCTTTCAGCGGACGAGTTGGTGGCTCTCCTCGACCGGATTTTCTCGCACTTCGACGATCTCGTCGACCAGTTCGGCCTGGAGAAGATCGCCACAATTGGTGACTGCTACCTCGCAGTCGCGGGCATGCCGGTGCCGCGACCGGACCACGCGGTGGCGGCAGCCGAGACCGCCCTGGCGATGAGAGCAGCCCTCGGTCAGCTCCAACGGCCCGGGGACCCACCGCTGGGAATGCGTTTCGGGCTCAGTTCGGGCCCGGTTGTTGCCGGGGTCATCGGAAAGAGAAAGTTTCGACCTGTGGGGTGACACGGTCAATATCGCCAGCCGCATGCAGACCCACGGACAGCCGGGGATGAGCAGGCGACTCCGAGGAGGTCACCGCCCACCGATAGTGATACCGGGCAAGTTTTCAAGGTCACGAGTGCATCCGAGCAGATATCCTCCCGCGCTATGGACGACCTTCGCCAGTCTTTGCACCGCGCCGCCGACCTCATCGCTGATTACCGGGAGGGTTTGACCTCATCGCGAGTGACGCCCGAGAAGGACCGCATGCAGCTGAGGGAGATCCTCGCGTCCGGCTTGCCGGAGCATGGAGAGCCTGCAGATGTGGTCCTGGATCGGCTGAGCGATGCACGGCCCGGTCTCATGGCCAGCGACGGCCCGCGATATTTTGGGTTTGTTGTCGGCGGCACCCTCGACGCACCTCTCCTCGCAGACCTGATGACAACCGGCTGGGACCAGAACGCTTTCAACGAGGCTTTGTCCCCGGCGGCGCTCGCTTTCGAGGACATCGCCGGCAACTGGCTCAAGGAGCTGCTCTCCATCCCTGCGACTGCGCCGGTCGGGTTCGTCACCGGGGCTCAGGGGGCCAACACCGTCGGCTTGACCGCCGCGAGGTGGCGTGTCCTCACCGACAAGGGCTGGGATGTCGGCGTCGACGGTCTCGCCGGCGCTCCCCAGGTTCGCGTGGTCGTCGGTGAGGAACGACACGCCACGATCGACCGAACCGTGCGTCTCCTCGGACTCGGTGAAAGTTCGCTGACCGTCGTGCCCGCGCTCGGCGACGGGGCGATGGACGCCGACCGCCTCGCCGGAATCCTCGACGAAGACAGGGACGCCCCGACGATTGTCTGCGCCCAGGCCGGGAACGTGAACACGGGTGCCTTTGATGATCTGAGAGCGGTGGGAGAGCTCAGCAGGGAGAGGAAGGCATGGCTACACGTCGACGGAGCCTTCGGGCTCTGGGCCGCAGCCAGTCCGGAGACAGCCCATCTGGTCGACGGAATCGAGTTGGCCGACTCCTGGGGCTGTGACGGGCACAAGTGGCTGAACGTCCCCTATGACTCGGGTTACGCCTTCTGCGCCTACCCCGACGTCCATGCCACAGCAATGGCCTACACCGCTGATTACCTCACCGGACAGGTGGCGGGTCGCACTTTCGGTGGAGGCGATTTCGTCCCCGAGTCGTCGCGGCGGGCGCGGGGGTTTGCCACCTGGGCGGCGCTGCAGTCGCTGGGACGCTCCGGCGTCGCCGACCTCATCGGTCGCACCTGCGTTCTGGCGCGCCGGCTCGCAGCTGGCGTCGCCGAAGTCCCTGGGGTCGAGGTGGTCAACGAAGTCGTGCTGAACCAGGTTCTGATCCGGGTCGGCAATGCCGACGAGACGAATCGTGTCGAGAAATTCATCCAGGATGAAGGGACCTGCTGGCTGGGCGCAACGACGTGGCGCGGCGACCGCCTGCTCCGGGTGTCGGTCTCCAACTGGAGCACAACCGCCGAAGACATCGACATAACTATCGACGCGATCAGTCGGGCAGTGAAAGCGGTGCGCTCAGACTGAACCCACGCTTGGCCGCCGTTGTGCATAAGCTCAGAGCCATGGAGAAACGAAAACTGGGCAATTCAGATCTAGAGGTCAGTGTGTTTGGCCTGGGGACGATGACCTTCGGCGATGAGTCGGACGAGACGACCTCCCACGCCATCCTCGACGCCTACCTCGAAGCGGGGGGGTCGCTCATCGACACCGCCGACGTCTACTCCCGCGGGTCCTCCGAGGAGATCATCGGCCGCTGGCTGGCGAAACGGGGCGGAGTCGAAGGGGTCACTATCGCCACCAAGGCACGCTTCGCCATGAGCGATGACCCTGCCGACAGCGGGGCCGGCCGAGCCTATCTAGAACGTGCCATCGACGCCAGCCTGCGGAGGCTCGGAGTCGAAACAATCGATCTCTACCAGATCCACGCCTGGGATCCGGCGACGCCGATCGAAGAGACCCTGGAGACTCTCGACAGCTTCGTCAAGGCAGGAAAGGTCCGCCACATCGGCGTGTCCAACTTCCTCGGATGGCACCTGGAGCGGGCCATCCTCACCGCCGAACACAACGGCTGGGCTCCACCCGTTTCGCTGCAACCGCAGTACAACCTCCTGGGTCGGGAGATCGAGCTCGATATCCTCCCCCTCTGCATGGACCGCGGCATCGGAACCCTCCCCTGGTCGCCCCTCGGCGGAGGATGGCTCACCGGCAAGTACCAGCGGACGGTCGCTCCGACCGGGGCGAGCCGGCTCGGAGAGGACCCGACGCGCGGCATCGAGGCGTACGACCTGCGCAACACCGAGCGCACCTGGGAGGTCCTCGACGCAGTGAAGGCGGTCGCCGACAGCCACGGCGTCACCATGGGCCAGGTCGCCCTCAACTGGGTGCGGAACCGGCCCACCGTCAGCTCGGTGCTTCTCGGGTGTCGCACGACAGCCCAGCTCCACGACAACCTCGCCGCCCTCCAATGGGACCTCACCGACGGTGAGATGCGCACCCTCGACGAAGTCAGCGCCCCGGGGATCCCCTTATACCCTCAGGGTTTCCTCGAGAACGAAGCAGGCGTCACCGCGTGGGAACGGCTGCGGACCCGGGTAGCTCCTCCCTACTGAGCGGGGGATCTCGTGGTTCGCGATTTGAGGTCGAAGACTTCTAAGAGCCCTTCTTGCAGAGATAGGTGCCGTAGGCAGAACGGCGCGAGGACTGTTCCAGGATGTCGAAGCCGCAGCGTTGCAGCATCGGCTCGAAGATCCAGGTGAAGGTGCTGAACTCCTTGCGGACGTGCTCGGCAAGCTCTTCGGCGGTGAAGCCGCGGGCCGGGTCGTCGACTGCGCCGGACATCCAGTCTTCGATTCCCTCCTCGACATCGTCGGGCTCGAGGTCGAACACCAGATCACGAATGAGGAGGTGGCCGCCGGTCCGGATCAGGGCGGCGATCCGGTTGAGGGCGATCACCTTCCAGAAGTCGGGCAACTGGTGGAGGGCGTTGCGGGTGTAGACGAAGTCTGCCGGGGGCAGCGCATGGTCGTAGGAGAGGAATCCGGCCCTGACCACGGTGATGTTGTCCAGCTCTGACTGCTCGGCGCGTTCGCGAATCGAGTCGACCATCGCCGGCGAGACATCCACAGCGACCACCGCCGCGCCGGTTTCGGCGGCAGCGAGAGAGAACACGCCCGTGCCCGCCCCGAGGTCGACCAGCACCGAAGACTCCCCCAACCCGAGAGACACCAGCTTCTCGATATCCTCGCTCGGGTCGACCTGTGACTTAGCGTCGTAACCGGCGACATAAGACTCGTCGAGATGCTCCTCCCCGGCGTAGGCCTCTTCCTCGAGCCACCAGACCGGCTTCATGATCCCGATTTTCCCGGGTCGAGTGTGCTGCCTCGTCCCACCAATTCCTCGGAGACGGTTAGGGCCTCGAACTGCTGATCGAGTCGCTGGTACTCGTCGAGGTCGCGCTCCATGTATGCGTCGAAGCCTTCAGCGCTATCCCATCGATCGATGGTGAGGTAATGACGGGGCAGATCGGTGGCTATGAGCTCGGTCTCGACGAACCCGTCGTGCTTTGCGAAGAGCCGGGCCCAGTCGCCATCCGGCCCGTAGGCGACCCGGAAATCCATCTCACTGTCGGCGAGAACCTCGTACTTCCAGACGATCACGTACATGGGCTCAGTTAAGCAACCCAGCAGCGGAACCGTTCCTGGTTCCGAAACGTCCAAAGCCGAGCCCGCCTAGTGAGGAGTTGAGTTGAGCAAGAAGTTCGGCCGATTTGTGCTCGTCATATGTCTCTCGATCGTTGTCGCTGCATGCGGCGCGGGACCAGAATCCACAGGGTCCACTGTGCCAGCGGAGACGACAACCACCATCTCGAACCTCGGCGGCGATCGTCTGCCAGTACAGATTCCCGGGGAGGAGTACGGGCACTTCGCAGCGTCCCTCACCGGGACCCTTCATCTGCAATCCAACGGATGCTGGACGGTCGACCTCGGCGATGGCGACCGGTTGGTCGTGTTCCCGCCGGACTACACCCTGGCCTCCGATGGCGCGGCAATGATGGGCCCGGGCGGTGTGAGTTTCAGCGACGGAATGGCAGTTGACGCGATCGGTGGAATCGTCCCCACCGAAGGATTCCCTGGCGTCCCCGACGGTTTCTGGGGAAACTATTTCGAGTTCTGCGACCCGGCCGCGGCGGAAGCGGTAGTGGTCGACGAGCTGACACCCGCCTTTGACGTGGCGGCCCTTCCGGCAGACGAACTGGTGACGATGCTGCAGGAAGCAGATCTCAGCATGTCCTGGGGTTGCGGGCTCGGTTTCACCCTTTCCACCCCGGACCAGCGGGTGGCGCTCTATCTCTCGCCGAACGATTACGAAGCCGTGCCCAACTCACCGGTCAGCTTTCCCGACGATGCCTGGCAGGCGTCGGTTGCGGTCGGAAAGAATCTGATGGCGAACCACTGCGACGATGTCCTCGAAGGGTGGGAGCCGGAGGCAGTCTTCGCCGCCGAATGGCCGGTGATCTCGGGAACTCTCGAGTTCGAGCCACCGGAGAGCGCATCGTGCGGTGCGATCGGCCCTGTCGAGGCCAACCTCTCCGGGATCGTCGTGGAGACTCCCGAGGGGCCGGTCGACCTGGGCGACCTGACTGTCGTCAACGAGGCCTACGGGTGCTTTGCCGGATGACGTCCTGAGTTAGCCCGCACACTCGAGGAGGGCTGCGACGGCCCGGTCGACGTCGTCTTCGTCGGTGGCCCAGTCGGACACCGAGATTCGCATCATCCGCATCCCGCCAGCGGTGGTCCCGCTGAAGTACGCCTCTCCGCTGCCTTGGACGCAGTGCATGATCCTGTCGTTGTAAGCGTCGTGGTCACCGTCTGGTGCCAGCCAGCGAACCAGCACCTGGTTGAAGACGACGTCGTTCTTGATCTCGACCTGACCGCTCTCCTCGAGCTTTCGAGCAAAACGTTGCGCCAACGAGTGGGTTCTCCGAACGAGGTCGTTAACGCCTTCCCTGCCCAGGGAGCGGAGCGTGGCGTAGACGGCAACACCCCGCGCCCGACGGGAGAACTCGGGGCTCCAGTCCATGGCATCGCGGGTCTCACCTTCCGACTGGACCAGGTAAGAAGCCGTTGTGCTCATCGCCGAGCGGTGAGCGGCGGCATGCTTGCAGATCGCAATCCCCGAGTCGTATCCGACGTTGAGCAGCTTGTGGGCATCGGTCGACCACGAGTCGAGGCGCTCCAGCCCCCTCGTCGCCTCCTGATGGCCCGACGATGCCCGCGCCCACAAACCGATCGCGCCGTCGACATGGACCCAGGTTGGGTTCCCGCGTTCGCGGTGCCGTTCGGCAACGTCAGCCACCGCATCGAAGGGGTCGAACGAGCCGGTGTTGATGTTCCCCGCTTCGATACAGACAATGGTGGGTCCATCGATTTCGGCGAGAGCTCGGTCGAGCGCTGCCGGGTCGACCCGTGCCTGGTCGTCGCAGTCGACGGCCACCGCAGTGGAGGCACCCAATCCGAGGTAGCGAAATGAACGCATGACAGTGGAGTGGGTTTCGGTCTTCACCACCACGTTCACCTTCGGCGCGCCCTGAAGCCCGTCGGTCTCGACATCCCACCCCGACTCCCGCAACACGTAGTCCCTGGCGGCTGCCAGGCAGGTGAAGTTGGCCATCTGCCCCCCTGTCACCAGGCCGACCGAAGCGTCCCGGGGAAGGTCGAGCAATTCGAGAAGCCACCCCACAGCCACCTCCTCGACAATCGACGTGCCCGGCGTCACCGGGTAAAGGGCGCTGTTCTGATCCCAGGTCGATGTCAGGAGGTCGGCGCCGTAGGAAGCGGGATGCAATCCTCCGATCACAAAACCAAAGAATCGGCCCGAGGCATGTGCCGTGACGTAAGGCTCGACATCGCGGGCCAGGTCGGCGACGACCTGCTCGGGCGCAGTTCCCCGGTCAGGGAGCGGGCCGCCGAACAGCTTCCGGAGTTCTTCCGGGTCGGCAACGGGGCGATAGACAGCCCGGTCCGGGAGCGACTTCAGATACTCCGATGCCGGGCCCATGGCGGCAGCAATCACCTTCTGCCAATCCGACTGCTTCATGGTGATGTCATTCTGGGAGTGCGCATGGCGCCAATATATGCCACACGGGCCTGGTCAGGGGAGGTATTGCTCCTCGACGCCGATGATTGTCTCCCCATCGAGGATCAGCCAGTAGGGAAGGGCCGCCTGGCCGTACCATTGGAAGCCGTCACCGAGACCATCTGGTGTCTCGCCATCCAGCAGTTCCATCCACTGGTCGATGGTCACCCGGACTTGAGTAACACACTCCCCGTCGACAAAGCAGGCGATGAGGACGACCGGCGCGTCGGGATCGAGCGCCAGGTCGCGCAATCGGGGATTCTCGTTGACGATGTAGTAGTCGTTGGGGACGGTCTCGCCTTCGACGATGAACCCGTCTTCGATGGCGGCTTGGTTCGCCTCCTCGCCGGTGAGGAATTGGGCGTAGTCGGCGGTGACGACGACAGCCCCGTCATCGGAGGTCTTCACCGCGACAACGTATGCAAACTCTCGAACTCCCTCAGGAAGTGGCTCGGTTGTGGTGGTCGTCTCCGGCACAGTTGTCGTGGTGGTGTCAGGGACCTCTGTCGTAGTCGTGGTCGCCGGAACGGAGGTCGGCGGGGATGTAGTTGTGGTTTCGTCGACAACGCCCGACGAGCAGGCAGCCATGACCATCGTGAGTACCAATACGAGCGCAATCCGTCTCATGTTTGTTTCCTTTCCATCACGAGACCGAGCTGGTCACGGTGACGCCGGTGTCCTGAGGAGTCGCTGGACTCCAATTGGAGCCATCCCACTGGAATAGGTAAGTCTCGCCGTGGTAGCCATAGCGGGCCGTGGCCAGTCCGACATCGATCCCTACGACCCCTTCGGCGAGCTCCTCGACGGGACCGACACTGATCAAAATGCCCTCCCCGCCCGCGAAGAGAGCGTCGTCACCGAACAGATCATCGAGGGCTTGTCCCCGGGCGAATTGGATCCCATCGAAGAGGTCGGCAATGGCAGACCGAGTTTTCATTGGCATCTCGCCAGCCGACCCACCGATGTTGACCAATTCGTCCCGAACGTAGACGATTTCATACGTCTGACAGGCGTTGGAACAGGCACGCTCCACCGCCTGGGCTGACAGTGCGGCAGATACCTGGGCATCGGGTTCCGGCGCCGGCTCGCTCGTCGTTGAGCACCCGACAAGAGCAATTACGACGACCAGAAGGGCCCACGACTTCATCCCATATTGTCCCATGAATCAACTCGAAATACTTCCGAAAACCTCGAACAGACCCCTATTTTCCGTCCCAGCCTTCCTGTAGATTCGAACGTATGTTCGATAGCAAATCTGCCCCGGTCGACCTCGTTGGAACACCGCCGGAGATCGAACCGGCTGACCTCGTCGAAGAGCTCGACGCCGTGCTGGCTCGGATCACCCGCGAGGAGGCGAAGGCTGCAGAGATAATCGCCCGGGTCGTTGAGACCGAAGCATTCCGGCGCGACGGCTACTCATCGGCTACTGCAATGCTCAAACATCGCAATGCGATGCATCCCAATGCGGCGTCGCAAATGGTGGGCCGGGCCAGGAACCTCAGCAAGGCACCACTCGTGTCTCTTGCCTACTCACAGGCAGCGATATCCACTCCTCAGGTCGACGCACTGCTCCATGCCAGCGAGACAGCCCCTGAACCGTTCTCCAAAGAGCAGGCTGGGCTGGTGGAGATGGCTATGGACACTCCTCTCGTCGACGAGCTCCGCAAGCGACTCAACTACTGGATGGAATGCGTTGCCGAAGACGAGATCGCCTGGCAACGGGCAATGGTTCGGGAGGCGCGTTCGCTTCGTATCCGCCGTGACGGGGAGATGGTCAGGATCAGCGGCTGGTTCGACGCCGAGGCGGGCGAGACTCTCCTTGCGGCCCTCGAGCCGCCGCCGCCGGCGGCCGACGACCGACGCTCGGTTGCGGTGCGCAGGGCCGACCAGCTCATGGACGTCATCAACGGCTCGACCCAACGACCCAACCTCACGGTCCATGTGTCAGCTGAGTCGCTTTTCGAAGGCCTCCCCGGGCTCTCCGAGACCTCGACCGGGGTCTTTCTCAACACCGCCGACATCAAGCGTCTCGCCTGTGATTCCATCATGCACCGTGTCGTGTTTGGCCCCGACAGCGTTCCACTCGACGTCGGGCGGGCGAAACGGTTTGTGACACCGGCGATGAGGAAAGCAGTCGATGCCCGTGACCTCCGGTGCGTCTTCCCGGGCTGCGATCGTCCGGCGCATTGGTGCGATGCACACCACATAGTGCATTGGATCGACGGCGGGGAGACCTGCGTGATGAACCTTGTCCTCCTCTGCCGGCATCATCACACCCTGATCCACGACCACGGTTGGCGACTCGAAGGAGAGCCCGGCTCCCTCAGATTCTTCCGGCCGGACGGTACCGAATGGGCCGAGACGCTCCCGGACCCGCCCCCACTACCACGTCAACGCGGTCCGATCCTCGACATCGAGACCATCCAGAAAATCGGAGCACTCAAACAGCAACTCGGCCGGGCCTCCCCGGACTAAGTACACAGCAACATAATTACAATCACGTAATTTGACGACGGGATTCGGT
>JBBDMR010000085.1:0-3831 GCA_040878225.1 Acidimicrobiia bacterium
TCCTCACCGCGGCCAACGGATTGGTGATCATCCTGCTCGCCAGCATCGGCGATGTTCTCGGTGGTTACGCCGTAGCCGGGATCATGCTGCTCTTTGCGTTCGGATTTGTGACCGCCGCCATCGAACGGGAAAAGGCGGAGTCCGAGCGGTTGCTCCTGAACGTGCTTCCGGCATCGGTCTCGTACCGCCTGAAACAAGGCGAATCCCCCATCGCCGACAGTTTTCCCTCCGTGTCGGTCGTCTTCGCCGACATTGTCGGCTTCACACCGCTTTCGGCCCGCCTGTCGGCGGGAGAGGTGATCACATTGCTGAGTGAGCTGTTCACCCACTTCGACGACCTGGTCATCGAGCGGTCTCTCGAGAAGATCAAGACCATAGGCGACGCCTACATGGCCGTCGGTGGTCTCCCCGAGCCGATGGATGGCCATGCCGAGAAGGCCATCGACCTCGCCCAGGCGATGATCGCTGCTACCGGTCCGGAAGGGAGATGGCCCGATCTGACGATCCGTGTCGGGGTTCACTCCGGACCTGTAGCTGGAGGGGTGATTGGCAGCAGGAAGTTTGCCTACGACGTGTGGAGTGACACTGTGAACGTCGCATCACGCCTGGAAGAGACGGGACTACCCGGGAGGATCCACGTCAGCGAGGAGACGAGGTCCCTCGCCGAATCCCGGTATGGCTTCGAGGCTCGGGAGCCGGTCCAGATGCGCGGGCTTCCTTTGATGACCACGTACTTCGTGCTCGGTGGCCCTCCGGGAGGAGATAGCGTTGCTCTCGGTGCGATCGGCCTTGTCGCTGATCTCGATCCAACGGGTTCAGAACTGTGGAACCGTCCTTCTGGCGAGGTTCTCGAGGGGTAGCCCGGTCGCCAAGGCCCCAAATTGTGCGCCGTGGCTCTCGTCGAGACGAGATGCAGCGAATGCTCCGAGTAACTCCTCGTCCTCGTGGCGGGCACACAGCGTTCCCGCCCAGGCGAGGGCAACGGACTCGACGATCCGCCGGGCTTCGGCCTCAGGATTGGTCACATCGACAAGAGCTCCTCTGGCTGACTCAACCGCCTGACGGAGGGGACCCGGAGTCACGCTGGACTCGAGTTCAGTGAAGAACACTTCGAGGGCGGCAGGCTCGCGGTTGGCGGCGCGGATGAAGTCGAGGGCGATCACGTTCCCCGAGCCCTCCCAGATGGCGTTGAGGGGAGACTCGCGGAACAACCGGGGCAGAATCGACTCCTCGACGTAGCCGTTCCCTCCCAGGCACTCCATCGCCTCTCGCACGACCGCTGTGGTTTGTTTGGTGACCCAGTATTTGGCGACAGGCAGTGCGATGCGGCGGAAGGCGGCTTCGTCCTGGTCGAATTCGGCACGGTCGAACGCCCCCGCGAGGCGGACCATCATCAATGTGGCGGTCTCGGTCTCGATCTCCAGGTCTGCAAGCACGTTTTGCATGAGCGGTTTGTCGATCAGCTTCGAGCCGAAAGCTTCGCGGTGCGCGGTATGCCACCCGGCCTGGGCAACGGCCTGGCGCATGAGAGCTGTCGAGCCCATCACGCAGTCGAGCCTTGTCCCGTTGACCATTTCAAGGATCGTCGAAATGCCCCGTCCCTCCTCGCCGACGAGGACCGCGTGGGCGTCGTTGAACTCGACTTCGCTGGATGCGTTCGATCGGTTTCCGAGTTTGTCTTTGAGTCTCTGGATCTGAAAGCCGTTGAGTACCCCGTCGGGGGTCCACCGGGGAAGAAGGAAACAGGACAGACCACCGGGCGCTTGTGCCAACACCAGGAAGGCGTCGCACATCGGTGCCGACGTGAACCACTTGTGCCCGGTCACGGAATATTCAGCACCGGGCCCACCGCCGTTGCGGGGCCTGGCAGTCGTGGTGTTAGACCTGACGTCCGAACCGCCCTGCTTTTCGGTCATCCCCATCCCCATGAGGGCTCCCGACTTGGCGGAGACGGGTTGGAACGACGGATCGTATGACCGTCTGATGATTCTGGGCACCCATTTCGCGGCAACCGCTTCGGTGGCCTTGAGGGCGGGGACCACCGATGTCGTCATCGAGATCGGGCAGAAGTGGCCGGCTTCGACCTGGGACGACATGTACAGAAGGGCCGTCCTGGTGACCTGGCCATTGTTGTGGCGGTCCTCCCAGGGCAGGGAGTGAAGGCCGTTCGAGATGGCGAGGTCCATGAGTGAGTGCCACGAGGGGTGGAACTCGACCTCATCGATCCTGTGTCCGTACCGGTCGTGGGTATGGAGAACCGGGTCGTTGGTATTGGCCAGAAATCCCCACTCGAACGCCTCCGCCGAACCAACTCTCTCCCCGAACCCCACCAGCACTTCCCGGGATTCCTTCCCGCCTTCCGCTGCGATTGCGCGGTCGAGAACCGGGTCGGTGAGGTAGAGGTTGTAATCCTCCAGCGGAGGCGGTTGATTCAGCACATCGTGGGTGTTGGGCATCGTCCGATCGTACTCAGTCGGCCGAGTTGGCCGCCGCGCACCGCTCAGGCGGACCTGCTCTGAAACCGGGAGAGCTGACCTCTTGCCTGTTGCCGGATTCTCTTCTGCATGAATCCGGTCCGTCCCAGAAGAGCGCCGCTCAACCCCAGTGCCTGCCGTGCCCAGGAAGCGAGGTCGAAGGTGTCGTTGTGGGCGATGACCAGCCCGTCCCTGAAGATGAAAGCAGCATCGATGACATTGTGCACCGGCCTTCCTGTTGGTTTGAATGCGTACCGCGCTTCCCATCGTGCAGTTCCGCCGGCGTCGTCGGCCGCCGGGTCGGAGAAGGTAACCCGCAGATCGTCGCCGGAGCTGCAGAACATTCGCCACATATCCCCGATCTCGTCGCCCTTCAGTTCGAAAACCGGGTCGGCAAATGTCGCTTCCGGGTGGTAGATCCCGGCCATCGTCGCTGAATCGAGTTCCTGAAATGCTCGATAGAAAGTCTCAATTGTCCTGGCGTTTGGGTGCATTGGTGGAGGGTCTCCGTGCTCTGACGGGACGTTAGTTGCAGTTGGACATGCCGACGTCGGTCACAAGGCGTTAACACAAGAACTGCATTTCTGTAACCGCGAGTGAACCTCCCCGAAACATTCTGTGTCCAGGCTGGTCCAGCACACCGGAAGAGGGAGTAGCCAAATGCCTTTCGATCGCCGTCCCGTCCGTCTTCGTTTCCGTGACCTCCTCCTCGGCGGGCGTCGGGTTTTGCGGGACGGCGATCGCAACAACGGCTTGAGATCAGTTGCGGCGAGTGAGGCTGTGCGCGATGCCGTCGCCTTTGCCGGCCTCCTGATAGTGAGCGGCTCGCGCGTTCGGAAGGGTCAGTTGGTCGCCCAGGACTCTTTCTCTCCGAGCAGGCCTTCCGCTTCGGTCGGGCCCCACGACCCGCGTTCGTATCGGAACGCAGGCTTGTCGTCGCTGAGCAGGCCTTCCACGACCCGCCAGGCTTCCATCACCTCGTCCTGACGGGCGAATAGGGTCTGGTCACCCCGTAATGCATCGTCGATGAGCCGGTGATAAGGGTCCCGGCCCTCGGTGCGGTCATGCTGGAGGTGCAACTCGACCGGACCGCTCACCATTTCGGGTCCCGGAGTCTTGGCCTGCAGCGACAGGTTGATCTCGACATCGGGCGTGGTGCGGAAGGTGAGCTGGTTCGACCCCGGCTGGCCCAGATCAGCCGCAAAGAGCGGGCGCGGCGGCCTCACGAACTCGACAACCGCCTCGGTCACAGTCGTTTGGAGTCCTTTGCCAGCCCTGATTGTCCACGGCACTCCCGCCCACCGCCACGAGTTGATCTCCAGCCTCACGATTGCGTAGGTCTCGGTATCGGAGTCGG
>JBBDMR010000086.1:0-20920 GCA_040878225.1 Acidimicrobiia bacterium
TGCCCCGCCTGGGAGTTACCCAGCACCGTGCCCTGTGGAGTCCGGACTTTCCTCGCCTCCGCGAAAGCGGAGTCGCGGCCGTCCGATCGACTCGCTTCTCTAATTCTACCCGGTTCTACGCCCCCCGATAAGTCCGCCCACGCCACCAACGACTATTGAAACGAGAGCAAGCAGCAGCACATTCCAGATCGATGCTGACGCCCCGCCGAGACTCGCCAGCAGAATCAGCAGACCTGCCAGGAGGAGTCCGGACACCGATCCGTGGAACCGGTTGGAATGAATCGCCATTCTCCCGGCAACCCATCCCCCGACAATGAGGCCGACCAACAGCCCAACGAGCAGGCCGATGTCGGGGCCGTTTGCCACATCGAGCAGAGCCAGGCCGCCACCAAGCAGGAATCCGACGACGGTAACGGAAAGGCCCCCAGCGGCGACACCCATGACCACTGCCTGGACACTCAATGCTGCAAGCATCGGGCATCCCCCATCAGGTCGCGCGCGGACAGACTGTGGCTTTCACTTTCCGACAAGTTAGTGGCGGGTTCTGCCCAAGCTTCGTGAAAGCTCGCAGACAGGGGATAATCAAGTTGAATGGATCCGATTTCAGCATCCGAGACAGCCCACCCCTGGGGCGACGCCGAGACTCCGTTTGTCGAGATTGGAGGCCTCGAAGAGGTGCGGCTCCTCGTCGAGGAGTTCTACGACATCATCGAAGCAGAATCGCCATCTCTTCGAGAGATGCTGCCGCGCAGCACGACAGGCTCGCGGTTGAAGCTGTATGAGTTCATGAGTGGATGGCTGGGCGGCCCTCAGCTCTACCAGAACAAGCGCGGCCATCCCCGGCTCCGGATGCGCCACTTCCCGTTTTCGATCGGAGACGAGGAGGCAGCCGAGTGGATGAGGTGCATGATCAAGGCCATGACCGCGCGGGAATTGCCCGAGCAATTGACCGCTTTCCTCACCGAACGCCTCAACGAAACCGCCTTGCACCTGCGGAACCAACCCGTCTGACATCATGTGCGGACGATTCTCGATCACCGGTGACCTCGACTTCTACGCCGAGTATTTCGGTGTAGACGACATCCGGACCGACCCGCTGGAGCCAAGCTGGAATGTGGCACCAACCGACAGCGTCTATGTAGTTGCCGAGAACGACGGCAAACGCTCGCTGGGATCGATGAAATGGGGACTGATCCCCCACTGGGCCAAAGACAAGAAGTCGATCCAGATCAACGCCAGGGTGGAGACCGTCGCCACCACATCGATGTTCCGCGACTCGTTTGCGCGCAAGCGCTGCCTGATTCCCGCCGACGGATTCTACGAATGGGAACCTCCGGAGCACGGCCGCTCGCCGCACTGGATCTACCGTGCCGACGGTCATCCCATGGTCTTTGCAGGGATCTGGGCGTCACGGATGAACGAAGACACTCAGGAGTGGGAAAGGACCTGTTCCATCCTCACGATCGAGGCTGATGGGTCAGTGCGTGATATTCACCACCGGATGCCCGTGGCCCTGGTGCCCGACGTCTGGGACGCATGGCTGGACCGGGACATGACCGACACGGAAGCAGCCCTCGATCTGGTTCGGACGGTCGACCCTGACGAGGTCATGGAGCATGAAGTTTCGAAGCGGGTCAACTCGGTGAAGAACAACGACCCAGACCTCACGGCTCCAGCCGTTCCGGACTCCCTCTTCTAAACCGGAGGAAGGGGTTGTGTCGATTATCCTGCGCTGTTCTGAGTTCCACGAAGAAACTCGCGCGCCTTCTGGCGTTATCCCTGGCCGTGGCGGCTTGTTCGCCCACGGACACCACCACACCGACGGACGGGACCCAAACCGAAGGAACACCCACCACCTCGACGCCGACTTCGACCGAGCCCGGGCCTCGTCAGTGTGTCCGGCCTACTACTTCCTCCGCCACGGTTTCAACCGGCGCGGCGGCAACCGATGCACTGTTCCTATCCGGTGAGATCTTCATCTGCGCCGACAACGTCGTGGTCGTCGGCGAGTCTGACATCAACCAGTTGGCTGCTGGAGCACAACTCGCTGCGGCGCTGGGAGGGCCGCTCCTGCTGCCCCCCCCCCAACTAGCGGCCGAGATCGGGCGACTCAAGCCCCAACATGTCTACATACTGGGCGATGTCGAAGTGACTCTGCCCCCAGAATCGGAGGTGTCACGCCTCGGGATGAGCGAAGCCGTCGACGCCGCAAAAACCGCCCTCGGAGCGGTCGACGAGCTCCGGCTCCCGGCCGATCCCGATGCCTCGACGATCGTCGAGACCGTGAACGCAATCTCCGATGCCAACCGGGTGGTGCTTCCCCAAACCGCACCAGGCGACACCACTGGCTCTCCGGCGCCGTCGTTCGACGCCGCGACGATCGTTGCTGGACTCGCTGTGCCCACGGACGCTACGACGATCTGGCTCGTCAACGCTTCCGATCCCGTTGGGATACTGATGGCTGCCGCCACCGGCCAGGCGGTAGGCGCGCGCGTGATGAGTATCGACAGCGCAGACATTCTCGGGTACCCCGAGGTCGGGACTGCGATTGGCGATCGGGCCGCAGACACGTTGCGGTTCGTCGGAGCAGTGCCGGAGACCAGCGATTGGGAGCTAGCAGTTCTCCTCAACGGCAGGCAGTTACCCGGGGGCGGATTTTCAATCCTCGGCGACGAGCAGCCCAAACGCTACGTGGCCTTCTACGGTCATCCGGAGACCTCGGCGCTCGGTGTGCTCGGCGAGCAGGGACCGCAGGAGACGTTGGACCGCCTGGCGCCTTTCGTCGAGTCCTACACCGCCGATGGCCATCAGGCGATCCCCACCTTCGAGATGTTGGCATCGGTGGCCGCAGCGGATATCACCGACGACGGTGATTACAGCTTCGAGTGGTCAGTATCCACCTTCACCGATTGGATCGACATCGCCGCAGAGCAAGGCGCCTATGTGATCCTCGACCTCCAATCAGGGCGTGAAGACTTCCTCTCCCAGGCCCAACAGTACGAGGAGCTCCTTCTCCATCCCCATGTCGGGCTGGCCCTCGACCCCGAGTGGCGGCTGAAACCCGATGAAGTGCACCTCCGACAGATCGGGAGAGTGGACGCTGCCGAGGTCAATCTCGTGGTCGACTGGCTCGCCGACCTGGTCCGCGACAATGGGCTCCCCCAGAAGATGATCATCGTTCACCAGTTCCGCGAGTTCATGATTCAAGATCGGGATACCCTCAAACAACGCCCGGAACTGCAGATGGTGCTGCAGATGGACGGACAGGGCCCGATCGCCACCAAGGACGAGACCTGGGCCGTGCTCACGTCGGGAACCGAGGACAACCACTGGCGATGGGGCTGGAAGAACTTCTTCGACGAGGACACCCCCACCCCGAGCCCGGAGCACACCATGGGCAAAGTGCCTGTCCCGGTTTTCGTCAGCTACCAGTAGGGTGACTCAATGACCAGATTCGCATATTTCTGTGGCCATGAGCAGTGGCAGCCCGAGGTGTTGGTTGAGCATGCCCGCCTTGCTGAGGCAGCCGGGTTCGACATGGTTGTCGTCTCCGAGCACTTCCATCCGTGGGTAGATGACGAGTCGGCCTCCGGCTTCGCCTTCTCAACCATCGGCGCGATGGCAGCTGCCACCTCGTCCATCGAGTTCGCCACCGGCGTCACCACTCCCCTCTTCAGGTACCACCCGGGGGTGGTAGCCCAGGCCGCCGCCACCCTCGACCGCCTCTCGGGTGGACGGTTCACCCTCGGGGTGGGCACCGGAGAGAACATCAACGAAGGTCCGCTCGGCTACGAGTTTCCTGCATACGCCGAGCGCAACGCACGAATGAGGGAAGCCCTCGAGATCATGCGCCGACTTCTCGACGGCGAAAAGCTCACATTCGACGGGGAGTTCTATCGGACAGACAGGGCCAAGCTCTACTCCCCGCCCACCGGGCCTGTCCCGATCCTCCTCGCCGCCGGCGGTCCGAAGTCGGCCCAGCTGGCAGGAGAGATGGCCCAGGGGGTGGTGACCTCGGTTAAGGACCCCGCCGAAACCCTCGAGAAAGTGATCAAACCCCTGCTGAGCGCATCGACTGCAGATCCGATCGTGCTGGCCACGAGGTGGTCACTGTTCGCCGCCAACGAAGAAGAGGCATGGCGGGCGCTCTACTCCTGGAGAGGGCTACGTGCCCCGGGCAGGCTCGAGGCCGTCGACCCAGCGACGCTACGTGAGCGCGCTGACGAACTTCCCCGAGAGGAAGTCCTCGGCCGCTACACGCTGGTCAACAACCCCGACGAGATCATCGCGACGTACCGACCCCTGGTCACCGAGCTCGAGGCGGACATCGTCACGTTTCAGATGGCGTCACTAGATCAACCGGAGCTGATCCGGATGATCGGCAGTGAGGTCCTCCCCGCCCTGCGCGGCTAGGAAGACTCAGGCAAGCCTGGTGATCAGCTCGATCAGCTGAAGCAGGTCTTGAACCACGTTCGGGGCGAGGTTCGGGGTCTCCGCTGCCATATAGAACGATGGGACCTGTTCCCTCATTCGGGTAAGAATCAAGGATGCATCCTCTGACGGCTCGTCGAAGAGAAGCTCGATCTGCGGATAGAGCCGGCTGGCGAGCGAAGGTCCAAACGTGGCGAAGATGTCGACCTGGTAGCCATTTGCCTCGCGGGTGGCGATGTGGTGCACGTCGCCCGACCCGGTGACGATCTCGACGACGGTGAACTCCACGTCCTGTGCAGTGGTCGCCGACGACCCGACCACTTCGACACCCACGCCGAGCAATGAGTCGATGCTCTGAGCGAAACCAGACCAGAAGTTGGAGGCGATTCCGGCGTCACCGTCGCGAAGGCCTGCTGCAACATCTTCGACCGAAGCACCCTCGGCAAGTGCGGCAAGGGCCGACTGCTCCGACACGGCAAGGTCTGAAGCAGAGCCGAACTCTCCAGCAGCCAGCATTGAAAACAAGTCTTCGACCGCTTGTTCTGCTGTCTCCGCCCCGCTGCCTGGCTGATCCGCGGTCTCTCCGGGTCCGGAACAGGCACCGCCCGCAACGACGAGAACCACAACGGCAAGCAGCTTCCTAGACCACATGTTCGGGAATCCTGCCGCTCTTCAGCAAACCACTCCGGCGCTCCGGCTTGTTGAGGCCTGCGGCGAACCACATCCACACCAGATAGAGGATGCCAACGACCTCGAGGACCCAGCGCCACGGGTCGGCGAGGGCACGCTCCCAGGCCAGGGGCCAGAAGGGCATTGGCCCGGCCGCGAACTCGAAGCCGAAGAAAGGCCAGAAGAAGACCTCGGGGTTTGCCCACATCCCGTCAAGCAAGAGATGGAACAGCCAGGCAACGCCAACTGCCATAAACGCTCTTCTTCGTCTACCACGCCTCGTCAACAAAAGCACCACCACCATGTAAACACTTGCGACGGTAAGGGAGTGCGCCCAGAGCTGTCCCGTTGAGTAACGATCGGCGAGGAGCATGGTGCCAATTGGCAGATCGATCAGATCCGGGATCAGCACCCCGAGGAACAGGAAGCGGACGTCTACCTTCGGATCTCGAAAAATCCAACGGAATAGCCAGAGGGTCGCCCCGAGACGCCAGATGAGCATTTCAGGACGCCTCCGCTACCGCTACGCAACGAGGATGCGCCGACAGTGGACACATCGAGGAATTTCGGCTTTGAGGGCTTCGTCTCTCTCCGCGGGCGAAAGCGCCATGTTGCACCCACCGCACACCCCGTTCTCGAACCTCCCGACAGCCACACCTTCCTTGGCGGCCCGCAGGGTCTCATAGAGCTCGAGGAGATCGGGCTCTACCGGCTTGATTGCCTCCACCTTGCGCTCTTCCTTGCGGGCGATCTCGGCATCGATTCGCTTCCAATCTTCCTTGATCGATGCCTCGAGCCGGGCCTTTTCCGCAACCAGCGTGTCGTGCCTGGTCTGCAGTGAGCCGACTTCCTCCCGGACCGGGTCGACATTGTCGAGAAGCTTCAACACCCGACTTTCCATCGCCTCGCGCTGGCCTCTCAGGCTCTCCACCTCGAGGCGCATGTGCTCGGTCTCCCGGGCGCTCATCGATCCGGCGAAGAGTCTCGTCTCGTGCTCCTTCAGCTTCGATTCGAGCATTTCCAGCTCACCCTCCGATTTGTCGAAGTCGAGCTCGAGTGTCCGCAGGGTTGCGCTCGCCACAGAGATCTCCTTGGCCAGCACCTCGAGTTCGTCGTGGGCGATCTTGTAGGCAGCGAGGTCGGGGAGACTCTGACGTTCTTCGAGCAGGCGGTCGATCTGGGAATCCAGATCCTGGACATCGAGGAGGTCGGCGAGGCTGGTTATTTCCATGCGTATCGCAGGCTAGTGGTGTGTGGGAGGCTGTCTGCCGGTGAGATCTATGCCCGGTCAACCCCAGGTCTCGGGGTCGACCTCGGTGAAGTCGACTACCTCGACGTCGGGGACGGTGGAGGCCAGGGCGACGAGGCCCGGCATGCCGGGTCGTTCGGTCGCGACATGGCCCGGATCGACAACCGCCAGGCCCAGGTCGAGGGCATAGACCGCACGGTGGTGGGAGACGTCACCGGTGACGAAGCCATCGGCGACCCGCGACGCTTGCTCGATGAGGTCCGAACCCGAGCCGGGCACCACCGCCACCCTCTCCAGCATCTTCTCCCGGTCTCCGGAAACCCGCAGGCCCGCGATCCCGAAAGCGTCGGTGGCCATTGCGTCGAGAGCGCCGAGTTTTGCTTCGAAGGTTCCCACCCGGCCAATTGCGGGGAAGCCCTCTTCCTCATCGGCCCCGAACGGTTCGATGTCACGAAGGTTGAAGACCGCGGCCAGCGCGTCGGCAGTGCCTCCGGGGGCGGCGTCGAAGTCGGTATGGGTGACGAGAAGGGCAGCTCCCGACTGAATGAGGCGCAACGCCCGCGCTGCCGGGGACCGGCCGTCGACAATACGGTTGATCGGCGCAAAGAGAAGCGGGTGATAGGTGATCAGGAGGTCGACCGGGTCTGCCTCAACTGCCGCAACCACGGGCTCGGTGACCTCATGGCACACTCCAAGGCGGTGGACGCGGAGCTTGCGGTCTCCAAGCTGCAAACCCACGGGATCCCAAGAGGCGGCGGTCTCGGGGCGGGTCCTCTCGGCGAGATGTTCGGCAATTTCGTTGACCGTTGGCACCAGGGCAGGGTAATCCAAGCCGAATCGGATACGCTCACGGCATGGAGACGAGTGCCGCCAACACCTGGCACCCCCCTCAGGGTTGGTTGTCCTTGAAGGTCATCGACTCACATGCGGGTGGGGAGCCGTTTCGGGTGGTGACAGAGGGCCTTCCGGAAATACCGGGGGGCACGGTTCTCGACCGTCGCCGATTCGCGACAGAGCACCTCGACCATCTCCGCAGGGGGCTGATGTGGGAACCGCGCGGCCACCGTGACATGTACGGGGGGTGGATCGGCGAGGCGGTGGAACCCGATTCGGACTTCTCCATCCTGTTCACCCACAATGAGGGCTACTCGACGATGTGCGGTCACGGCATCATCGCGGTCACCAAAGTCGCGCTCGACACCGGCATGGTGACCGGATCATCCCCGGAGTCGACTCTGCGCATCGACACCCCGGCCGGGCAGGTGACCAGCGTCGCCGAGCACGGGTCGGACGGGACCGTCGAACGGGTCCGCTTCCGCAATGTCGCCTCGTACGTCGATGGCCTCGACGAGGTCGTCGATGTCAGCGGAATCGGCCAGGTGAGGTATGACCTGGCTTTCGGCGGCGCGTTCTACGCATACGTCGATGCTCCGGCACTGGGAATCGACTGGCCGCCGGATGAGAGCGGAAAACTGGTCGACCTCGGCAGGCGCATCAAGAAAGCGGTGGTGGCGAGCCGGCCGATTGTTCACCCCCTTCACGCCGACCTCGGGTTTCTCTACGGGGTGATATTCACCGGGCCTGCCGTCGACCGTGAAAACCACCGGAGGAATGTGTGCATTTTCGCCGATGGCGAAGTCGACCGCTCTCCCACCGGCACCGGAGTCTCCGGGCAAGTCGCTATCGAGTCTGCCCGGGGAAACCTTCAGTCCGGCGACCGGTTGGTGATCGAGAGCATTGTCGGGAGCGAATTCGCCGGGACCCTCGCCGAACGGACCTGTATCGGAGACATCGGGGCGGTGATCCCCGAGATCGAGGGCACCGCACACATCACCGGCCGGTCCGAGTTCTGGTTCGACCCGGCAGACAGTCTCAGCCCGGGATTTCTGCTCCGCTGACCTGGCTCCGGCCCGGATGGGCGATGGCGGTCCTCGCCGCCAGAAATGTCGTCAGGGGAACGGCTGCCACGAGGCCGATCGATCCGACCAGGGTGCGGACGATCTCGACCGCGACTACCTCCGAACTGACCACGAAGCCCATTCTCATGCCGGACAGGCTGAACAGGATGAGCAGGGGCATCGCGGCCCCGGCATAAGCGAGGAGCAATGTGTTCACCGTTGAGGCGATGTGATCCCGCCCCACCCTGAGGCCAGCTGCAAACAGTTCCGCAGAGCCGAGTTGCTCGTTGGCGGACCGCAATTCCCAAACCGTCGAGGCCTGGGTGACGGTGACATCGTCGAGAGCACCGATTGTTCCCAGGACGATCCCTGCCAGGAGCAGGCCGCTGAGGTCGATGCCGGGCACAGCCGTCAAGTAGAAGGCCTCTTCGCCGGCGAAACCGGAGAACCTGGCAAGCAGGAGCACAATCCAGGAAAGAGCCACGGTGATAGCCAGTGCTCCGAAAGAGCCGATGGCGGCAACGTGTGTCAGCGGATTCGGGCCGTGAGTCACGTAGAGAGAGATCAAGGCGATGGCCCCGCCGCCGACGAGCGCGACCAAAACCGCATCGCGGCCGGCGACGATCGCCGGGACGATGAACAGCAGCAGCACGATGACACTGGCGGTGAGCCCGAAAAGGGCGAACAGGCCGCGAATCCGGGCCAGTGCTACCACCGCAAGGGCAAACAGCAGCACGACCCCGCCGACCAGGGCGCGCCTGTCGCGATCGGCGTACTGGTAGGAGACGGTTCCGTCGTCGAATTCGGTGACGTTGATGAACACAGCATCCCCGACCTCGAACGACGGCTGGCCCTCGCCTTCGGAGAACTCCTGGACTACAGGCGCACCACCATCACCCAGGTCGAAGGCCACCTGATGACACGTGAGGTCAGCTGAGTAACTGCACGGTGCGTTGGCGACGGATTCAACCGTTGCGGGAATCGCCTCGTCGGCAAAACCGAGTGCGGTGAGATCTACGTCGGGAGCTTCTTTGGGGACCAGCACCACGAGGCCGACCGTGATGAACATGACCATCGAGACCACCACAGTCGCCTGCCAGCCTGGAAGCCTCAAACGTCGGCGATCGGGACCGATCAGGGTTTGGAGGTCGTCAGAGCCGTCTGGCATAGGACGAGGTTAGAGCGAGAGCGACGATTGGCGGTGTCAGCTCACCTTGTGCCGGGTCAACGGTTCGAGTCGACCAGCGAGGGTGGCGCCGCGTGTTGTGCGACACAGCCAGGGAGGACGAGGGAAAAGCAGGCGCCGCCGAGGCGTTCGGAGCGCCGGTATGCCGCCGAGCCCCCGTGGGACATCACTATCGCCTGAACTATCGCCAGGCCGATTCCGAGTCCCGGGTTGGTCGCGTTCAGACGATTTGCCCCGCGCTCGAAACGCTGCCAGATGATCGCTTCGTATTTGGTTGGGACTCCGTCACCATTGTCATGCATCTCGATCACCAGGTCATCCCCCTCGATCTTGCTGACCAGGATTGCGGTATCCCCGCCATAGCGCACAGTGTTGCTCAAGAGATTCGACAGCGCTTGTTGGACACGGCCCGCGTCCACCCGCACCAGGACGTCGGCGTTGATCTCCACATCAATGCTGGTCCCTTCGGGCCCGACGCCTCGGAGCGCGGCATTCACTATCGATGAGACCGATACTTCGGTGATCTCGAGGGGAAGGTTGCGGTGGACGCCGCGGGCCAGCATCACCAGGTCGGAGACCAGGCGGGCCATGTGGTTTGCCTGGTTACTGGCCTCGGCGATCATCTCATTGCGCGCGTCTTCGGGGAAGTCGTCTCCGTCGTCGGTCAGAAGGTTGAGATATCCGACTATCGCAGTCAGAGGGGTCCGCAATTCATGGCTCACCGATGCAACCAGCTCTGAACGCTGCCTCTCCACCCGGCTCTGATTCCGGCGGATGGACACCATCTGGCGGAGGAAGACGAGGATGCCGACGGCGAGCACGGCGTCGAGCAGCAGCTTCGCATCTGCGTCCAGAGCAAGTTGGTAATACGTGCTGACATGTACCGCAAGAAGCCCCGCAGCGAGCAGGTAGGGCCAGAGAAGCGCCATCAATGGCACCTCCAACTCGGGGAACTCTCGTTTCGCTGGCGTGATGTCGACGATCGCTGCTGTGGCGACAAACAGCGTGGTCGCAAGCAGAAGCACCGGCCAGGCGGGGGAGGCTTCGGCGAAGGAGCCCGCTATCCCGGTGCGAAGGTAGATGAAGTCGGAGACCACCTGCACGCTCAGGCCGAGGGCGAGGAAGATCAGCCGGGGGTCGAAACGGAAATGGCTGCGCCGGATGATCAGGATGATCAGCCCGAACACCACCGCCACATCGAGAATCGGGTAGGTGGCTGCGATCAGGGTCTGCCACCAGTGCGCCCCCTCGAAACTATCGATCAGGTCCCGGAATAGTGTGGTCCAAACCAGGACCGCCAGTGAGATACCGCCGACCAGGGCATCGAGGATCGTCGGAAGCCACTCCCGCCCACCGGATTCGACGCGGGCGAGCGTGATCAGCGCCACGAGCAATGTCGCATATGCCCCGAGGAAGAAGGCGTCGAGAGGACCAATCGAGGGAACGTCGACCCCGATCTCGGTGAGGACCCCGGTGACCAGTATTCCGATCATCACCGAAAGGGTTCCCGCGCCGATCATCCGCCATACGATGCGCTCGGACCGCTCCAGACCCTTCGATCGCCGGAAGAAGAGGATGCCAGCGGTCGACATTCCCACGATCAGGCCGAGAAACCCGATCGTGTCAGCCCGTTCCGGGGAAACGAGCACGGCAATGATCCCGGCGGCGAGGAGCACCATGACAATGCCCGGTGCGAGCCATCTCTTGGTGCTCGCTCCCTGGAAGGAGGCCGAAATCATGTCCTACCTATCGGCAGGGCGGGGCCACCTATTTAGGGCTGAAAGCGTTCGTCGGTATTGTCGCGGTGCCCGGCATCGGTGACGATGTCGCCGGTCAGGTCGATCTCGAATCCGGTTTCCGCGGATAGCGCAAGCCAGACCCGTTTCAGTTCGACCAGCATCGCTTCTATTTGCGACAGCGGGTTGTAGTTGGTGACGGTGAAGCGCAAGCCGCCATGATTTCTCGGTACGACGGGGAAGACCGCGCCGTTGACGAAGAAACCTGCCGTCTTCATCATCGAGAGGCCTTCGAGCACTTTCTTCGACGCTCCCACCTCGATAAACCAAAGCGGCGTTTCGTCAAAGGCCGCAAGCGGGAGCCCGATGCTGTCGGAGAAGGCGTTGACGAATTTGATCCGCCGGTCCAACTGTTGCTGGAGCCCGGGAAGCTCTTCGGAGAGGTGGATGTCAGCCGATGCGATACTCGCACCCAGCATCGGCGGTGGGATCGGCCCTCCAAAAACCAGGGGCGAGCCGGTGAGGTTGATCATGTCGATGAAGTCCTCGTTGGGAGTGGCCACCACCCCGCCCATCGTCCCGAATGACTTGGCCAGCCCGACGGCGATGACCAGCCGATCATGCCATCCCGCCCTGCCCAAATAGGTCCCGCATCCATGCTTACCGGACCATCCGAACCCATGGGCATCATCGCAATAGACGTGAAGGTGCGGGTGTTTCTCCAGCAATCGGTGAACTCGCTCCACGGGAACGGTGTCCCCATGCATCGAAAAGAGGCCGTCGGTGATGAACCACGATGCGCCACTGCGGTCCGAATCGGACAGGCGCCGGTCGAGCTCGTCGACGTCGTTATGGGGAACCACCTCCACATGCGCGCCATTGGACACAAGGGTCGGGTTCACTGCCAGAAGAGAGGCATGCGCCTGGCCGTCGACATAGACAGTGTCACCACCCCGCACGAGGACGGGCAGCGCGGCGAGGTGGGCAAGGGTCGTGGTTGCGGCCAGGATCACCGGTGCCCCCAACATCCCCTCGAGCCGTTCGCTCAAGTCCCCATACATCCCGAGTGCGGTGTAGGCGATCGACGATGAATACGACGTCCCGAAGCGCTGTGCGGCGTCGACGGCCCCGGCGATCACCCGTTCATCGGTTCCTAGCCCGAGGTAGGAGCACAAGCCGAAGTTCGCGACTTTCTGGCCTTGGATGATGATGGTGTCGCCGGCGAAGGATGTGTCTTCGATGAGCTGGCTACCGACTCCAAGCTCATGCGCGGCGTTGCTGGTGGCCCTGAACATGTCAAGCACCCGTTTCGCCTGCGTTTGGCTGAAGCCTTTTTCCATATGTTTATCCTGTTCAGGAGCTTAAGGTCGGTCCACCGAGTTTCCTGGTATTTGTCGACCGATAGTCGGAAACGTGACTCGGCGCGCGCTCCGACCCGCCTCGAGGATTGGCCGTACCAGGGCGGCCGGCTCCCCGAACGAGGTCGAGTGTGGGCCGCCTACCATTTGTCCCATGACTGACGAACAGAGCCCCGCCCCCCAGTCGCCACGTCCGATGAGCGATGCCGACCGCAAGAATTGGGCGATGGCAGCCCACCTCTCGGCGCTGATTGCCTTTGTTGGGATCCCATCCCTCATCGGCCCGCTGGTCGTATGGCTAGTGAAGAAAGACAGCGACGCTTATGTCACGGCCCACAGCGTTCACGCCCTCAACTTCAACATCTCGGTGCTGATCTACACCATCGCCGGCTCGATCGCCCTGGGCGTCATCGGGATTGCCACCCTCGGCATCGGTTTCCTGCTGGCGATTCCTGCGGTGATCATCGCACTGATTGTCTGGCTGGTTCTTGTCATACAGGGCGGGCTGGCGGCCTCCCGGGGCGAGCAGTTCCGCTATCCGATGACAATCGACTTCGTCAAATAGGTACGAACTCAGCGGCACATCCCCCGAATGTACGGGCTCCAAGCCTCCCAGCCCTGCTGTTCACGGATCGCGGCAGCAACTTCCAGGTTGGTCCAGGGATTGAATAGGTCCGACGTGCTGTATCCGAAATGACCTGCCCAGAAGGGCATCACCTGCATCAACCCCGTAGCCCCTGACGCCGGGTTTCGGGCTCCCGGGTCACCGGCGCTCTCCAATTCCATCAGACAGAGAGCTCGGGCCACATCCTCAGGGCGGAAGTACGACGCGACCAGTGGCCCCCAACGATCCACGCCCGAGCCCCACTCCCCAACTGAGCCTTCGGCGCAAGCCTCGACGATCGGGATGTACTCGTTGATTTGTTCGAGGCGCTCCATGGTCAGACCGCGGCGGGCTTCCTGGCGCACAACCGTTGCGAACTGTTCCCACGCCTGATCGCACTCGATGGAGGAGGCACCAGCCGTACCGCTGGACAACACGGCTACGGAAACGGCGACGAGAACCAGCCAGCGGCGAACCGCCGCCATGAATGATTCGGACACAGGTTCAGCGTTCCTTTCTGGCCGAACGCTGAAGGAGCAAAACGGCCTCGGCGAGATGAGTTGGAACGCTTTCCCCGTCGGCGACAGGGTTCAAACATCTTCAGTCCGCAGAAAGTGGGCCGGACCTGCCGACCCACTCTCTGCACAGTTTTGACGGAGAGTTACTCCTCGACGATCACCCTGGCGATCATCCACGGGTGGGGAAGGCACAGGTACTCGTACTCCCCGACTTCATCGAAAGTGTACGACCATGTGTCGCCCTCCTCCAGGAAGCCCGAGTCGAAGGAGCCGTCAACGGCAGTCACGGTATGCAGCAATGCATCCTCGTTTGTCCAGGTGACCGTTGTGCCTGGCTTGATCCGCAGCACGTTCACCGAGTAGTCGGCAGGCGACTCCGTGTCGGCGAACTCATCCGGCGCGCCGGCCTCCTGGAAATCTGATGCCCCGGCGACAATCGTGACCTGCTCGCCCTCACCGGAGGAAGGTTGGGTGGTACCGGTCGGCTCCTCGGGCTCAGCACCCACCTCCTCGAAGATCTCCGGTTGTTCGTTCCCCGAGATGACGATCATGCCGAGGGCACCCTTGTCGAAGGTACGTGCCAGAGCGTGGTCAACCAGGAGAATCGTGGACGGCACCTGACCGACTAACTCGACCACGGTGCCTCCACCCGCGGGAACCAGCGTGGTCTGTGATCCGCGTATTGGTTGGTTGAGGAGGGCGGCCTCCTGATACACCTTGTCCCAATGTGAACCGATGGGATGAAAGTTGGACGTGAGGTTGAGCCCGGCGTTGACGAAGAAGATGCGCGATCTCTCCCCCACTGCCATCTGCAGGGCGTTATCACCGGTCAACGCACCGACTGCACCGTTGAACACCACATACGTGGGGTTCTCATCCGCTACCGAAGACCGGTCGAACTCGACGACGCCAGGGTCTTTGCTGTCTGTGTAGTACTCGGATTGAACCATGTACCACTCGTGGTCGACCTCTGGCAACGGAGTCTCAGGATCGACGAGGATCCCACCGAACATGCCATGGGAGATGTGAGCGGGAACATCGCCATACGCACAGTGGTACATGAAGAATCCCGGATACAGCAATCGTGCCTCGATTGTCCGTGATTCGCCCGGCGCGACTGTGGTTGCTTCGGCGCCACCGCCCTGGCCCGTGACCGCGTGAAAGTCGACGTTATGCGGATGGGTGTTCGTAGCCGGGTTGATGATGGTGAAACGGAGAACATCTCCAACTCGTGCTCGAATTACCGGCCCGGGAGTGCCGGACACGACTCCCTCCGGACCCTCGAGCAGCTTGTATCCCCAGGTTTCGGTCTCGACTCCGCTGACCGGATCGATGACGTTGATCCCTTCGACAACTTCAAATTCGACTTCGACGATCGCCTGGGTGGTGCGACCCGAAGCTGCGGGCATCTCGGGGGCGACTGCGACGTTTACCTCGGATGCGGGCGCCGCAGGCAGTTCCCCTTTGGGAGTCATTGCCGGGATTACGTCGCCGACGGCGACCTCGCCGCCTGAAGCGGCCAGGAAGGTGTCGACCTTGTCAGCTACCAGGGCGTCGTCCACCGAGTTCCGACCGGCTGTGACGCCAAGCGCGACTATCGCCAGGACCACCGCGGCGATCGTGCCGAGAATGCCAAGTGCCACCAACGTCCCCAGCGTGAAGTGGGGGTGGCTTGGTACTTTGGTTGTCGGTGGTGGCCCGGCCGTTTCGGGAGGGCGGTTGATGGTTTGTGTCATTTTCTTTCTCCTTAGCTCAATTCCACAGGGATCTTTGCCAGTCCGGCCATAAGCACTTGTCGAGCTTCGGCCCATACGGCGTGGACCCCACAAGGCGTTGCCCCCGGGCACGGTGCGTCGCGGAGGATGCAACGACCCGACTCGGCAGGGCCTTCGGTCACTTCGACGACATCGAGGAGATGGAGGCCGTTGGCTGCCTCAGTTAGCTGGTATCCGCCACCAGGCCCTCTCCCGGAAGTGATCCACCCGGCGGCGATCAGCGGCGAAACGATCTGCGGCAGATAGGCGAGAGTGGTCCCCACCTCACGGGCAAGTTCAGAGCCACTCAGGCGCCCATCAGTCTCGGTGAGGGTTCGAATCACGGATAGTGCAAGATCGGTTTTCCGCTGGAAACTGATATTCATTAGTTCCTAAGTCAACAACTCAGGAACTAGGCGAAATAGGGCCAAAGGTCCCCATAACCCCGGGACCATCGTCAGAGGGCAGGGGTGCCTCACTAGGGTCGCCGTCATGCAACAGCGGCCAGCATGAGCAGACAAGATCGCGGCAACCGTGTCATAGCCTCGCACTCGATTGCACGTCGCTCATTCCTTGGTGCCGCGGGGTTTGCCGTCGTCGCTGCCGTATGGAGCATGTTGGTGCTGGTGCGTGGCGGGTCGTGGTGGGGACCGATGCATGCATTTGTGGCAGGCACGGTTCTCCTCGCCATTTCCGGAGCAAGTCAGATGTTCACCATCACCTGGGCTGCGTCGATTCCCCCGAAAGCTTCGTTGGCCGCCGCGCAAAGGTGGCTGATCGGGGCGGGCGTGGTTTCGGCCCTGGTGGGCGTCACTGCCGAAATCCCGCTCTTGATCTGGATCGGGTCGGCGTCAGTGGCGGGTGGGTTGATAGTGCTCGGGGTATCAATCGCACAGGCCGTCCGCCGGAGCCTTCTGCGAAGGTTCGACCTGTCAGCCCGTTTCTACTTCCTTGCTTTCGCCGCAGGGGTCGTCGGGGTGGCCCTGGGTGCGTTTCTCGGTTCAGGCACCTCCGGGGCGGAGTATCAGACCCATCGGCTCGTCCACTCCCATCTCAACCTGGTCGGTCTCGTCGGGTTCACCATCATCGGGACTATCCCCACGTTCCTCCCCACTGTCGCCCACCACCGGGCCGTGAGCGGCAAGGAAGCGATTGTCGGTTGGTGGATGTGCGTCGGCGCGGCGCTGGCGATCCTCGCCGGCCTGATCGGCCCGCCTGAGTTGGTCGGCATCGGGACGGTGCTGGCCGGATTCGCCGGACTGCTGATTCTCGGAGGCATCGAGGTCAGACTCTGGAGCAAGGGACGGAAAAAGGTTCCATTCCTCCAGGTGTCCGCAGGGATGGTGTGGCTGGTTGTCTGGGCCCTGGTCGACGGGATCGACCTCGTAACCGGCGGAACGATGGTCCCCTTCGGCGGCTGGACTGCAGCTGCGGTTATCGCCGGTGTCGGCCAGGTCCTGGCCGGTTCCCTGGCCTACCTGGTTCCGGTCCTGATCGGCTCTCCTCTCACCTCGAACCTGGACCGGATGACCCGCAACCCCGCCATCGCCTTGATCGCGGCGAATCTGACGGGACTTTCCCTGGCCGCAGGATGGAGTGCGGCCGCAGTCGCCTCAGGAGCCATATGGTTCGTTGATCTCGCCACTCGGCTAACACTGACAGTCGCCGGACGCCATCGCTCCAAGTGATTGCTGACGAACCTCTACCTCCCCGGATTTCGGTCTTCGGGGACCAACTCTGTCAGCCAGATCTCCTGCGACGCTCTTCCTCTCTTGAGATGCCGAGGGTCGTCAAGAGGTCTTCGTGGAGCTGGAACCACACTGTGTGGTAGGAGTCGAGGTTGTCACTCACGTATCCGGATTCGCCTGCGAGCGATCGATCGAGTGCTCTCGCAAGACGATCGGCGTAGAGGCCGAATCGGAGGAGGCGGCTGGCAAGGTCGCCACATATCGGCTGGGCCTTGTCGTCGATGCGGATCAGGCGGGAAAGCACCTTGTTGTCATAGTCCGGGTCGGAATGGTCATTCATGCTCTGAGAAGTGCCGAACCGGCGGATCTGCCAGTCTGTAGAGATCTGAAGGAGCTTCGGGTTGAGGACCAGGAACCGCTCGTAGCAACCGGTCACGACATCGCGGGCGTCAGCAACCAGGAGCTCGTCCTGGGTGAGTTCCCGCTCCGTTCTCTCACCGGCCCCGGTAAGGCTCCAGCCTCCAAACGGGCCAGAGTCCAGTAATACCAATTGCCGGTCGGCGTGCTCGTGCAAACGAGCGAGGGTTTCGTCCAGCGACAGACCGGAAGCTGTGGAAATCCGCTCCTCAGCTGCGACGCCGATGCACCTCAAGGTGTGCAGGATCAGAAAATCCGGGTCCGAACGATACGGTTTGAAGTCGCCCGGATTCATGACTCGAGGTTCCAGAGCTCGCGGTAATAGCGGATGCGTTCCTCATCAGGCTCGATGTCGTACGCCTCGAACAGTTCATTCTGGTGTCCCTCACCGAAGTTCCAGTCCAGGCTGAGCGACGCCACCGCGAGGTCTGCCCACCGGTCGCCAACCGTGAGGTCGCCGAAGTCGACGTGGCCCACCCATTCGCCATCGGCGGAAATGAGGGTGTTCGGGGCGCACGCATCACCGTGGACAATGACCGGATCGTCCAGGGACGGTGACGGTGCCAGCGATTCGGGCCGGCGGCCGGCCCAAGCTTCAGCCTTCCAGGGCGGTGGGAAGTCGTCAGTGGGAAGGGCATGGATAGCCCGCATCCCGGTCGCGATCGCCCGGATCGCCTCTGACCGCCGGGTACGCCACATGTCTCCGACGGCGGATGTGCCGGGCAACGCCGCGGTCACGAGCCACTGCGCCGTCTCGTCCGCGCCCGATGCGATGACGCGGGGCGCAGGGTGCAGGGGTGAGATCCAGTCGAGACGGACCCGCTCCCGATCGAGATCGATCCCGGTGGTCCGTGGGTTCCACTTGACGAACCGATCGGCGAACCCGAATGTCAGTCCTCCGAGCTCATTCCGCCAGACGAGTTCGACTACGTGTCCAGCGGCGATTTCCAGAACAACATCCGGAATGAGGTCATCTCCGAGCTGGTGCAACTCTGCAAGATGGGAAAAGTCCTCCGGCCCGGCCATGTCGGCCGACTGTAGCGAGGCCCTACGCGCATTCAGGAGGGATTTGTGGGCGTTGACGGATTGCGCTACTCGCTGCTACCCATCACGCGCTGTTGTGGCATCGACGTTGGCTGATTCGACCGTGTCGCTGCCCAGACTCGCTGTGCCTCCTCGAATCCTTTCAGGAAGATCTCACCTCTCGGTTGGAAATCGAACTCCTTGCCCACCGCGAGCTGACGGACGCTGTCGGGCACGAGCACTTCCCCTGCATCCCCGAGATCTGCGATCCGGCTGGCCAGGACCACAACGGCACCGTGGATGTCACCCTTCTCCTGGATCGGCTCTCCTGCCGCCATCCCCACCCGCATCTTGATTGGCCGGGAAACCATACGGTCTTGGAGGTCAAGGGAGAAAGCGATGGCCCGACGGGTCGACATGAAGGTGATCAACGACCCATCGCCGAGGTTCTTGACCAGGTGACCGTTGTGCCTCGAACACAGGTCCGATATCAGATCCTCGATCTCCCGGAACGTGCGACGCCCTTCGTCGACGTCTCCTTGTCGATCGAGAATCTGAGTGGACGAAACCACATCGGTGAAAACAACTGTGAGCAGCCCCTGCCCTCGTTCCCGGTCAGGCTGCACGGTCCACTCCAATTCAGCATGGCTGAGACTTCTGTTCTGGGCGAGCAGAAGGGGAGGACCGGAGCCGATATCCCAAAACCCGATGTCGACACCATCTGTTGAGGTGGTAAATCGCACGTTGGGTCGAGCGAGCTTCACGAACGAAGGCTACCGGGAATTCCTGTCGTCGGCTCGTGGGCGAAAACGAGTTTGGGCGTTGACGGTACTCGAAAGTGGTCGGGACCCACACAGGATGCCGAGACGTGCGGGCCTATCCCGAATCGGTCAGATCTTGTTGAAAACGACCCCGATGACGAGAAGCACAGCCCCTCCGGCGAGGGCCCAGAACGAGTACTCGGCGTATCCGGTGACGAGTCCCAGCTCGTCGCTGGTGATGATGCCGACGACAATCGCAAGGAGTGACAGACCGAAAGTGAACTTGGTGGGTGGGGTGAGTCTCATGGCCCCATTATCCCAAGGCGACACGATCGACGACGTGCATTTAGACAAATTCTGGGCTGTTCCATATGGTCGAGCCGGGCTGTCAAGTTGGCTGGCGACAAATACTTCCGGTTGGAAATCGCTCTCGATGCAACAACCGTCCGTTCCTCAGCCGCACCACGCTGGGGTGGCGGAGGCTGGACGGCTATCTGCTTATACATCGGGCGAGAGGGGCTTAGCCGTCGGGGTCTGATTTCGGGCCGCTCTCCATTCGGTCCATCATTCGAAGTGACGTTGTAACACGACCTCTGCGAGGTCGGATTCAACATCCCTCCACTCTTCGATGTTGTGGACAGCACCGCGATCCGAGGCAAGCATCTGTACTTCATACGCTTCGTCGGGATCAGTCGAGTAATAGAACTCCACGTAGAAGCTCGTGTGCTTGAGGGGCTTCAGGTCGAGAGTCGGAGGCAATCGGAACTCCGGCTCCGTGATCGTGCCAACGCCCTCTCACGTGGCATCATCCAAAGTTGAGGATACGGTACCGACGACTGGTGTGATCGATTGGGCGGTCTCTCTTTCGGTTGCTGTGCCCACTGTGCACTCCTCCCATTTCAGTGTCACCACCCTGTCCGTCCGGCGACCGAGTGCATCAGCCAGAGCGACCGGGAGCGCAGAATGCCGGTTATCGAGCGGCGCTACTATCGGTGCTGGAAAGGTACGTAATGATGGGGTCGTCCAGACCCGAGGTGGCGGGAAACGCCACCGACGTCTCCGCAGCCCGTCGCCGTGCGAGCGCGGTTGCGGCGGTCGCCGGGCTCTTACTGATCACCCCCTGCGCTGACTGGAGCGGGTAGTCCTTCACCCCACCATGTCGCTCTCACTCGACGGATTGCCCCAGCACCGCGGGTATGCCCCTTTTTTTTTCGCGATGTGGGCGGTGGCAGTTTCCTAACTGCCCCAGGTGGCGATAACAGAGGAGAACCCCCGAACGGGTGGGGTCTAGGGGGGAGGTCCGGGGGTTCTATCGCGTCCAGAGCGTTGTGATGCGTGCCCCGGACGAGAAGAAGCCTACACAGAATCCTCTGAGCCACCAGGCGTTCCGTTTGATTGGGGTTTCCGGTGGGCGTTGACGGACTCGAACCGCCGACCCCTGCCTTGTAAGGGCTTATCGGTCGGTTCCGTGACCTGGGAGAATCTGTCGGAATCAGCCGCCCGCCAGGCATTTCGTCTCCCGTGGCTTCACAACATTTCTGGTCGTTTCGCGTTGTCATGTGGACGCGTTGTGGTCGCGGTTGGCTACGTGTCCTCTAGTCTCCGTTGGATATAGGTCTGGACACGGC
>JBBDMR010000087.1:0-20827 GCA_040878225.1 Acidimicrobiia bacterium
AGCACTGCGAGCGCTGGAGCAGCTGCGTCGCCGAGAAGATGCCGTTGCGCCTCCAGAGCCGCAATCGACTGCTCCAGTTCCTCCCTCGTGGGTGACGCCTCACTCAATGCTGGGTCCAACCTCTGCCGGGAGCTCCTCGATTGTGGCGGCCGGAGCCATGAGGACGGGCCTGAGCGACACCGCCGGCCGTTCACTGCTTGGCATCACGTCGCCGCATGAGGTTTTTGGTCATTTCGTGGTCGACGAGATCGTCGTATTCGGGATGGCGCTTGATGTATGCCGCGATAAACGGGCAGAGCGGGACCAAGGTTCTCCCCTGACCCCTGACGTCATCGAGCGCCGAGCGGGCGAGGCGGTTGGCCACGCCCAATCCTTGGAACTCGGGGTCGACTTCGGTGTGGATGAAGAGATACGTTTCGCCTCGCAACCGGTACTCCGCTTTACCGGCGGCCCTGCCGTCGACTTCAACTGCGAATTGCCTGTTCTCAGGATCATTGCGGACCTTGACATTCGGAGCATCGTCTTCTTGTCGGTCAGTCATCGGACAGCCTCTCGGTCATGTCCGCGACGAGCTGGGCCGCGCAAATCCCGATTACCCCGATTACTACCCACTGCGCCTCGAGAGCGCCGAGGAACCCGACGAGCACGAGGAAGGGAATCCCGATCAACCGGGTGATAGCGATCTGCCGGCCCGGGCTCCCTGCGTAGGTCGAGGCAAACTGGATCAGCGCGAGAGCCGCAAGGACCACACTGACCGAGCCCACGAGCAGCCACCGGTCTGCTCCCGGCATGGGGCCATGCCCGGCCTCACTCACGGCCCGCTCCAGGCCGACTGCTGACGAGGCCAAAGCTGCGGCCAAAATGAGGTGGGTATAGATCCAACCGGTTGGACGCCACGTGCGGCGCACAGCGGCATCGCGTCGCACCACCGAACCTGACGTATTGTCGAAATAGAGCCACCAGAGGGCAGTGACGATCCCCACGGAGAGAGCGGCCGTGAGCGTGGGGACAAATGCCCAAGAAATGTGGCTGAGCCCGGCCACAACCGCAGCCATCGACTCCCCGAGGACGAGGATGGTAAAGAGGCCGAACCTCTCGGGCAGATGTGAGACATCGAGCGGCACCCGGGCCTGCTCCGAACGCATCACCCACGGTGTCGCCAGGTCGATCGAGAGTGCCACTGCCCAGAGGGCGATCCTCATCTCGTCGGGGACCAACGCTGACGCGCTCCAAACGACGGTGGCGATCCCGAATCCGGTCAAATACCCTTTGACCAGGGCTCGGGTCTCGGTGACATGGCGGTAAGCCCGCATATACATGACCAAGAGCAAGACCCTCGAAGCCGCATACGCGATAGCGAACGCACGCGTCGATCCGGCTGCATCGCCGGACAGAGATGCGGCGAGGACGACGATCGCAACCATCTGGCCCGCAGCGAGGAGCCGGTAGACCAGATCGTCGGTGTCGTACCTGTCTGCGTAATAGGTGTGGCTGGCCCAGAGCCACCACAGCAAAGCGAAGTATCCAAAGAAAGACCCAACCCCCGCTCCCGTGATGTCATGGACCAGACGCTCGACAAGCACCGCCACGGCCACGACAAAAACAAGGTCGTAGAAGAGTTCGAGCCACGTGGCGCTCCTCTCACCCTCTTCCGCCGCAGTTCGAAGTCGAGGTGGGGCGACCTGCACGAGGCTCAATCCGCCGCCTTGGAGGTCATTGCTGATTTCATGGACGGTCGACACATTAAGCGCTTGGAGGACAGCGCGGGTTGATGCCTGGTAAGACGGAGCAGCATCAGAATGCTGGACTTATCATGGAGACTAACGGCCCTCGGCAAACCGTGGACAGTGATGAGGGAGGCGAGATGGCGACTTGTGAACACTTTGAAGGGCTGACCACTGCGGCTGAGCCGACATCGGAGGTGTGCGACCGCTGCATCGCCGCCGGTGATGCCTGGGTCCATCTCCGGGCGTGCCTGATGTGCGGGCTGGTCGGCTGTTGTGACAGTTCCAAGAACCGGCACGCCCGGCAGCACTGGACCGGAGACGGCCATCCTCTTGTCCGCTCGATCGAGCCCGAGGAGACCTGGCAGTACTGCTTCGAGGATGGGCTGGGAATCGCATGAGCGATCGGCCCGTGATCCTTGCCATCGACGACGAGCCTGAAGTCCTCAGCGCGGTGCAGCGCGACCTCCGCTCCCACTATGCGGACGAGTACCGGATCATGGGGGCAACTTCGGGCCAGGAAGCGATCGATACCATCCAAGAGCTTGCCGTCCGCGGCACACCACTGGCCCTGATCGTTGCTGACCAGAGAATGCCCAACATCAGCGGCGTCGACGTCATCCGCACCTCTCTCGAACCGTTCCCGGACGCCAAGAAAACCCTGCTTACGGCGTATGCAGATACGGATGCCGCCATCAGTGCGATCAATGACGTTGGCCTCGACCACTACATCATGAAGCCCTGGGACCCGCCTGATGACAAGCTGTACCCGATACTCGACGAGCTTCTCGACGACTGGCAAGCACATTTCAGACCGGTGTACAGCGGCATCAGAATCGTCAGCCAGGAATGGTCGAGGCCCGCTTTCGAGCTGAAGGCATTTCTGGCACGGAACCAGATTCCGTACCGCTCACTCCTGCTCGAAAAGGATGAGGAGGCCAGTCGGATAATGGGGTCGGCTCGAGCCGGGCTCTCCGACCTGCCGCTGGTCCTATTCCCCGACAAGGAGCCGCTCCGCAACCCGACCACCGACCAACTGGCGGAGCAGGTCGGCCTCACCAGTCATGCCAGTGCCGACGCCTATGACGTCGCCATCGTCGGTGCCGGCCCGGCCGGTCTGGCAGCAGCGGTCTACGGCTCCTCGGAGGGCCTGAAGACACTCCTCATCGAAGCCTCGGCCCCGGGGGGCCAGGCTGGCCAGTCGACTCTGATCGAGAACTATCTCGGCTTCCCCAGTGGCATAAGTGGTGCAGACCTGTCCAGGAGGGCACACTCGCAGGCCGCGCGGCTCGGAGCCGAGATCCTGGTCCCGATGCGGGTCGAACGGGTCAGCCGCAAAGACCCGTACAAGATCGTTCACCTCGCCGATGGAACCTCGATCACGGCCAAGGCAATGGTGGTTACCAGCGGTGTGGAGTACCGGAAGCTGAGCGCCCGGGGTCTGGAAGAACTGACCGGGGCCGGTGTCTATTACGGCACCTCGAACATCGAGGCGAGCTATCACCGGGATCAGCCGATGTATGTGGTCGGAGGAGGGAACTCGGCCGGCCAGGCTGCTCTCTTCCTGACCAGGTTCACCGACTCGGTCACGATCGTCATCCGGGGTGACAGCCTGGTGGAGACGATGTCGAAATACCTCATCGACAACCTCGCAGCGAACCCTGCCGTCTCGATCCTCGGGACCAGCCAGGTGGTGGAGGCGAGGGGCGACAGCCACCTCGACACTCTGGTACTGGGCAATCTCGAGACCGGGGAAGAGACGGAGGTCAAGGCCGGAGCTTTGTTCATTTTCATCGGCCAGCGAGCTCAGACGGATTGGCTCGCCGACCTGGTCCAACTCGACGACCGCGGTTTCGTCCTATCCGGCCCGGACCTGGGGCCACTGAAGGGCTGGAACGTCGAACGCGACCCCCTCCCCCTGGAGACTTCGGTGCCGGGGATCTTTGTTGCCGGCGATGTGCGCCACAACTCAATCCGCCGGGTGGCGGGCGCTACCGGGGAGGGATCGACGGCAATTCGATTCGTCCACCAGCACCTTTCCTCGTTGTGAGCAACATCGCCGACGCTCTCCGCGCCCTTCCCTACTTCGCCGACCTGCCCGAGAAGCTCATCCTCAGCGTCTGTGCGGGCTCAGAGACAGTGGATGTCGAGGCGGGGACCGTCATCATCGAAGAAGGCAGCGACTCGGTGGAGATGTATGTGGTGGTCGAGGGTGAGATGACCGTCACCAAGCACACCCCCGACACCGAAGTCGAGCTTGCCCGCATTGGTCCCGGTGAGGTCGTGGGCGAGATGGCACTGCTCGACAACTCGCCCCGGATGGCGACGGTCCGTGCTGCCGAGAAGTCACAGCTGATCAGGGTCCCGGTAGAGGCGTTCGAAGACCTGCTCGAAGACTCGAGAGTGGTGAGACGGATGTTCCGGACGGTCACCGCCAGGTTGCGGGACATCGAAGACAAGATCCGCCACGAAGAACGGATGGCTGCACTGGGGCGGATGGCCGCGCAGTTGATGCATGAGTTGAACAATCCTGCCGCGGCTGTGGCCAGAAGCACCCAGGAGTTGCTTCGAACCTACGCCGAGCTCGGCGAAGAATCTCGCTCCCTTGCTGGCGTCTCAGGCAATGACGAATACCACCTCACCCCTCCGCAACAAGACCTCTCCACGATAGAGCGGGCCGAGTCCGAGGAGGCAGTTGCCGCTTGGCTCACCGCCCACGGGGTGGCCGGGGCGTGGGACATCGCCCCGTCGATGGTCCAAGCAGGCTGGACGCCAGGACAATTAGACAAAGCCACCGCGGGTTTGGACGATGAGAGGCTTGCCCACTTCGCCCGATGGGTCGGTTTGCGGGCCACGGCCGCGCAGCTGATCGGGGAGATCTCTATCGGTGCAGGTAGGATTTCGGAGCTGGTGCGGGTCGTCAAGGACTACTCCTACCTGGACCGGGGACCGATCCAGGAGATCGACCCCACGTCCGGGATCAGAGATACGCTCATCCTGCTCAAGCACAAGTTGCGAGGCATCGACGTCGAGCTCGACTTCGAAGCTGACCTCAAGACCGTTGAAGTGTCCGGACGCGATCTCAACCAGGTCTGGACGAATCTCATCGACAACGCCGCCGACGCCATGGGCGATAGCGGGACACTGACGATCACAGCCCAGAATCGGGATGGCAATGTCGTGGTTTCGGTCACCGATACCGGCCCCGGGATTCCCGACGACATCGCCGCACGGATATTCGACCCTTTCTACACCACCAAGGAGCCGGGAAAAGGGACCGGGCTGGGGTTGCACACGGTGCACACCATCCTGAAACGGGTCAACGCCGACATCGAGGTCGCCAGCTCGCCGCAGGGAACCACCTTCACCGTCACCATTCCCGCTTAGGGCCTGGTGATGGCGATGCGGAGCCGCCACGCGGCCAGGACGAAAAGGACCGCGGCGTAGCCGGCGAGGACTCCCAGTTCGAGGAGGATGTCACCGGTGTTGCCGCCACGGCGCACCAACTCGGCGTATCCGTCGAGAGCCCAGGCGTGGGGGGTGAAGTGAGCGACGGTCCGCATGGTCGGAGAGAACAGCTCGATTGGCACCATACATCCGCCGAGAGCGGCCAGGCCGATGCTGAGGACCACCCCCACTCCCCCGGCCTGTTGGTCGTTGGAAAAGACCGAGCCCATCAGAACTCCGGCTCCTGCGCCGACCGCGGAGAACGCCACCAACAATAAGAATGAGGCAAGCGGATCGCCCCAGTTGACACCGAAGATGATGAGGGTCAACACCACTATGTACGAACCCTGGACCAGCGCCACGCCAAAGCGGCCCATCGATTCTCCGACAACGATCGATCTCACCGAGGTTGGAGTCGACAGCATCCGTGAGCTGATTCCCAGTTGCCTGGTCATGATCAGTGCAGCGGAGCCGGCGAGGGCGGTGAGGAAGACGAAGAGAACCAGCTGTGAGGAGGCCCCGAGGTCGTACTGACCGAGGGTGTCAGGGAAGACCGCTTCCCCCACGGCCATAACCGACACTTCGACACCACCTGCCTGGCCCGCGATGCTTCTCGCAACGCCGTGGGCGGCTTCAAAATCGGAGTCGCTCTCGGCCACGGCAAACTGTGCTGCACCAACCGGTTTCATCACATCGGCGACAGCAGATCCGACAATTGCCTGCAACTGTTGACCGCTTCCGTCAGGCCTCGCAACGAAGCCGATTTCGACTACATCCGACGCTGCCGCGGTGCTGTCGATGTTCGCGGGTAGAAACAGTCCGGCCTGAACGTGGCCCCGCTCCACAGCTGTGACTAGAGCGGCCTCGGTATCGAAGCGACGGGTGTCGATACTCTCCTGAGATTCAACTGCGTCGCTGATCTCCGTTGCCAACTCGTCGGCATCAGCCAGGTACAGGCCGATCGCGGGTTTGACACCTCCCCCGAACTGCGATCCGATCAGCAGGATCAATGCGATCGGGAAGACGAACACGAAGAATATGTTCGAACGCTCCCGGAGCATTCTCCGGATGTTCGACATGCCGATTGCGAGCGCTTTCATCGCCGCAACCTCCTCATCAACAGAACCCAGGAGATCGCTCCGGTGACCACGGCGAAGATCAGAATCGCGCCGGTGGCAGGAAGGGCGGCGGTCCAGGGTGCCCCGTCAGCGAGATCGGCAAGGCCCCTCATGAACCAGGCGTGAGGAGTTATGAAGGTCAATCTGGAGAGAAGATCGTCCCCCTGACCGATTTGGAAGAAGACACCGCCGAGCATGCCCAGGATGACAGCGATTATCGCGCCCATGTTTCCTGCACCTTCGGGCGTCTTCGCGACCGCGGCGACCAGTCCGATTATCCCGACCGCCGACAGGATACCGGCAACCACAATTAGCCCAACCCCGAGCGGTGCCCCCCAGGTAGCCCCCATCAGAACCTGGGTCGCCACCACCAGCACGAACATCGAGATCAGCCCGAGAGCAAACGAGAGAATGGCCTTACCTCCGACCACTGACGCCCGAGCGATAGGTGCAGCCATGAGTCGGGTCAGGGTTCCCTGCCGCTCCTCCTCGAGTAGGCCGAGAACCCCGAAACTAACTGTGAAGAAGAGGAAGAACACAGCCATCCCTGCGGCCATATAGGTGGTGGCATCGAGTTGTCTCGTCGCGGTTGACACGTCGTCGAGCCGGTACGAGAACGCGGCGGACCGGGGATCGCCATCGAGAGATGCCACGAATTCAGGCGTCACCGGCATCGATGTCACTTGCGATGTGGTGGCAACGGCGAGTTGTGCCGCTTCGACGCCTGTGGCGAACTGATCTGCGATTGACGCCGCGATCTGAGTCGACGTCGGAGAGTCGATATTGCCGACCACCTGGATGGTCGCCGGCGAGTTTGTGACCACAGCCTGGCCGAACCCCCGTTCGAGCAAGAAGTAAGAGTCCACTTCCCCTTCCTCGATCGCCGCGTCCGCGGACTCCACGTCGGAGAACCGTTCCAGCTCGAGGATGCCCTCGGCCTCGATCTCATCGAGGACCGACGTGAAGCTTGCAGAAATTTCGGACCGGTCCAGGTCGACCACCCCGTATTCGAGACCGATGCCCTGTGTTGGGTCGAACGCATTACCGAGGACGAGGTTCAATATGAATGCCAGGGAAAGAGGGGCGATGATGCCGATTATGAACGCCGACCGGTCCCGCAGGCGCAGCTTCAGGTCTTTGCCTGCAATCCGGAGAGCTGTGCGCACGGTCCTCAGTCCCGCAGGGCTTTGCCGGTCAGGTGGAGGAAGACTGCTTCCAGGTTCGGCTCGACCACCTGGACACCGGAAATCGATGCGCCACTGGCCGAGACCGTAGTCAGGATCGCGGGCAGGATGCTCGATGCGTACACCGCCAGAATGTCGAGGCCCCGATCGGACGTGGCTGCACCCACCACTCCATCGAGCGAGCTCAACGCATCGGCAGCGGCATTGAGATTTCCGGTCGCGCTGATGCTGATCCTGTCTTTCTCTCCGACCATGGAGACGAGGTCGCGCCGTGTGCCCTCAGCTTTGATGGTGCCTTCGTCGATGATGGCGACCCGGTCACAAAGCCGCTCCGCCTCCTCCATGTAGTGGGTTGTGTAGAGCACGGCCATGCCCTCCACCGAAAGATTCTCCACCGATTCCAGGATTGCGTTTCTGGACTGGGGATCGACCCCTACCGTCGGCTCGTCGAGGATGAGGAGTCGGGGCTTATGAAGCAGCCCGATGCCGATGTTGAGGCGTCGTTTCATCCCACCCGAGTATTCCGCGGTCAGGTCGTCGCGCCGGTCAGTCAGGCCGATGACTTCGAGAACTTCGTCGACTCTCGATCCAAGGGTCGGTCCCGCCATCCCGTATAGCCGGCCGAAGAAGGTGAGGTTCTCGGATCCGGTCAGGTCCGGATAGATCGCCAGGTCCTGGGGAACCAGGCCGATGTCGGCCTTTCCCGCCGTCGAAGACGTCGTAATGCGGTGGCCGTTTACATTCACCGAACCGCTGTCAGGCTCGAGCAGCCCCGAAATCATGGAAATTGTTGTGGTCTTGCCCGCCCCGTTGGGCCCGAGTAGACCGTATGTCTCACCCGGAGAGATCTCGATATCGACGCCGTCGACTGCAATCAGGTCGTCGAAGTGTTTTACCAAGCCGGTGGCTTCGAGGATATGGGGCAACGATATTCTCCTGTTCGACAGCGGAGACTGTAATGGTCCTGGCTGAATCGCAAGAGGGCAGACGCGACGGAGCGGAAATCAACCGGAGATGCCGAGAGCGAGAGCTACCCCGCCAAGCAATCCGGATTGATCGCCGAGCCCGGGGGATGTAACGAAACGGTTGGAATTGTGCTCCGGGAGAACCGCATATCCGGCGAGCTGGACTTCAAGCTGCTCATGTACCGCGGAGTGAAAGCGCTCCATCTTCGACACCCCGCCCCCGATGACCACCCGCTCCGGCGACACCGTATAGACAAGGGTGCGAACCCCCTGGGAAAGGTAATAAGCCGCAAAGGTGATCGCCTGCTCCCTCTCCCTCTCGCCGAGTTGTGAGAGACGCGCTCCGAATCTGGCCTCGAGTGCAGGTCCGGCGGCCAGTCCCTCCAGACATGAGTGGTGAAACGGGCAACTGCCCACAAAGGCGTCGTCGGGGTGTTTCTCCACAGCGATGTGCCCGAACTCAGGATGGGCCAGGCCACGGACGATGCTGCCCCCGACCACGATGCCCGCCCCGATCCCGGTGCCAACGGTGATGTATGCGTGGTCCTCGAGACCCCGCGAAGCTCCCCATCTCCCCTCCGCTATCGCGGCGCCATTGACGTCGGTGTCGATCGCCACCGGGACACCGAGGCGGCCACCGATCGCCGAGACCAGGTTGAAGTTGCTCCAGCCCGGCTTGGGAGTGGCGAGGATCGAACCGAAGTTGTGGTGCCCGGGTCGAAGTTCGAGCGGCCCGAACGAGGCGATGCCAACCGAGCTCAGCTCATGCTCGGAGAGGAACTCGACGACGGTGTCCACAACCGTGCCGGGCTCCTCGCCGGTTTCGAGCCTCAGCGTCTCCCCCAGGCTGCCTTCGCCGTTGCCCACAGCGACCAGGGTCTTGGTACCGCCCAATTCCACGGTCCCGTAAAGGTTCATGGCCTGATCTTGGCGTGGTTATCCGCAAGCGCCAAGTCAACAAAAGAAGGCGCAGGCAGGAAGAACAGGCCCGCGACACACAGCACGCGGTGGTCATGATCTGATAGGTTCACAACCAGGTTCTCGACGAAAGGCACCCTCCTTGTGAAAATCTCGATGACAGTCAACGGGCAGGAGGTATCGGCTGACGTCGAGCCCCGGACTCTCCTCGTCCACTTCATCCGTGAGAACCTTCATCTGACCGGGACCCATGTCGGTTGTGAGACCGGTTATTGCGGTGCCTGCACGATTCACATCGGCGGGAAACCGGTCAAGTCGTGCACGATGTTTGCCGTCCAGGCTGACGGCGCCGATGTGACCACCATCGAAGGGCTGGCCACCGATGACACCCTTCATCCGGTCCAGGAGGGGTTCTGGGAGCGCCACGGCCTGCAATGCGGGTTCTGCACTCCGGGCATGATCATGTCAGCTTCAGCTCTCCTCGCCGAGAACGACAACCCCTCTGAAGACGAAATCCGTCACGGGATCGAAGGCAATCTCTGCCGGTGCACCGGGTACCACAACATCGTGAGGGCCGTGGAATACGCGGGATCGAAATTGCGCGGTGAAGAGCCGGCAGCACCGGATTGGGAAGGAGCCAGCTGATGGCCACAACGAGTGTGATGGGCGGAGATGTTCGACGCCGGGAAGACCCGGCGCTCATAAAGGGCCGCGGAGTCTTCGTAGACGACCTGCAACCCACCGGGATGCTTCACGTCGCTTTCTCGCGATCTCCATTCGGCCGCGCCAAGATCAATTCCGTCGACACTTCAGCAGCGTCGTCAATGCCCGGAGTGGTCGCTGTGTTCACCCATGACGATGTCGCCGAGCTCGGGCCACTTGTGGCACAAGTTCCTATCGGCAAGCTACGCCCGCTCCTCGCCGCAAGTGAGGTCAATCACGTCGGCGAGGCGGTTGCCATGGTGGTTGCCGAGAATCGCTATCAGGCCCAGGACGCGGCCGACGCAATAGAGGTCGACTTCGATATCCTTCCGGCGGTCATCGATCTCAAGGAAGCCAAGGCCGATACGACGAAGGTCCATGAAGAGCTCGACTCCAATGTGCTCCACACCTGGACTTATCATGGCTACTGGGAGGCGCTCGGTCTCGAAGACCAGACCCCGCAGGTCGATGCCGCGATGGAGCGGGACGACGCAGTGATCGTGAGCATCGAGATGACTAATCAGCGCCTGATACCCGTTGCAATCGAACCCAGGTCGGTGATAGCCGAGTACAACAGCGGTTATGAGCGGTTCACGGTGCACAGCTCGACGCAGATCCCCCACGCCCTAGCCGGGGCGATCGCCACGATGTTCGGGATCTCCCCAAGTGACGTGCGTGCCATCGCACCTGAGGTGGGTGGTGGGTTCGGGGCGAAGCTAAACGTGTACAACGACGAGATACTCGCCGCGTTTGCAGCCAAGAAGCTGGGTCGACCGGTCAAGTGGACCGAGACGAGGCGCGAGGCGGCGGGAGCGACGATCCACGGCCGCGGCTGGATCGGTACCGCCACACTCGTCGGCACCAAAGAAGGCGAGTTCCTCGGGTACAAGCTGGAGGCGATCGCTGACATGGGCGCCTACAGCCAGAATTTCACCGTGGCGATCCCCCTCCTCGGTCTCTGGATCGCGTCCGGCCAGTACAAGATGCCAGTCTCGTGGACAGTCGACTGCGTGGTGACCAACACGATGACCACTGACGCCTACCGGGGTGCAGGGCGTCCCGAGGCGATCTATTACCTGGAGCGGATCATCGACGCTTTCGCCCGCGAGATCGGGATGGACCCGTTCGAGGTTCGCAAGAAGAACTTCTGGGGCAAGGACGAGTTTCCGGCGGCGATGGGCTGCGGGTTTTCCCTCGATTCCGGCGACTACGAGGCCGCCGTCGACAAGCTCATCGAGATATCCGGCTACGAGGACCTGATCCGACGCCGGGACGAGGCGCGAGCCGAAGGACGCCATGTCGGGATCGGTGTCGGATCTTATGTTGAGGTCTGCGGTTTTGGCCCGGCGGTGCTCGCCGAGATCGGCTTCTCATGGTCGAATTACGGTCTTCCCGCCTCGTTCAACGGGTCGGGGCTGGTCCGGGTCAACCCCGACGCATCGGTGACGGTGGTGATCGGCACCGGCCCATCCGGACAGGGACATGAAACGACCTGGGCCCAGATCATCAGCGATCGGCTTGGCATCCCATGGGAGAACGTGAGAGTTCGCCACGGCGACACCCAGGAGCATCCCATGGGAATCGGCACCTTCGGGAGCAGGTCGCTATCGGTCGATGGTGCTGCCACCTACAACGCTGCTGAAGAGATCAAGGTAAAGGCTGCGAAGATCGCAGCCCACCTCCTCGAGGCGGCGCCAGAGGACATCGTCTTCGAAGACGGAGCCGCGCATGTGGCAGGCTCCCCGGAGAGATCGATCGACTGGCGGGCGATTGCCAAAGCCGCCTACCAGGCGCACACCCTGCCGGAAGGGGTGGAGAGCGGCCTCGAGGCTCATACGGCCTTCAGCCCCGGTAACGCCACCTGGCCGTTCGGTACTCATCTGGCACTCGTCGAGGTCGACGCCGACACCGGCAACATCGAAATTCTCGAGTACTACGCGGTCGACGACTGCGGCAACCGGGTGAACCCGATGATTGTCGACGGGCAGATCCATGGCGGGATCACCCAGGGCATAGGGCAGGCACTCTTCGAAGAAGCCGTGTACGACCCGTCGGGGAATATGCTCACAGGCTCACTGCTCGACTATCCGTTGCCCACTGCAGCCGACCTCCCGTTCTTTCACCTGTCGCACACGGTCACCCCGACCGATGTCAATCCGATGGGTGTGAAGGGGATCGGCGAGGCCGGGACAATCGGGTCAGCGCACACGATCGTCAATGCGGTGGTCGACGCGCTGAGCCCTCTGGGGGTCAAGCACATCGACATGCCACTCAGGCCGAAGCGGGTCTGGGCCGCCATCCAGGAAGCGAGCAACTGATGTACCCACGTGAATTCGACTATGTCGCACCGGCAAGCCTCGACGAGGCCCTTGGTGCTCTAGGAGATGACGCCAAGGTGATGGCGGGTGGGATGAGTCTCATCCCGTTGATGAAGATGCGCCTGTTCTCCCCTGCCGTCGTGGTCGACATCGCCAGAATCCCGGGCCTCGACGCGGTGGAGGAGCAAAACGGCCACCTGAGCATCGGGGCTCTGGTCCGCCACGCCACCACCGCCACCAACCCACTGATCACCCAGGTCGCGACGGCCCTGTCGACAGCAGCGTCGCTCACCGGTGATGTCCAGGTCCGCAACCGCGGGACAACCTGCGGTGCCATCGCCCACGCCGACCTCGTGGCCGACCAGCCGGCCGCGGCGCTCGCCCTCAGGGCGACCATGGTCGCTCAGTCGTCGGGCGGCAGCCGGGAGATCGCCGCCGCCGATTTCTTCGTCGATGCACTCACCTCGGCCCTCGAGCCAAACGAGATCCTCACTTCGGTACGGGTCCCGAAGCACGGGCCGGGCGAAGGCTCCGCCTACGACAAGCTGGGCAGGCGCGGCGGGCGATCGGACTACGCAATCGCCGGAGCCGCCGCCTGGGTGAGGATGGACGGGGGATCGATTGCCGACGCCCGGGTTGCCCTTACCGGTGTTGGAACCAAAGTCTCTCTGGCAAACGCGATGGCAGCGGCGCTGGTCGGGACCGACGGCTCGGAGGCAGCTGTGAAAGAGGCGTCACGGAAGGCGTCCGACGACGTGACGATCATCGAGGACCTGTACGGAACCGAGGAATACAAGTCCCACCTCGCATCGGTGTACGGCACCCGGGCGGTCCTGCAAGCGATCGCCAATGTGAGTTAGTGGTCTGTCGGTCAAATAGGGCCGCCAGTATTTGGGCGACAGGCCACCAAGACCGGCTCCCTACAACGGAGGTGTGATCGGCTGTCCACCCGCCATCTGACGGACCGCCTCGCGGCCGTAGATCGAGCCGACCACGTTGCCGTGCCCCGAGTACGCGCCTATTGCGACAACTCCCGGGGCCATCTCGGCGAAGATGGGGCGACGGTCATCGGTGAATGCGGCGTGGCCATACCAGCGATGGGTCACCGGGGCCTGGACGCCGAGATCCTTCAGTTCCCCGTCGAGACCTGACTGGATCTCGTCGATCAGGCCGTCCTCCGTCGTCCACGAAATCTCATGGTATTGATGGCGCAGGCCGCCGAGGGCGATGGTTCCATCCGCCAGCTGCTGGAAATACGTGTGCCCGAAATCGGTGTAGACGGGACGATCGAACCGGACCGACCGGTCCGGCCCGGTTGCCAGCATCTGCAGAGATGCGGACCGCACGGTTTCCGCTAGCTCGGGGAAGATCAACTCGAGTCGCCCGTCGACGGCAACGACGATCATCCCGGCCTCGACCGTCCCCGACCCTGAGGTCACCCGTCCCGCCACGACGTCGACCGCCGAGGAGTGTTCGAAAAGTTGCGCCCCGCCATCCGAGAGGAGACGAGCTTGTTCGCGTACACGGGACAGCGGATTGCAGACACCGTCCGAGGGGATGAGCATCCCCGCTCCCTCGACCCCGTCGTGTCGCTCGACGGCGAATCCATCCCCGTTGAGAGCGGTTAGCTCCTCCTCGATGTCGGCCAACTCTTCGTCGTTCGCAGCAATCCGCAGGCTTCCGGTGCGCCGAGCATTCCGGGCGGCGAACATCCGATCCAGCTCGTCGATTGTCCTCCTGTAGAAAGCGAGGGCGGTGTCTGCGCCGTAGATCTCCCTCGCTTCGTGATAGAAGAGCGGCATCCCGGCGAGGAGGAAACCTCCATTCCGCCCGGCGGCACCTCCTCCAACCTGAGCTCCATCCAAACCGATCACGGAGAGGCCGAGATCCAGACCTGTCGCAATCGCAGAAAGCCCGGAGCCACCCAACCCGACCACACAAAGGTCTGCCTCCAGTGAATCGGTGAGACGGGGAAGACCCGACCAGTCCCCCTCTTCCCAGATCGGGGCCAGGTTCATGGGCGACGGAAATGCGAAGGGCTGCGAGCGACGAGCACATCACAGGGAGCGGCCGAAACCAGGCCTTCGGCAACCGTGCCGAGCAACACCATGCGAGTTGAGGAGGCTCCCCTGCTTCCCACTGCGACCAGATCTGCGCCTTTACGCCGCAGAGTCTCGGCGATCGTCGACGTGGGAGGGCCATCCACGACCTCGGTGCGCACCGATCCCCCCCATTTCGAAGCAAACTCCTCCATGCGGTCCGCCGCTCGGCCCAGTCGATGGCTGCGGGACGCAGTCACCTCCTCAGCGAACAGCCCGGCGTCGGCAAGAAGGGGGTCGAAGCGTGCGGGCAGCGAGTAGAGAACCGTTACCTCCGCTTCGGGGAAGCCGGCCAGCGAATGCTCGACCGCGACCCGGGATTGTTCGCTGAAGTCGACTGCGGCGATGATCCGGCGATACGGACCCCTGGGCTGTCGTCTGACGATGAGTGTGTCGGCCCGGCACATCCGCGCCACACGAAGCGCCACCGGACCTACCGAGAAGTTGTCGATCGAGGAAGACCCGAGCACCACCAGAGAAGCGGCCTTCCCCCGTTGGGTTATCGCCCATGACGGCGACCCGGTGACCACTTCGAGTTCGACGGGCACCGAGGACCGGCTCTCGATCCATTCGACGAGCTTCCTTGCCTCGATCCTCTGATGATCCCGCATCAGCCTGGCATGCGCTGGTTCGATCATCGCCTCGGCGACAGGCTCGAGAACATGGACGATCTGGAGAGTGGCACCGGACGCTTCGGCGATCAGCCGGGCGCGGTCGGCCACGCGTCGACCCATCGAACCTATATCGACACCAGCTAGAACGGCCCGCAACTCAACTCCATGTGTTGGTCGCGGACTCTAACGCAGTCGTCGTTCACATTGGCTCTGCCTCCGGGATTGAGTCGCACACAGTCGCTCAACCCCCGGGATTGAAGGGAGAGGAGGCATTGAGTGCGTCCGGGAGTCGACGCAGATACTCCTCCCGACCGATCACCACTGCTCCCATACGCTCCAGATGGGGGGTCAGCCACTGCACATCGAGCATGCAACCGGGGCGGTCGGACAGCATGACGACCAGGTGGACGAGCGCAACTTTGGAGGCGTCACTCACCTCATAGAACATCGACTCCCCGGCAAAAAGGCCGCCTAAGGCAACACCATAGAGGCCCCCGGCCAGGTTTCCCTCGCTGTCCCAGACCTCGATCGAATGAGCCCAACCCAATTGGTGTAGAGCGCCGTAGGCCGCCCGAATCTCAGGGTTGATCCAGCCGTCGGGTCGCTCCAGATTGGCGCAAGAGTCGATCACAGCCTCGAAGTCCTGATCGACGCTCAGTGTGAACCGACGCACCGACTGGCGCAGCGAACGGGAAATCTTGAGGCCGTCGAGAGGCAGAATCGCACGTTCCTGCGGCGACCACCACGCCAGGCGTTCATCGGGCAGGTGCATCGGAAACATTCCTTTGCGGTACGCCTGGAGGATTGTCCCCGGCGCCAGATCACCTCCAACGGCGATGATGTCGTCTTCGACCGTCCGGGGATCGGGCAACTGGAACTTTGACGGCATCGGTTCGACGGGCACGTCCCGATTGTGTCAGAGAAGCGGGGCCGATGCCCGTAATGTGAAAATATGCGCGCACTGATCTGCAACGACTACGCCGGAATCGACTCTCTGACCGTCGCCGAGCTCCCCGACCCTGAGCCCACACCCGGGATGGCCCTCATCCGGGTGAAGGCGGCCGCCGTCAACTTTGCCGACAGCCTCGTGGTCGCTGGCCAATACCAGACGAGACCTGACCTCCCCTTCGCCCCGGGGTCGGAACTTGCTGGTGAGGTGGTCGACACCGGCGGCATCGACGGCCTGGAACCAAGCGCTCGCGTGGCGGGCTTCATCGGTTTCGGCGCGATGGCCGAACTGGCCCTGGTCCCGGCCAACTCACTTCTCCACCTAGCGCCGGAAACCTCTTTCGAGGAGGGAGCTTCGATCCCTGTCGCCTACGGCACTTCGTACCACGCCCTTGTCGACCGGGCCCACCTGCAGCCCGGGGAGACCCTCCTCGTCCTCGGCGCCTCGGGGGGCGTCGGCGTGGCCGCGGTTCAGATCGGTAAGCGCCTCGGCGCGACAGTGCTGGCAGCCGTCTCTTCGGACGACAAGGAGATGCTGGCGGTGGAGAACGGGGCCGACCATGTGATCCGCTACGACCGGACACCCCTGCGCGACGGCATCTCCGAGCTCACCGGCGGCGCCGGGGTCGACGTCGTCTACGACCCTGTCGGCGGCCCGGCGACCGAACAGGCGCTGCGCTCGACCAAGTGGGATGGCCGGCTACTGGTGGTCGGGTTCGCCGCTGGGGAGATCCCGTCGATCCCGCTGAATCTGCCGCTGGTGAAAGGCAATTCGATTGTGGGTGTCTTCTGGGGCCGGCATCTGAGCGAAGACCCCGCCGGTGAGGCGAAGAATTTCAGGACGATCATGCAATGGGTTGGTGAGGGAACGCTTCGCCCGGTGGTCTCGAAGACCTTCCCCCTGGACCAGGGCGCCGACGCCATCAGGTGGGTGGCTGAGCGCAAGGCACTCGGAAGGGTGATCGTGGCCCCGTGACCGACTTTGTCGTCATCGGTGGTGGCATCGCCGGCGTTTCTGCCGCTGCCCATCTCGCCCCCCACGGGAGTGTCGTCCTTCTCGAGCAGGAAGCCACGCTTGCCTTTCACACCACCGGCAGGTCGGCAGCCCTCTTCATCGTCAACTACGGCGGGGCGGGATCGAGGCCACTGGCGCGGGCGAGCGCGCAATTCTTTGACAAGCCCCCGGGCTTCGCCACAGATGCCCCTCTCCTCAGCGAACGAGGGGCACTTTGGGTGGCGCGGCCCGAGCAACTGGATGCCCTCGACCGGATAGCCGAAGAGGGCATGCGGTCTGAAGCAGGATCGGAAGCTCTGACCCCCGAAGAGGTGATGCGTCTGGCGCCAGTGATGAAGCCGGACCTTCTCGGTGGCGGTCTCTACGAGCCGACTGCGGCCGACATCGACGTCGCCGGGCTACATCAAGCGTTCGTCAGGATCCTGCGCAAACACGAAGGGACGATCCGCACCAGTTCCCCGGTGGTTGGCATCGAGACCACCGACACCGGATGGAGGGTGGTCACCCCAGCGGAGACATTCGAATGCGGCGCCGTTGTCAACGCAGCCGGTGCCTGGGGTGATCATGTCGCCTCGATCGCCGGCATCGACCCAATCGGGCTGGTCCCGATGAGGAGGACTGCGTTCATGGTCCCCGGTTCCGAGGAGCTCTCGGCGCTCCCGATGGTCGTTAGCGTCGGGCACGACTATTACTTCCGGCCGGACGGCGTCCAGTTGCTGTGCTCCCTCTCCGAGGAGGAGCATGACCTTCCCGGAGACCCACGGCCGCGCATGGAAGATGTCGCCCTCGCCATCGAGCGGATCAACGAAGCGACGGCCCTCGGGATCAGGGCTGTCAACTCGCAGTGGACGGGTCTCCGCACCTTCGCCCCCGACCGCGACCTGGTCATCGGGGAGGACCCGAGTGCCCCCGGCTTCTTCTGGCTGGTCGGCCAGGGAGGCACCGGCATCATGACCTCACCGGCATATGGCGAGTTGATCGCCAGCCAGGTGCTGCATCGCGAATTGCCCGAAGGCCTCGCCGCCAGTGGAGTCGATCCCGAGGTGACCTCCCCGGCACGATTCCGGGCCTGAATGTACTTCGTCCGACTCCCGACAGGGGGCGGTCAACCGGTGACGGCTCCATGGCTTGCCGAGCCGACGAGACGGGCATATTTGGCGAGGGCCCCGTATTCATAACGTGCCGGAGCCGGGCTCCATAACGCTCTTCGCTGCTCCAATTCGGTCTCGTCGACGAGGAGGTCGAGGGTTCGGGCCGGGATGTCGATCTTGATCCGATCTCCCTCGGCGACCAGACCGATGTTCCCTCCAACCTCGGACTCGGGCGCGACATGGCCGATACAAAGGCCTGTTGTCCCGCCGGAAAAGCGGCCATCCGTGATGAGCATCACGTCTTTGCCGAGGCCGGCGCCTTTGATCGCAGCCGTGATCTGGAGCATCTCTCTCATCCCCGGCCCGCCTCGGGGACCTTCCGTCCTGATCACCACCACGTCGCCGTGCTGGATCTCATGGGCGAACAGGGCCTGGAGGGCCGCCTGTTCGCCGTCGAACACACGCGCCGGGCCCTCGAACACCGCAAAGTCGATTCCGGCAACTTTGACCACAGCACCCTCGGTGGCGAGAGACCCGTGGAGAATCGCAATCCCACCCTCGGTGGCGAGGGGCGCGGAGACCGGGGCGATAACGTCCTGGTCTGCCGGCACTTGGATGCCGGCCACGTTCTCTGCCAGCGTTTTGCCGGTCACGGTGAGCACGTCACCGTCGAGCAGCCCTTCGTCGAGCAGGGCTTTGAGCACGATTGGCACACCACCAATCCGGTCGACGTCGACCATGTGGTACCTGCCGAACGGCTTGAGATTGCCGAGGTGTGGTGTGGTGCGGGAGATCCGGTCGAAGTCACCTATTTCCAGTTCGACTCCCACCTCGTGGGCGATGGCCAGCAGGTGAAGAACTGCATTGGTCGACCCGCCGAGGGCCATGACCGTGGTTATCGCGTTGGTGAAGGCCGGCAAGGTCATGATCTGTCGGGCAGTGATCCCCTCGTCGACAAGGGACATCACTGCTTCACCCGACTGCCTCGCAAATATGCGCAGCCTCGGGTCGATCGCCGGGACCGCGGCCGACCCGGGCAAAGACATCCCGATTGCCTCCCCGACCGCCGCCATCGTGTTGGCGGTGAACATCCCGGCACAGGAACCTGCGCCCGGGCAGGCTGCCCTTTCCAGTGCAAGCAGTTCTTCACCGGAGATACGCCCTTCCGACTCGGCCCCGATCCCCTCAAAGACGTCGACGATGGAAATATCCCGGCCCTGGTACCGCCCGGGCATGCTGGATCCCCCGTAGAGGAACACAGCGGGCAGATCGAGGCGACCCGCTGCCATCAGCATCCCCGGCAGCGACTTGTCACAACCCGCAATCGCCACCAGGGCGTCGAAACGCTCGGCGTGCACCACCAGCTCGACCGAGTCTGCAATTACCTCCCGGGAGACCAGCGAAGCGCGCATCCCCTCGTGACCCATCGAAATCCCGTCCGAAACGGCGATCGTCGAGAACACCAGGCCGAATCCACCGGCGTCCGCCACACCTTCCTTGGCGAAACGGGATAGCTCGGGCCCGGTCAAGTTGCACGGGGTCACCTCGTTGCCGGCCGAGACCACACCTACCTGAGGCTTGTCAAAATCTTCTTCGGTGAGACCGACGGCACGCAGCATTGCCCTGGCACCAGCCTTGGCCGGGCCCTCGGTCACATCGTTGGAACGAACCTTTCCTGACATCGTCGAATCCTATGACGGTTTGGCGTCCGGGCGAAACTCTGGCAACAATCTGAGCATGGCCACCATCTACTACGACAACGACTGCAATCCCGACCTGATCAAGAACAAGAAGGTCGCCGTGATCGGATACGGGAGCCAGGGCCACGCTCACGCCCTCAACCTCAAGGAGTCGGGAGTGGAAGTCGTCGTGGGAATCCGCCCCGAATCGGCGAGCGCATCAGCCGCGGCCGAAGCCGGGCTCGATGTGAAGTCACCCGCCGAGGCGGCGGCATGGGCCGATGTGGTCATGATGCTGGTCCCCGACCAGGTGATGGGTGACGTCTACAGAGAGTCCATCGAGCCCGGCCTGGAGGAGGGAAACACCCTCATGTTCGCCCACGGATTCAACATCCACTTCGAGGCGATATCCCCTCCACAGCATGTCGACGTGTCGATGATCGCCCCCAAAGGTCCGGGACACCTGGTTCGCCGCACTTATGAGCAAGGCTCAGGGGTGCCGTGCCTGATCGCAGTCCATCAGGACTCGACCGGCACGGCCCACGACCTCGCCCTCTCCTACGCCCGTGCCATCGGTGGCAGCCGGGCCGGGGTGCTCGAGACCACCTTCAAGGAGGAAACCGAGACCGACCTCTTCGGCGAGCAGGTGATCCTCTGCGGCGGAGTTGCCGAGCTGATCAAAGCGTCGTTCGAAACCCTCGTCGATGCCGGGTACCAGCCGGAATCGGCGTACTTCGAAACCCTCCACGAGTTGAAACTGATCGTCGACCTCCTCTTCGAAGGCGGATTGTCCTGGATGCGTTACTCGGTGTCAGACACCGCCGAATACGGCGACTACACGAGGGGCAACCGGATAGTGACCGACGAGACCAGGGCGGCGATGAAAGAAGTGCTCGCCGAGATCCAATCCGGGGCGTTTGCCAACGAATGGCTCGCCCAGGCACGTGAAGGCGCACCTTTCCTGATGCAACAGCGTCAGGCCAACCGGGAACATCAGATCGAGGA
>JBBDMR010000088.1:0-20478 GCA_040878225.1 Acidimicrobiia bacterium
TCTGCAGAAAGTCGGTCAGCTGCTCGGAGTCGACGGTGACCGTGGTGGGGACGGCTGCGGCCAGCTCACGTACCAGCTCGGCAGGCCGCCACGTTGATTGGCGCTCACCAAGGGAACCGAGAGCCCTTTCGACCAACAGCACGGCCGTTCCTGAGTCGATCCCCTCGAGACCGCTTTGGCGGCCGACGACGTTGTTGACGAGCCGCTCCGGATCGTGGCCCAACCCCAGGACCCGCTCGTGCCACTCCTGGCGCAACCCTGCGACTGTAGGACCGTGGGGTTTAGTGGGCCGGCTGTCCACGACCGCCTCCCTCTCCAGCCTCCACCGCTCCCTGTCAGTCGGATCTCGACCCAGGTCAGCATGGAACCGACGAAGCTTGTCATCGAGCCGACGTTCAACATCACGTGTCCGTTGGGAGAACTCGGCCAACACCTCGCCATCGAAGCCAACGATCTCAGCGATGCCGTGTTCCGGTGGCTGCCACTCGACGCCGAGACGGCGGGTGAGCTCGGAGCGAAGGTTGGCGTGGTAGAGGGCGGAGAGGGTCCGCTGGTCGACCTTGATGGTGCGAGCATCCAATGCGAGCCACCGGCCGTCTGGTGCCCGAACCCGGTTGGCGATCACGGCGTGGGTATGCAGCTGGGGGTCGAGCTTGCGGCTGGTGTGCTGACGGAACACCCCCACCACGATCCCCTCGGCGTCCACGGTCACAACTTGGCCGTGGCGGCGCATCCGGGTGTGGGCGTGAGATTCGATCCAGCCAAGCACGGCTCGCACCGCGCTCTCGTGGGCCTCTACCACCTGGTCACGCACGTGTTCGTCGCCGAGGCCGAAGAGGACCGAGACTGACTTGGGAGCCGAGAAGGTGGCGTCATAACCCCGCACCGAGCCCTCCCCGAAACGGCGGCCGAGATCCCGACCCGTGACCGAATCCTGACCGGCCATCACCGCCAAGAATGTGTCGGCGTCGACCTCACCGCGGAGACCCAGGCGATCCGCGCCTTCACCCCACCAACGGCCCGGCGGCTCGTCGCCATCGAGGTAGTAGGAGGGGAGACGCTCGGTATAATACCGGCCCGCCCCGACCCCTTTCAACGTGGTCACCCGCACCGTCACCACACACCCCCGATCCCCAGGTGACCGCAGGTGTGCACTCGTCTGTTCATCTGGAGCCGGAGTCGCGGGTGGCTGGCCGCTGTATCTCGGTTGGTTGGACCTGGGTTCAGTGTCGAAGACGTCGACTTGTTCGGAGACGCGGTGTTGGCACTCTCGGGTTCGACCATTCGTCGTTGAGCGCCAGGTATCGCCGCGTTCGTCAAACTCAGCCTTCGCCCGTGGCGGATAAAACTCGCCGTGGGTCGGCTGTTGGATCGGGTCGTCGAAGCCGGGTCGTATCGCCGTTCGAAGTCGGTCACCAGCAGCGCGAATAGTTGGTCGCCCTCCCAAACCACTCCCAGAAACACTCCCGAACAGTTCCCAGGCCGGCGGAGGTCAACGCCAGATTCAGGTCGATAAGTCACCAGGTCAAGAAGACCAGATCACCCTGTCAACCGAGTGTCACAAACCCTGTCAACCGAGTGTCAGAACCCTCCCATACTTCTCTGACCAGGCCCGAAACGACACTCTCCAAGTCGACGGCACCAGACGCGATCACGTCGACCAGCCTGTTGTCTTTCCAGAACCGGTCACCTACTGGGAGGGTGAATGAGAGTGAGTTGAGAGGGTGCCCACCCATCATCACGGGCATGGAAAACGACAACCGGCTCGTCACCGTCGAGGAACTCGCCGACTACCTCGGAGTCCCGGTAGCCACCCTCTACCAGTGGCGGTACCGAAGAGAAGGACCACCAGGCTTCCGAGTAGGCAGACACGTCCGCTACCGGTGGACCGACATCGCAGAGTGGATCGAACACCAACTCCAGGATGTCAACCGCTAGACCGCGTGTCGGCCCAGAACAAACGCCCCCCCCGCTTCCACACGGCTAGTGTGCCCGGCCGACGACTATCTTCGAGGACGGTAGATGGGATGGATTCGAAGACGCCCCGATAGGCCTTCACCGTGGCGCGCCGGCTATCGAGGCCCAGACGGACGGGAACACTCCAAGGCGTTTGAACGTAAGGTCGACGCCGAGAGGTGGCTCCGCACCGAGCTTCAGAAGCAGGATCTGGGCATCTGGGTGGACCCAGAGGCCGGAACTATCAGTGTCGAGGAGTGGTCAGCGATCTGGATGTCGGGACGGGTTGGCCTGACCGAGAAGACTAGCGTCGGGTATCAAGGGATACTCAACAGCCGAATCCTTCCGTCCTTCGGTGCAGTACCGCTCAAGAAGATGGCTCGTACCGCGGTCTCGAAATGGGTCTCCGATATGTCGGCCGAAGGGCTTAGCTCCTCCAGGGTTCGCAACTGCTTCAACGTTCTTGCGGCCTGTCTCGACGCCGCAGTGAACGAAGGTTTGATCGGCAGGAACCCGGCACGGGGGGTTGAGCTGCCGGCGCTACCTGTCGATGTCGGTCATCGGTATCTCACTGCAGAACAAGTCGACCGTCTCGCCTCGGCGGCCACGTCGATCGCCGACCACAGCCTGATCCTGACCCTGGCCTACGGAGGGCTCCGCTGGGGAGAGGCCGTAGCGTTGCGACGAAACCGAGTCGACGTCCTCCGACGGCGGCTGTCAATAGCGGAAGCCGCCACCGAGGTGTCGGGTCGCCTGGTCTTCGGTGAGCCCAAGACACATCGCCGCCGGCACGTCTACCTTCCAGCATTCGTTGCCGAGGAGTTGGCCCAGCATCTCCACGACAGGCCGTCGGAGCCAGAGACCCTGGTGTGGGCAGCCCCTCACGGTGGACCACTGCGCTACACCCCCTACCGCAGCCGGGTGTGGGATAAGGCGGTCACCGAAGCGGGGCTCGAGGGTGTCACACCGCATGCCCTCAGACACACCTGCGCTTCGTTGATGCGGGCGGCCGGAGCCGACGTCAAGGAGATCCAGGCGCAACTTGGACACCGGTCCCCAGTGGTTACACTGAGCGTCTACACCCACCTGTTCGAGGACGCCTACGACTCAGTGATGGACCGTCTCGATACCGACCACCGCGACCTGGTGCGGCCCAAGAGCGGCCCAAACGTTGTCGAGCTTTCTGAACGAAAGCTATCGCAAGCCTCTGACCAGGGGGTTTAGACACCTGGAGGGGTGTCCGAGTGGTCGAAGGAGACGGTCTTGAAAACCGTTAGGCCCTTTTTGGGGTCTCGTGGGTTCGAATCCCACCCCCTCCGCGAATAGTTGTTCACCAAAGTTCAGAGAAACGTTCACTTAAGTAGCCGGTTTCACCACCCTGGGGCGGTCTCGAGCGGCTTTGGACTTCTCTCGACTACGACAAAACCCTCGAACCGTGTGTTCGAGGGTTTATTCGTGGTGGCGGTCGAGGTTTGGGCGCGGTGAAATCACCTTGGAGAAGGTGGTTGGTCAGCGGGGGAGGCTCAGCTCAGTCGGGGGGTCGGCCGCGGGGCCGGCCTGACGGGCTTTTAGATATTCGGTCTTGCTCTCGTTGGGCTTGTTGGCGTTTCCGGCGTCCCAGGGCCCGCTTCTACGCTTTGGCGGCGGCGACCATAGCAGGCGACATCACCGGCGAACCTTGACCTGGGACGTCGTCGTTCGATTTAACAGTGGCTGAGAGGGGGCGCCCCTGCAGGCCGAAGATCATGGTTTGGGCTCGCGTCATTGCCAATGGAAGCCGTCAAATGTGATCCCCAAGATGCTCGGGTAGGATCACGCAGATGACCCCCCCGCTGCGACTCGACCGCAAAGGCGTTGGCCTTGGAAGTGTCGCCGTTTTTGTCCTGTTGGTAGGGGTTTACGTGGGTTCGGGAGGACTGCGCTGGTTCGACGCCGCTCTCGCCCCATACCTGTTCGGGACACTACTTGCGGTGTTCGCCACCGTATACCGCTATGTGGTGTGGCTTCGCCGACCGCCCACCGCTCGGCTCAACCAGCGCGGCTGGCAGGCGCTCCGGGCAAAAGGCAAGTTCGGCTCCAATCTGGTGGCCCTGGCCGGGCTCGTCATCTCCAACCTCGCCCTGCAGCGATTCATTGCGGCCCGATCACGGGCCCGGTGGGTGGCCCACCAGCTCATCTTTTGGGGTTGCATCCTCGCTGCTCTTGTCACCTTTCCCCTTACGTTTGGGTGGTTCCACTTCGAGTCCGCCGACCCGACCGGCCGCACGTATCTGGCCTATTTAGGCCCTATCGCCACGATCTCTTTCGACTCCCGCAGCCTGGTCGGATGGCTTGTCTTCCACGTGCTCAACATCGCGGCAGTCCTCGTGATTGCTGGGGTGACCATCTTTCTTATCCGCCGCTTCCGGGATAGGGGAGCCCTGGCTTTGGAGCGGGCTGGCGACTTTGCTGCCCTGGCGGGCTTGTTTGCTGTGTCGGTGACCGGCCTGATGCTCACAGCGTCCAGCTTGTGGATGGAGGGTAGATTCTATTCCTTCCTCAATAACCTCCACGCTCTCACGGTCATCCTGGGTCTTCTGTACATCCCGTTTGGCAAGCTGTTCCATATCCTGCAGCGGCCCGCCAACCTCGGAGTCGCCTTCTACAAGCAGGCAGGGGCTGACTCCGGACCGCAGATATGCGCCGAGTGTGGGGAAGGGTTTGCCTCCCGGTTGCAGATGGCCGATCTCAAGGAGGTGCTTCCCGAGGTGGGCTTCGATTACGGCTTGCCCGACGGTGGTAACTATCAGGATATCTGCCCGCGCTGTCGTCGCCTCCTTGTCGGCCGCGCCCAGACCCGCCGGGTGGGAGGATTCGGCTGATGTCGGAGCTACCCCTCACCGAGCAGGCCCTGGTGGAGATTTACGGCCCACACCTCAACCGGACACCGCCGGGAGGATGGGATGCGGGACTCGAAATCGATCGAGTCGTCGATACCCATTGCTGCTTCTGTGGCCAGCAGTGTGGCATCAAGCTCAAGGTCTCGGGCGATCGTGTGGTCGGGTTCGAGCCCCGTTATGAGTTCCCGTTCAACAAGGGGAAGCTGTGTCCCAAGGGGGTGAAGCGCTATTTGCAGGGGAGCCATCCCGACCGCCTCCTCGATCCCCTCGAACGCGACCCGTCCCATCCCGCGGGGTTTCGGCCGACTGGTTGGGACTATGCTCTCGACCGTACGGCGCAGGAGATCCGGCGCATCCAGGAGACATACGGTCCCGATTCATTCGCCGTCCTCTCCGGCGTCTCGCTCACCAACGAGAAGTCCTACCTGATGGGCAAATTTGCCCGGCTCGGGATCGGCACGGCGAACCTCGACTACAACGGACGCCTCTGCATGGTGTCAGCAGGAGCCGCGGGCAAAAAGGCCCTCGGGGTGGACCGGGCGGCCAATCCATGGTCGGACATTCCCCTCGCCGATGTCATCTTCGTCGCCGGTGCCAATATCGCCGAGTGCGCCCCGATCACCACCAGCTATATCTGGCAGGCCCGGGACCGGGGGGGCAAGCTGATTGTGATGGACCCGAGGGTCACGCCCGCCGCCCGCACCGCGGATGTTTTCCTAGGCCTGCGCCCCGGCACCGACCTGGCGGTGCTCTCCGCGATTCTGCACATCCTCATCGCGAGAGACTGGCTCGACCACGATTTCATCGCAGCGCACACCGTCGGATTCGAGGAGGCGGCCGCCACCGTTGCAGGGGCCACACCGGCCTGGGCGGAAGAAGTGTCAGGTGTTCCCGCAGCGAGGATCGAACAGGCGGCCGAATTGTGGGGCACCTCAGCCACCGGGATGCTGCTTCACGCCCGGGGTCTGGAGCACCACACCAAAGGCGTTGACAATGTCCTCGCGTGCATCAATCTCGGGCTGGCCACCGGCAAGTACGGAAAGCCCGGCTGTGGCGTCAACACCATCACCGGACAGGGCAACGGTCAGGGCGGCCGGGAACACGGCCATAAGTGCGACCAGCTCCCCGGCAACCGTGATATCACCAACCCCGAGCACCGTGCCCATGTTGCTTCTGTGTGGGGGTGCGAGGACGCAGAGATTCCGGGCAAAGGGCTCACCGCCCAGGAAATAATGAACGCCATCGAGGCCGGCGAGATCAAAGGACTCCTGTCGATCTGTTTCAACCCGCTGGTGTCCCTGCCCGACTCCAACTTCACCCGCGCCGCACTCGAGAAACTCGAGTTCTACTCGGTTATCGATTTCTTCCTCTCCGAGAGCGCCCAGCACGCCGACATCGTTTTCCCCGGCTCGCTCCACGAGGAGGACGAGGGAACGGTCACCACCCTGGAAGGCCGGGTGGTCAAGATCAACGCCGCGGTCCCCCCGCCAGGCAATGCACGCCTTGACTGGGAGATAATCTGCGATCTGGCTCGCCGGCTCGGCCGCGGCCACTACTTTCCGTACGAATCCACCGAAGAGATGTTCGAGGAATTACGCCTCGCCTCGGCGGGGGGCACGGCCGACTACTCCGGAATCACGTGGCAGCGGGTTGTTGACGAACAGGGGGTCTTCTGGCCTTGTCCGGAGGAGGGTCATCCGGGGACACCTCGTCTTTACGAGAACGGCCGTTTCTACCACCCCGACGGCAAAGCCCGGTTTATTCCGACGCCGTGGCGGGAGTCTGCTGAGACGCCCGACAGCGAGTACCCCATATACCTGACCACCGGGCGTGTGATCAGCCAATACCTGTCCGGTACCCAGACCCGCCGCATCGGTGCCCTGGTCGACCAGTACCCCGAACCCCTTTGCGAAATCCACCCCAATCTGGCCGGATCTCTTGGTATCTCCGACGGCGACATGGTACGTGTGGAGTCCCGTCGCGGAGTGATGACGCTCGCCGCCAAGGTGGTGGCGACGATCCGGCCCGACACCGTCTTTATCCCCTACCACTGGCCCGGTGATCGAGCGGCGAACCAGCTCACCCATCGCGACATCGATCCGATCTCTGGCATTCCCGAATACAAGGTGAGTGCGGTCCGTGTTGAGAAAGCCGGAGGGACCGGCGATGTCCGCGACGACCGCGACCTCACGATCCACGGAGGAGACCGGTGACACTCGACATCGACCCCGCCACTGCGGTGTTCGCTGTCGATCACAGCCGTTGCATAGGCTGCCGCGCCTGTGTTCAAGCATGCGCCGAATGCGACACGCATCGCGGTGTTTCGATGATCCACCTCGACACGGTCGATCGGGCCGTCACCACCCAGACGATTCCCCAGGTTTGCATGCATTGTGCCGACCCCACGTGTGCCGAAGTTTGCCCCGCCGACGCCATCAAGCAGAACGAGGACGGCGTGGTGCAGTCGTCCCTGAAACCCCGGTGCATTGCCTGTTCGAACTGTGTGTACGCATGCCCCTTCGGCATACCCAAGATGGTCACAGCCTACGACCAGATGATGAAATGTGACATGTGCTACGACCGCACATCTGAGGGCCTCAAACCGATGTGCGCTTCGGTCTGCCCTTCGGAGGCCCTCTGGTACGGGACCCGCCAGGAGTTCGAACATACCCGGCGCGGCACCCTGGTCCAGGAGTGGCAGTTCGGGAACCAGGAGGTTCGAACCAAGGTGGCGATCGTGGCCGATGATCCGGGCCCGGTCGATATCTTCATCGGCAGGCAACCGACGCACTGGCTCGACGACCCGTTCGCCCTCGAGACCACCCGATGACAGAAGCCGGGCCGATCTGGCGACGGGACTTTCCTTACACCTCCGAGGGTGAGGACGGCGTCACCCGCCGCGAGTTCGCTCGATTCCTCGTCGCAGCCTCGGTCGCGGTGGCCGGGGGTAGCGGGGTGGTGAGCCTGTGGGCGTCGCTCCGCACCATCAACACCGGCGCCCCCCGCCGAGTCGTCTCCCTGGATCAGGTAAGTGTCGGCGACAGCTACCTCTTCCGCTACCCGACCGAAAATGACCCCGCCATCCTCATTCGCCATGACGACGAGACGATCTTGGGGTTCAGCCAGAAATGCACTCATTTGGGTTGTGTGGTGTTCTGGGCCCCGGCAGAACAACACTTCGAATGCCCGTGTCACGAGGGAATCTTCAACCTTTCCGGGGAGCCCACCGCAGGACCACCGGAACGACCCCTGGGAAGGATCGAAATGGAGGTGCGCGACGGTGACATTTGGGCGCTCGGAGCCAACGAGGATGCGACATGAGACGGCGCCGGACCCAGGTCAGCAGCGCCGTCCTGGTGTATGTCATCCTGTTTCTCACGCTCCAGCTTTTCCTGTTGGCGGTGGCTGCCGAAGGGTTCCTTGCTGGAGAGGTCGGCCTTGCCTGGTCCGCCACGGCGATAAGCACCGTCCTCGCTGTCATGTCTGTGCTCTTCTACCGATTCCTTCCCACACGTGACTGAGCCCGAAGAGCCAACGCGGGTCATCGGTTCACAGATGAGCAGGGTGGTGGCGGGAATCGCAGGGCGCCTCCGCATCCCCTACCTGGTCAGCCACCACTCCTCGGTGGCAGTCATGGGGATCTTCTCTCTGATCAACGGTATCGTCTCGATCGGAATCATGGCTGGTGCCGCCTGGGTCACAGCCAGTCCGTTCGTCTTCCCCTCGCTGGGCCCCACCGCGTTCCTCTTCTTCTACACGCCGACCATGGCTTCTGCTGCTCCTCGTAACACCATTTTCGGGCATCTGATCGGCGCTGCTGCCGGATATCTGTCGCTGGTGGCTTTCGGTCTCACCGAGGCCGCTCCCGCCCTCGCGTCCTCGGTCACCGGTCCCAGGGTCGGCGCTGCGGCGTTGTCGTTGGGCCTCACCTCGGGCCTGATGGTCTGGTTGAAAGTCCCTCATCCACCTGCGGGTGCAACCACGCTCATCGTCTCCCTCGGCATCCTGCGCACACTGCCCCAACTCGGTGTACTCATGCTCGCGGTTGTCCTTCTCACGGTCCAGGGGTTCCTGATCAACCGGGCTGCCGGGATCGATTATCCACCATGGGCACCCCGAACCCCCCAGTGACGATACGTCTAGCCCACCTCCTGCTCGATGGCCTCTTTCGGCAGGCATAGCGGCAATCGGTTACCGGCCCCTGGCAATACGAATGGATTGCGCCGCTCAATGCCCTGGGATGCTCAACGATTGCGGTGATGAAGAACCCGGAAGATGTAGGGCGGGTCAGGGTCCGGCTGGGGACTCCCGTTAGGAGCGGTTGCTCACCGCCTGGGTGTTGAGATTCCTCGCCACCTCGGGGAAGAGGTCGTACTCCTCCACTGCGATGTGGCGGTAGATCTCGTCGAGCACAGACTCCAGGGCATCGACACTGAGGGCGCCGGTGTCCGATAGAGCGGCGTCGAAGCGCCGGTGATCGTCCTCCAGTTCGTAGACATACTGGGTCCCCAGCCCCATGGTCTCAGCCACCCGGAATATGCCGGTCTCCTCACCGCGTACGTGTGGGTCGAGAAGATGACGCAGCCGTCCGATCGCTCCTTTGACCGTCTCCGATCCGGCCTTCACCTCACCGAGAACCTGGTCGGCGAGGGCACCGATGGCATCGTGCTCGGCTCCGAGCTTGGCGATTTCGGGGTTGTCGCGGCATCCGCAGTAGTCACACATCAGGTCTCCCGTGTCTCCGCCGCTCAGTGGGTGTGGGCATGCTCGCCATGACCCATCTGGGCGAAGAGCTCTCCGGCCGCTTCGGGGGTGAGGGACTCGTCGAGTAGGGGGAGCAACGCCTTTTCCTCTTTCTCGAAGTGAAGGACGATGATGGCGGCGAGGGAGGCCAGTTGGCGGGAGAGGTCGGCGGCGACCCCTGGTCCCCAGTCTTCGATCGCGGTGTCCACGCTGGCGGCGAGCCGGTCGGAGCGGGTCTTGATCTCGAGGTGGTCGAGGGTCATGGTGGCCGTGGTTGGGCCGCCGGTGATTCGGTCGATCTCGGGATACAGGACTTCTTCCTCCTGTTCGGCGTGCGGAGCCAACTGGTCACGGAGGAAGGAGACGATGGGAGGTAAACGTTGAGTGGCCTCGTCGACGTCCCAGCCTCCCACCCCGACGGCGGTGGCTTCGATGTGACGGAGATGGGGGATTAGCTCGCGATGCTCTTCCCTGATTGGGCTGGTGGGCAGTTCGGTCATGGGCGGATCCTTCCTGATGAATGGGCGAAGGGACACGTGCCATCCGCTATATTTATTCTAGTGTGCTCTAGAATAAATACCAGTCGCGAGGCTTGAGATGACCCAACCCGACATTCAGTTGCAGGCTCGCGCTCTCGGTGACCCGACCCGTCACACCATCTTCCGTCTCATCGCACAGCGGGGCGGAGGCATCGACGTGGCCCGGCTCACCGCTGAGCTTGGTCTCAACCACAACGCAATCCGCCAGCATCTGGGCAAGCTGGTCGATGCCGGACTCGTCGCGCGTCGCCCGGCACCGGTGACCGGGAGAGGGAGGCCCCGTCAGCTCTACGAGTTGCATCCGACTATCGATTCCCGATGGGAGGCGGGTGGGCCCTACCAACGGCTCAGCCTGCTTCTGGTCGAGATCATCCGATCCGGTGACGCCCCGGTGGAGGTGGGTCGGAGGGCCGGCCGGGTTGCCGAACTACGCACCAGGCCCGACGACAACGTCGCCGCCGCCCTCGGGCGGGCAATGGCCGGGGAAGGATTCGACCCGACCTTAAAGGAGGACGATGGAGAGCTGATCAAGTTCGAGTTGCGCACCTGTCCATTCGCCGAGACCGCCGTCGCCGACCCCGAGACGATCTGCTCGCTGCATCTCGGCCTCGCCCAGGGTCTCGCCGAGCAGTTCGATGGGCTAGCCGTCGAATCCCTCGAGCCCCGGGACCCAAGAGAGGCCGGATGCCTTCTCCGTTTCCACAGTGGAAGCGGAGGGGGCCTCAAGAGACCAGGGGACAAGGGAGGTGGCCAGCAGGACGACGGTTGCCGACACCACTCACCCGGATGCGTGACCGGCGGAGCGAAAAGCTAACAATATCGGAGGCTGCACGTGAACGCCGAGGAACATCTAAGCCAGGGCATCGACCTGAGCGCTATCGAAGGCGACCAGCGGGACACCCTCGATGCTTTACGGAGCAACGCACCGTTGGTACGGAGCAGCCATCACGGCTGGATGGTTCTCGGGCATGCGGAGACCAGACGCATCCTCGAGGATCATCAGACTTTCTCCAACGAGGTGTCGCGACACCTCTCCATTCCCAACGGCATGGACCCCCCTGCGCACACCCTGTACCGGCAGCTGATCGAGCCCTTCTTCGCTCCTGATGCAATGACAGCGTTCGAACCGCGCTGTCATGAACTCGTCGAAGAGCTGGTCTCGTCGCTGTCGAAAGGCAAGGACATCGAGGTGATGTCGGCCATCGGCACCGAGCTCGCCGTCAGAGTGCAAACCGCTTTCATGGGCTGGCCGGAGCATCTGCACATCCGTCTCCGTGACTGGACACACGCAAACCACGGCGCGACCCGTTCGGGAGATCGTGCCGAGGGAGCGCGAGTGGCCGATGAGTTCGCTGGGGAGATCCGCGGCATCCTCGAAGCTCGTCGCCGGGATCCCGATATCCGGGACGACCCGACGACGGCTTTGCTCGACGCACGTGTTGAGGGCCGACCGCTGACCGACGAGGAGATGACCAGCATCGTACGCAACTGGACGATGGGCGAGGTGGGGACCATCAGCACCAGTGTCGGCATCGTTGTGGGGTTTCTCGCCGCAAACCTCGAGGTTCAGAATCGCTTGCGGGCAGAGCCTCGCGGTCTGACCGCTGCGATAGACGAGATGCTCAGAATCGACGGCCCGCTGGTCATGAATCGACGGGTGGCAACATGTCCGGTCCGTCTCGGCGACTACGAGATCGCCGAAGGCGACGGCCTCTCCATCCTTTGGCCGTCGGCGAACCGGGACGAGGGCGTCTTCGGTGATCCCGATGACTTTCGCCCGCAGGACAATGCTGACCACAACCTCCTCTACGGCGCCGGGATCCATATGTGCCCTGGCGCCCCACTGGCCCGGATGCAGCTCGACTTCTTCGTTACCGAACTTCTCAAGCGCACGACGCGAATCGAATCGGGGTCGATACCCGCCGAACGCGCCTCCTTTCCGGCCGGGGGATACGCCTCGTTGGTCGTACGGCTGCACTGAATCCGACGGACACCGACACGACCGAGCCCGTGGCTCTGTCTTCGGCGAGGTCCTCGATCCTCTGGCCACAACTCTTCCCTTCCCGACCAGGGGATACGGGGTACAGCTACGAGAGCCTCCGCTAGAACAGCTATTTGGCGGCGATCGCCCGGACGACAAGGTTGAGGCTCATCACCCGCCTCTTGGGCGCCCAAGAATGCCTCATGCTGCCGCTAGACCCCAAGAGCTGTGTCGATCAGTTCTGCCTGCTCGGCCAGATGAACCTTGGTCAGGCCCGAAGCCGTAGACGCCGAAACCTTCCGGCCCGCGTACTCGGGTACCCGGCCAAGAACCTTGGCCAGCTCGGGGCCGACCAGCCGGTAGGCTCCCTGGTTCTCAGGCTCTTCCTGGCACCAGACCAGCTCGGCGTCCGGGTGGGGAGAGACCGCAGCCGCAATCTGGTCTGTCGTCAGCGGATAAAGCTGGGCCACCCGGATTAGCGCCACGTGTTCGATCCCCAGCTCAGCCCTCCGGTCCACGAGGTGGTGATACACCTTACCGGCGCAGAGGACCACCCTTCTCGCACCTTCGGTCACATTCGGATCCAGTAGGACAGGCTCAAACCGGCCGTCGGTGAACACCTCCGCACTCGAGAACGAGGTCCTGGTCCGGAGCGGCATCTTCGGTGTGAAGACCACCAGCGGCTTCTTGGCCGGCGAGAGTGCTTGGCGGCGGAGCAGATGGAAGTACTGACCGGTGGTCGAGGGGACTGTCACCCTCATGTTCTCCTCGGCGCTGAGCTGCAAGAACCGCTCCAGGCGCCCCGAAGAGTGGTCTGGGCCCTGGCCGTCGTGGCCGTGGGGCAACAGCAGCACCAGTCCCGAAGGCTGTCCCCACCGCGCCTCTCCCGCAGAGATGAACTCGTCGATGATGACCTGGGCGCCGTTGGCGAAGTCGCCGAACTGTGCCTCCCAGACGACCAGACTGGAGGGAGCTTCGATCGCATATCCGTACTCGAACCCAACTGCGGCGTACTCCGAGAGGAGGGAGTCCACGACCGTCACCCTCCCGTACCCGTCGCCGACCAGCTTGGCGAGCGGCATCCACTCAGTTCCGGTCTCATAACAGACCATCCCCGCATGGCGGTGCGAGAAGGTCCCTCGCTTCGAGTCCTCTCCGGCGAGGCGGACGTCGACGCCTTCTTCGGCGAGAGTGCCAAAAGCGAGTGCCTCCGCCGTCGCCCAGTCGACCCCTTCGGAGAGGGCGTTTCGCCGGTAGTCGAGCAGCTTGACGAGCTTGGGGTGGACAACGAAGCCTTCCGGGGGAGAGGTGATATGGACGAGTATTCGTTCCAGGCGTTCTCGGGGGACCCGCGTCTCAAGGTCGGCGGCGGCGCTAGAGGGTGCTTCCGGAGTGGCGGTCGGTCTCGAAGGTGGGTGGGTCTCGGCGAAGGCGGCGCGGAGGATCTCCTGGAACTCGGAGAGCGCGGCCTCACCCTCGTCGACAGAGATGTCCCCGCTGTCGACCAGATGGGCCAGGTACAGCCTCCGCACCGGGGGATGGGCGTCAATGAGCTTGTACATCAGCGGCTGGGTGAAAGACGGCTCGTCACCTTCGTTGTGGCCCCGACGGCGGTAACAGACCAAATCGATGACGATGTCGCGTGAGAACCAGTTGCGGTACGCCACCGCCAGGCGTCCGGCCCGGACGACGGCCTCTGGGTCGTCTCCGTTGACATGGATGATCGGCGCCTCGATCGCTTTGGCGACGTCGGTGGCGTAAAAGCTCGACCTGGCGTCACGCGTTGAGGTGGTGAACCCGACCTGGTTGTTGACGACCACGTGGACCGTGCCACCGGTCCGGTAGCCGGGAAGCTGGGAGAGGTGCAAGGTCTCCACGACCACCCCCTGGCCCGCGAACGCGGCGTCGCCGTGGATGAGAAGAGGGAGGATCTTCGTGTGGCCCTCGGGGCCGAGGTGCTCCTGTTTGGCCCGGGCCACCCCCTCGAGGACCGGGTCGACGGCCTCGAGGTGGGACGGGTTGGCCACCAGGTGGACATCGATGGATCCGGCCGCAGACTCATAGACCCCTTCGGCCCCCAGGTGGTATTTGACGTCGCCGGATCCTCCCATGGCGCGCGGCTCCATGTCCCCTTGGAACTCACGGAAAACCTGGGCATAGCCCTTGCCGACGATGTTGGTGAGCACGTTGAGTCTCCCACGGTGCGCCATGCCCATGACCATCTCGGTCACTCCCGACTGCGATGCCGCGCCTGCGACGACATCGAGCAGCGGGATGAGGGACTCCCCTCCTTCCAGCCCGAACCGCTTGTGGCCCACATACTTCGTGTGCAGGAAGGTCTCGAAGGCTTCAGCCTGGTTGAGCTTGTGGAGCACCCTGAGTTTCTCTTCCCGGGTCAGTGCCACGTCGGGGATCTCTACGTGCTGTTGGATCCATCGCTTCTGTTCGGGGTCCGAGATAAACATGTACTCGATCGCCAGCGTGTCGCAGTAGCTGGCGCGCAGGCGGGCGAGGATCCGCTTGAGCGGCATCTGCTCGCTCCCGGCCAGCCCCCCTGTCCCAAAACGTCGCTCGAGGTCCCAAATGGTCAATCCGTAGAACCCTGGGTCAAGCTCCGGATGAAGTGCGGGAGGGTGTTGCCGCAGCGGATCGAGGTCCGCGATCAGGTGACCCTGGATGCGGTAGGCAGTGATCAGGCGGGAGACAGCCACCTGCTTCTCGGACTTCTTCTCGTCGGAGCTGTCCCAATTGTCGGTGGCCCATCGAGCCGGGGTGTACCGCACTCCCAAGGACCCAAAAATCTCGTCGTAGAACCGATCCTCCCCGGTCAGCAACTCCTCGATCCGTGCCAACAATCTTCCCGAGTCAGCGCCCTGGATCACCCGATGGTCGTAGGTTGACGACAATGTGAGGACCTTGGAGACTCCCTGCGTGGCCAGGTACTCAGGGTCGGCGCCTCGGCGCTCAGCCGGGTACGCAACGGCGCCCACGCCGACGATGAGGGCTTGGCCTGGCATGAGACGGGGAACCGAGTGGCTCGTTCCGATGATGCCCGGGTTGGTGAGACTGTGGGTGGCCCCTTCGAAGTCGGCCAAGGTGAGTCGACCCTGGCGCGCCTTCTCCACCAGGTCCTCGTAAGCCATCCAGAAGTCAGAGAAGCTGAGCTCTTGGGCGTTCTTGATGTTGGGGGCGACCAGCCGGGCTGCGTCCGGTCCGCCCTCCACGCTGACGGCGACGGCCAGGTTGACGTGAGGGAGATCGACGCGGTGGGCCTGCCCCTCGATCTCGGAGTAGGCCATCCGGACTTCGGGGAGCTCGGCGAGTGCCGTCACGAAGGCCCATCCAATCAGGTGGGTGAAACTGACCCTGCCACGCTTGGATCCCCGGCCTAGGTGTGCGTTGATCAGCTCCCTGTTCACCTCCAGCAGCTTGGCGGGGATTGCCCGCACCGAGGTGGCGATCGGCACTTCCAGGCTCGTGATCATGTGCTTGGCCACTGCACCCGCACCTGCCCGCAGAGGCGTCGCGGTCGCGGTCGGTTCGGCTGCGGCCTCTGGGCGTTTGATGTCTGTCTGGGACTGGACCTCGGTGAGCCTCTCCTCTCCAGCAGCGAGCTCCCGCTCACGGGTCTTTCTCAGCGCGGGACTCTGCGGCTGGTAATCAGCGAAGAACTCGCGCCATCCCTCGGATACGTCAGTCGGGTCCGCCAAGTGCCGGCGGTACATATCGTCGACGAGAGACGAGTTTGGCCCGAAGGCTGTCTCGTCGTCCCGGGGTGAAGAAGGGCTCACAGGTCTTGATGTTGGCAGACTCTCAGCAGTTACCGATGTGTCGAATCCCCGGGACGCGGCCGTTCTCCGGACAGTAGAGGGATTACCTTTACGTCGCCCCGGAGATCAACTCTGGTTAGGAAGCAATAGCCCCCCGACCGAAGGACGACAGTCGACGCCAGTTCGATTCCTCTGCTCCTTCCGAGCAGAGCAGTTTCTCATTGACAGCTTTTAGGGGTCGCTCTCGATGAGTGGTCTGGGTGCGGGTCCCTGATCGTCGAACGTGACCGTCTCCTCACCGTTCGAGTACACCATGCGGGGATTGGATTGTGTCTGCATTGCCGATTCTCCTCGGGGTTCAAGAGTTTTAGTGAGGCATGTGCCGGTCGAAGAAGCCAGTGATTGCTCCGACGTGGCGCACAAACAATTCCAGGTCACTGTGACCAGCGTCGGGTACCACCAGTCTCTCGGCGTTGGGTTGGGCTGCTACCAGCTCATGGAGGTTGCCGATGGGGACCACGGTGTCTGCAGATCCGTGAACGAGCAGGATCGGTGCCCTGACCAGGCCAATCCGAGCCCGCGGGGCGAATGAGTCGAACTGATACCCGATTAACTGCTGTACCGCGCCGAGGATGAAGTTGAGCACAGGCCTGGGGATGGCCGCCATTTGCCGACGCATCATGTCCCCGGGGTGGGCGGGTGCTGACACAGAAACGACGGCGTCGAGCATGTCGCTTCGGGAAGCGCTGAGAATGGCGGCGCCGGCGCCGACAGAGTGGCCGATGACCCCGACCGAGGTCACGGCCGGATGATCCTGAAGCCAACCGACCGCGACCTCAAGATCTTCGGCGAAACGTGGCATCGAGGTGAAGCTGTCGTGCTCTGAGAGCCCGTGGTTGCGGGCATCGAGGAACAGGCTGTGGAGCCCGGCCGCGTGGAGGTGGGGGGCGAGGGGAAGCATCAGGGCGGCGTTGCCACCCCAGCCGTGTAGGACGACTACCGCAGGTGCTTGGGTTCCGACGGGGATGAACCAACCGTGCAGTCGAGTTCCGTTGGCACTCATCAGCCACACTTGCTCCTCGGGCAACCCGAGATCCCTTGGGTTCTGGTCGCTATCGCGTTGTGGGGGCGCAAAGCCACGTCTCAACATCCGTGGAATCGCGTAGCGCGTCCCTGCGGCGATCCCGACAGGCAACACCGCCCACCAAATCAAAGCGCGCAGGTTCGGCTTCATGTCGGGCGGCTTACTTGTCCTAGTCCTGTCTCCAAGAGGTCGAAGCAGTGTGCGATGTGACTGGGGAGCTGGGAGTGACCGTTGTCGGTGAGCCAGCGACGCAGCGAGGCTCGGATCGCGGCCATGGCAGCACCAGCAATGAGCCTGGGGCGGAGATCCTTGGCTGCGTCGAGCTCGAGCCAGCTGGCGACGGCCTCGGTGACGGCGTCTTCCCAGGTTGCTTGGATCTGCAGGTTGCGAGCAGCCACCGATGGTGTCGCCTCGATGATTCGAAAGCGTCTCAACAGCTCCCCTCGTTCGGTCTCGTAGTCGGCAGCGACACTCAAGAACGCAGCTCGCAGCGCCGGCCAGGGCGCGCCACCGGCTGGGCTTGCATTCAGGGCCGCCACGATTCGATCGAGACGTGTCGCATAGTCGGCCAGGACCACGTCCTCTTTCGAGGGGAAGTAGTGAAAGAAGGTCCTGGGGGCGATGTCCGCGGCGGCGGCGATCAGGTCGATCGTGGTTCCGTCGAAGCCGTTTTTCTCGAACAGGTCGAGCGCCACCTGCTCGATGGTGCGTCGAGTGCGTTGCTTTTTGCGGTCCCGAAGGCCGGGGGTTTGAGACATGTGCGTCAGTATGTCATAACTATGCAAACGGTGCAACGTTGCATACTCTGCAATCATGCGTACACTGCAACCTAAGTCCCCACTACTAGGAGAACTCGTGCTCGCTCGCATCGGTCATTTCGCTTCCTCTCACCCGTGGCGCTACCTGGCCGGCTGGCTGGCCATGTTGGCATTGCTCGCAGGTGCCGTGATCACGGTAGGCCCTGCCTTCACGTCCAACATCACGGCTCCGGCATCTGAGAGCAGTCAGGGCCTCGACATCCTCGCGACCGAGTTCCCCGGTGCTGGCGGAGACTCGGGAACAATCGTGTTCAGGGCCGACCAGGGGGTCACCGACCCCGTCGTGCAGACGGCCATGACCGAGCTCTTCGAAGCCACCGACGGGATCGTCGGTGTCGTCAACGTCATGAGCCCCTACTCGCCTATCGGAGCAAGCCAGATCTCCACAACCGGAGAAAGCACCGGGAGGGTGGCATATGCCCAGCTCGTACTCGAAGCGGGCACCACCACAGACGACGGTGCACGGATCGCAGACGAAATCGCCGCCCTCTCTCCAGACATCGAGGGACTCGACATCGCCCTTGGCGGAGACATGTTCCGCCATCGTGAACCGCCGAACTCAGAGATGCTCGGCCTCGCGTTCGCCATCTTCGTGCTAATCCTCTCCTTCGGTTCGGTGCTCGCCATGGGTCTCCCCATCGCAACCGCGCTCGCCGGGGTCGGGACCGGAGTTCTCGCAACTGTACTGATGAGCAACATCATCGAAATGCCCGACTTCGCCGCGACCATCGGGATCATGATCGGCCTCGGCGTGGGCATCGACTATGCCCTCTTCATCGTCACCAGATACCAAGAGCACCTCAGGAGCGGGGAGCAGGTCGACAGCGCGGTAGCCGCATCCCTCGACACGGCCGGGCGTGCAGTCCTCTTCGCCGGAGTCACCGTGGTTGTGTCACTCCTCGGAATGCTGCTCATGGGCGTCACATTCATCACGGGGCTGGCCGTTGCGGCCGCCACGACGGTGCTACTCACCATGGTCGCGTCGGTAACCCTGCTCCCCGCCCTCATCGGTCTTGCTGGTCAACGAATCCAGATCACCCGCTGGAGCGGTCTCATCAGCTCACTGCTGGTTGCGATCGCGCTGGGAGGCATCGCCCTCGATATCCCGGTGCTGCGGGTCGCGGCCGTGCTTGCCGTGATCGTCGTCATCGCCGGTCGCTTCAAGGGTCCTCTCAACAAGACCATCAAACTGACGAGCGAAAAGCCGACCGAAGAGACATCCTCCTACCGGTGGAGCAGGCTGGTCCAGCGACGGGCGGTCGTCATCACCGTATCCGCCACCTTGCTTCTCATGATCGCTGCCCTCCCGGTTTTCTCCATACAGCTCGGGTTCGCCGACGCCGGAAATGACCCGGAAGGCACGACCACCAGACAGGCGTACGACCTGCTGGAGGAGGGCTTCGGCCCCGGCGCCAACGGACCACTGATCCTCGTCACCGAACTCCCATCTGCCGCCAGCCTCCCTCAAGTGCAGGCTGTCTCCGAGACCCTCCGGCACGTCGAGGGCATCAGCCAGGTCTCGCCGGGCATCCCGAACGATCCGCAGCAACCCACGGCCGTACTGTGGCAGGTGACCCCGGCGACGTCACCTCAAGATCAGGAGACCACCGACCTCCTTCACACACTGCGCAGCGAAATCGTTCCACAGATCAACGACACCGTGGGGACAGATATCCTGATCACCGGTCCGGTGGCTGCGAACGTCGATTTCTCCGACTACCTATCCCAGCGAATCTGGTACTTCTACGGCGCGGTCCTCCTCATCTCGTTCCTCTTCCTGATGGCAGTGTTCCGCTCGGTACTGGTCCCACTCAAGGCGGTCATCATGAACCTTCTGGCTATCGGCGCCGCCTATGGAATCGTCGTTGCAGTGTTCCAATGGGGATGGGGCGGGTTCCTTCTTGGCATCGAAACTGGACCCATCGAGCCGTTCATCCCGATGATGCTGTTCGCGATCGTGTTCGGTCTTTCCATGGACTACGAAGTGTTCCTGATGACCCGAATCCGTGAGGAGTACGACCAAAGCGCAAACAACAGCCAGGCAGTGGCGGACGGGCTAACAGCCACAGCCAGGGTCATCACCGCAGCCGCCCTGATCATGGTGTTCGTGTTCGCCAGCTTCATGCTCGAAGACATCAGGACGGTCAAGATTCTCGGATTGGGTCTGGCATCTGCGGTCGCCATCGACGCAACGGTGGTGCGGATGCTTCTCGTACCAGCAACCATGGAGCTCTTGGGCGACAAGAACTGGTGGATCCCCCGTTGGCTCGACCGGATCCTTCCCAACCTCGTAGTCGAGCCGACCAATCCGTAGAAGTCCTGAAAGAGCGGTCGTCACCCACTGAGCCTGCCCGTTTGAGCTTGCCCGGTTCGGTGGACATTCTGATGTGCCCACGAACCACGGGAAGCTCACAGGTCTTGATGTTGGCAGACTCTGCAGCTACCGATGTGTCGAATCCCCGAGTGCCAGCTTCCGACAGCAGCACTCCGGGTAGCGAGCGCAGGCCCGCGCGACGACGCCTCGCTCCACAACACAACTGCACTCTGCACACGCGATCTCCATGTCTCCCATCGTACCCGGATGGGGTCTGCCCGGATGGGGGTACTGCCTGGGCTTGCGCCTTTGCAGAGGCCCGGCAGCAGATCTCGGCAAGCCTTAGTGCTCTGGGTCATAAGTTCGGTCACGTATAGGGGTTATGCGGCGGCGG
>JBBDMR010000089.1:0-20008 GCA_040878225.1 Acidimicrobiia bacterium
AACGGAGGGAGAGTTGCAAACGGAGGGAGAGTTGCAAACGGAGGGAGAGTTGCAAGCGGAGGGAGAGTTGCAAGCGGAGGGGGAGATACGCGCATGGAGGTACTCGCGTTTTTGGCTGTCCTCCCGCTTGCGGGAGGAAGGTTCCTGCACCCGCCGACAGGCGGGTGGAGGTAGGAGGGAGAGGTCCCTCGGGCTGGGAACTCGAGCATCGTTTACCTATCGGAAGCGGTTTGCATCGCCACGGCAAACGCGACAGTGCACCCGGATAAGACAGTGAGGTACGACACTTCGGTTCGTTAGAACCTTCCAGCGTGGCTGGCTTTCACCCTTAGATGCCAGCTCTTCGGTGAGTCATTTCTCCGAGCGCACTGTCGAAGTCGAGTTTGCCAAGCGCGGACGGACATGTCAACAGAACTCGAAAAATCTGAGACTCACTAGGTTGAGAGCGGGACGCGTCCCTGGCACCGTTGGGGAGAACTCCCCACCCTCCCGGCTCCTTCGTCGCCGGCGCTCCCTCCGTAAACGGAGGGAGAGTTGCGTCCGGGACTACAGCCTGGCTACCGATCTGCCTACTGCGTTGGCCACCCGGGTTACGGTGTCCATCGTCTCTTTGAAGCCCTCTATGGTGAGGCTCTGCGGTCCGTCGCTCAGGGCCACCGCGGGGTTGTTGTGAACCTCGATGAGGAGACCGTCCGCCCCTGCCGCGATTCCGGCTGCAGCCAGGCTGGGGACGAGTGAGCGGCGCCCGGCGGCGTGGCTCGGGTCGACGATGACGGGGAGATGGGTCCGTTCTTTGAGGACGGGAACGGCGCTGATATCCAATGTCGAGCGGGTGGCGGTATCGAAGGAGCGAATGCCCCGCTCACACATGACGACGCGGGGATTGCCTGCATCCATGATGTATTCGGCGGCGAGGAGAAACTCGTCGATGGTGGACATCATCCCCCGCTTCAGCAGCACCGGCCGCGGCTGTTCGCCCATGGCGGAGAGCAACCTGAAGTTCTGCATGTTCCGCGCCCCGATCTGGAGCATGTCGACGTGGTCGACCATCAAAGCGACGTCTTCGGGGGCGACACACTCCGAAACGACGCCGAGGCCGGTCAGGTCGCCGTACTCACGAAGCAGTTTGAGACCGTCCTCCCCCATTCCCTGAAAGCTGTAAGGCGATGTGCGAGGCTTGAACGCTCCTCCCCGGAGCATGACCGCTCCACCCTCGGCAACACCACGGCTCACTTCGTTGAGTTGTTCGGGAGACTCCACCGAGCACGGGCCGGCCATCACCACAATGGCGTCACCACCAATCGTGATGTTTCCCACCCGCACCTTCGATGGGCCGGGCTGGGACCCGAGCGAGACCAGCGGGTACGACGGAGCGTCGAGGCTGATCGACTCAACACCGTCGAATTCGCGCAACTCGTCTGCGAGTGTCGCCGAGGGGTTGCCGATGATGCTCACGACGGGATTCTGCCCCGAGTCGCCAACGTGGACCCGCAGCCCCTGACTCTCGATGTGGCGGATGATCGCAGCCTTGTCGGCCAGCGGGCACCCGGCTTTCAGCGTCGCAATCATCCGTTCAACTCCTCGACCAAATCCACCGGGCTGTCACCGGAGGCGATCGCCTCGACGATCGCACTTCCAACGATCACCCCGTCACAATGCGGTGCCAGTGCCCGGACCTGTTCTCTCGTCCTGACGCCGAAACCTGCCAGCACCGGAGCGTCGGCGCGGGAGCGGACCCGGTCGAGATACTCTCCGACCGCCTCACTGTCGGCGACAGCGCCTCCCGTGGTCCCGGTCATCGTGACGGCGTAGACAAAACCTTGACTACGGGAGCAGAGTACTCCGAGTCGGTCCGGATCCGTCAATGGAGTCACCATCTGCACCAGTCCGATGCCGGCACTGGCTGCCGGTCTGGCCACCGGATCGGACTCCTCCAGAGGGAGATCGGGAATGACCAGGGCGCACACTCCGGCCGCCGCCAGTCGCGGCATCACCCGCTCGATGCCGAAAGCGAGAAGGGGATTCAAATAGCTCATCACGATCAACGGAGTCGGGTACGGGTCACGGCTTTCGAGGGCATCGAGCACCTTCTCCAGCGTCGCCCCCCCGGCGAGAGCCAGCCGCGACGACTCCTGGATGCTCGCCCCATCTGCCATCGGGTCGCTGAATGGAATTCCTATCTCCACTGCTGGCGCGATCCCTGTCAACCCGTCGAGCCACTTGACGAAACTGCCCATGTCCGGATAACCGGCGGTGAGATAGGGAACAACGGCCGGGCCCGACTGTCGCAGCGCCGACGAAAGCCTCTCGACTCCGGTCATCGCCGCAGGCTCCGCAGGATGTCGATGTCCTTGTCGCCACGTCCCGAGAGCCCGACAAGCACCACTTCGCCGGGATTCTCCTCGAGATAGCGGCGGGCACCCGCAAGGGCGTGGCTCGACTCGAGAGCAGCCAGGATCCCCTCGGACCGGGCCAGTTCGTCGAGGGCAGCGAGGGCCTCGGCGTCCGTGGCGTCAACGTAGGTGGCTCGTCCCGAATCGGCCAGAAAGGCATGCTCCGGGCCGACGCCCGGGTAGTCGAGACCCGCACTGACCGAGTGCGTCTCGAAGACCTGGCCGTCGTCATCCTGAAGGAGATAGGAATGGGTCCCGTGGAGCACCCCCGGGGAGCCGCGCACGATGGTGGCGGCGTTGGCACCCGCTTCGGGGCCTGTCCCGCCGGCCTCAACGCCGAGCAACGCCACCTCTGCGTCATCGATGAACGGATGGAAGAGCCCGATTGCATTCGATCCCCCACCGACACACGCGATTACCGCATCGGGGAGACGACCGTTGACCTCCTGGAAGCGGACGCGTGCCTCGCGACCGATCACCGACTGGATCTCGCGGACGAGCCATGGATACGGGTGGGGACCGACCGCAGACCCCAGCAGGTAATAGGTGCCTTCAGGGTCGGCAACCCAGTCCCGCATTGCCTCGTTGATCGCAGCACGCAGCGTCCGGTCCCCCGACTCGACAGGTATCACCTTCGTGCCCAGCAGGTGCATCCGCTCCACGTTCGGAGCCTGGCGCTCGATGTCGACCGCACCCATGTACACGGTGCACTCGAGCCCGACCCGGGCACAGGCAGCGGCCGAGGCCACCCCGTGCTGTCCGGCCCCGGTCTCGGCGATTACCCGGGAAGCACCCATCTCACGGGCGAGGATCGCCTGACCGAGAGCGTTGTTGATCTTGTGGGCGCCGGTGTGTGCGAGGTCCTCCCGTTTCAACCAGATCTCCCCACCCCACATCTCCCCGAGCCGGGGGGCCCTGGTCAGGGGGGTGGGACGACCGACCCAGTCCTTCAATTCTGCGGCCAACTCGGCCTGATATGTCGTGTCATCGAGAAGGCGGAGCGCCTCCTTCTCCAGCCTGGTGAGGGCCGGCATCAACACTTCAGGCACGTATCGACCACCGTATTCGCCTGCCCGACCCGTCTCCCGCAGCAGATCCCGCTTCTCCGCACCCATCACACAACCTCCCTGGCGCCGCTCCGCGCCATCTCGACAAAACTCTCCATGAGAATCGGATCTTTGACGCCCGGGGCGGATTCAACCCCCGAGCTCACATCGACACCGCCCGGCCGGAGGGTGGCGACCACTCCACCGACATTGTCCGGGGTCAGCCCGCCCGCCACGACCACGTGGTCGAGATTGCCCACAGCAGCCACCCGGCCCCAGTCGGGCGCCGCTCCTTTGCCTCCATGGCCGGCGCTTTCGACCAGCACACGCCCGGAGCCTGACATCTTGGCCGCGCGGGCCACCGCCGGGGCGAGATCGGACCGGTCATGGACCACCGGGAGCACCTCGATTCCGTCGATGCCCTCCAGTGTCTCCGGCTCGGCCTGGAACAAGTCGAACGACACCGCATCGCGCACTGCCTCGACATGGGCTCGCTCCGGCCTGTAGAAGACTGCCACCTTCAGCAGATCTCGGGGAGCAGCCAGGACCAATGCGCGCGCAGTTTCGAGATCGACCATTCGTAGCGACGGGGTCATCACCACTCCCACCGCATCGGCGCCTGCGGCCGCCGCAGCCTCGACGTCGCGGTGGGTGCGCACCCCGCAGAGCTTGACCCAGATGCTCACGACACACCAGCTTCGACAAGGGACGCCACCGCACCCGCCGGGTCATCAGAACGCATGAGCGAGGTCCCGACCAGCACCCCGTGGTATCCGGCAGAGGTGAGGGCCTTCACCTGTTCGGGCGAATTGATCCCGCTTTCTGCGATGGCGACACAGTCATCGGGGAGCAGCAGGCCCAGAGCCTCGTGTGCGTCCGGCCGCACCTGGAGGGTCGTGAGGTCGCGGGAGTTGACCCCCACCAGCAGATGACCGCTCGACAGGTCCAATGTTGAAATCGCGTCGATGTCGGCCTCATCGAATGCCTCGACGAGAAGGAACATTTCGGCCTCACCCGCCGCCGCGGCGAGCGCCTCGAGCGTTTCAGCATCGAGCATTCGGGCAATGGCGAGGGCACCGCTGGCCCCTCGTGCCCGCGCCTCCCACACCTGATAGGGGTCGACGATAAAGTCCTTTCTCATCACCGGCAGCGAGACCGACTCGACGATCTCCTCGATGAGTTCCATCGACCCGCCGAACTCGGTCGGTTCGGTGAGGACCGAGATAGCCGCGGCGCCCCCCGATTCATAGGCCCTGACCAGGTCGCGAAAACCCGACGTAGCGAGTGAGCCCTCTGCTGGTGAGGTCGGCTTGATCTCTGCAAACAACAGGAAGCCCGAGGGAAGACCGGTCGTCGGAATCATCGCGGCCTGTCTCCGCACCGACTCCAGAGGCGCAATTCCCCTTGCCGCGGCGAGGCGGATGCGACTCGAAGTCTCCATCCTGGCCAGGAAGTCGTTCACTGGCGGCCCACCGCCATAGCCTCGATCAATCGGGCGGCCCTGCCATCGTCGATGGCTTCGCCTGCGGCGGCGATACCGTCCTCGAGGTTTGCCACATGGCCGCTTACCTGCAGCGCGAGGCCTGCGCCCAGGACCAACGCGTCACGATGCGGTCCGGACTCGCTTCTGAGAGCTTCACCGAGGCTTGCGGCGTTGGCTTCCGGAGTCCCGCCGGCGAGGGCAGAGGGCGGGACGGGCTCGAGTCCGTAGTCGGCGGGGTCTATCTCAGACTCGACAACCCTCCCGTCCTGTACATCCAGGAGGTGGAACGGGGCGACCTGCGTCGGCTCGTCCCAGCCATTCGACCCATGGCAAACAAAAGCCCGCTCGATCTCGGAACCTGCCAGTGCTCCCGCCATCAGACGAGCTGTGGGAAGACTCCACGCTCCAATCACCGCGTAGTCGGGTGAGCCCGGGTTGGTGAGGGGCCCGAGCAGGTTGAAGACGGTGCGAACCCCGAGCGCTTTGCGGATCGACACGACGGCGCCCATCGCGGGGTGGTAGTAGGGGGCGAACAGAAACGTAAACCCGTGCCGCGCGAAGAACTCGCCGGCTTCGGTCTCGTCCATGGGCATCGGCACGCCGAGTTGCTCGAGCACGTCGGCACTGCCCGATTGGCTGCTCATCGAACGATTGCCGTGTTTGACGACCCGAGCACCGGCAGCGGCGGTCAGCAGCGCAGCCCCGGTCGACAGGTTGAGCGATCCTGACCCATCCCCTCCGGTGCCAACGACGTCGACCGCTCCGGTTGCGTCGAGTTCGGGTGCTCGGGCCAGCCGGCGCATACCGCGAGCGAGCCCTCGTACCTCCTCGGGCGACTCGCCTTTGGCGCGGAGGGCTGCCAGCAGGGCGCCAACCAATGCAGGTTCGTGCTCACCGGAGGTCAATTCGCTGACCAGGTCGTCGGCCTCGTCGACCGTGAGGTCGGTCCCCTCGAGGAGGACGTCGAGCGTGTCTCTCACCCTTCGCCACCCATGTCGAGGAAGTTTCTGAGGAGGAGGTCTCCGTCCGGGGTGAGCAGGCTCTCGGGGTGGAACTGCACTCCTTCCACCGGGAGGGTCTTGTGCCTCAGGCCCATGACCACGCCTTGGGAGGTGAAAGAAGACACTTCGAGATCATCGGGCAGCTCGCCCTCCGTGACTGCCAGTGAGTGGTACCTGCCGGCTTCGAAGGGGTTGGGCAGGCCGCCGTAGAGGGTCCGGGAGTCGTGGTAGACCGGCGAGGACTTGCCGTGCCTCAACTCAGGCGCCCGGGTCACCACACCGCCCAGGACGGTGGCAATCACCTGATGGCCGAGGCACACCCCGAGGATCGGGACTTCCTCGAGCATCGCCTCGACTATCGACATGCTGCCGGTGGCGTCTTCGGGCCGGCCAGGGCCTGGCGAGATGACCAGATGCGTCGGGCCGTAGGAGCGGGCCGACGGGACCGTGATCTCGTCGCTGGTCCGCACCTCGACTTCGGCCCCGAGGATGCGCAGAGCCTGGACCACGTTGTACGTGAACGAGTCGTAATTGTCGACGAGGAGCACCCGGTTCATGAGAGCCCTCCTGCGGCCATCTCGATGGCAGCCCGCATCGCTCCCGACTTCGACATGACTTCCTCCCATTCGGTCGCCGGGTCGCTGTCGGCGACGATCCCTCCCCCGGCCTGGAACCGGTAGGTGTCCCCTTCCATGACGATGGTCCTGATGGTTATCGCCTGGTCCATGGTCCCTCCGTGCCCGAAATAGCCCACAGTGCCGGCGTAGAAGCCCCTCCGGTTCGGCTCCATCGCCTCGATCAACTGCAGGGCACGGACCTTGGGCGCCCCGACCACCGTTCCGGCCGGGAACGCAGCGGCGAACAGATCGAAACTGTCGGCACCCTCCTCGATGTCGCCGGTGACACCGCTCACCAGATGCATCACGTGACTGTATTTCTCGATAGTCCGGTACGGGTGAACCTGAATCGTCCCGGGCACAGCCACCCGGCCCAGGTCGTTGCGGGCGAGGTCGACGAGCATCACATGCTCGGCTGCTTCCTTGGCGTCTGCCAGGAGTTCCCTTTCGGCCGCCCGGTCTTCTTCGGGATCGACGAGCCGGGGGCGTGTCCCGGCGATGGGGCGCAACTCCGCCCTACTCCCGTTGAGCCTGACCAGTGCTTCCGGGGACGACCCGACTATTTGCACCCCGTTCAGGTCCATGAAGTACATATAGGGGGAGGGGTTGAGCAGGCGCAGGGCGCGATAGACGTCGAACGGGTTTACGTCGGCACGACCCTCGAACCCAACCGAAAGCACCAACTGGTAGACGTCCCCGGCGGCGATGTGGCTCTTGGCGCTTTCCACCGCCTTGATGTAGGCCGACCGGTCCATCGATGATGCCGCCTCATCGAAGGTCCCGCTGTGACCGTTCCTCACCGGGATCCCGCCGGCGAGGAGTTTGCTGACCCGGGAGCGCAGTATCTGTCTCTCTTCCTCGGTACCGTCGTGAAGCAGTGCCGCACGCCGGCTGAGATGGTCGAAGGCGAGGATCGAGGGCGGTGCATAAAACGCCATTTCCAGGCCCTCGCCGGCTTGGTCTGACATCGCACCCGGCAACCGGTAGGCGACGTCGAACCCGACGGCTCCCACCAGCCCACCATGGAACGGGACATCGACGCTGGTGGGCCCGGGTTGTGGTGTTCGCGACAGCGAGTCGCGCAGTGCCCCCATGATTCCCCGGATAGTGCCATCGGTGCTGGCAACGTGGTCACCGGTGGTCACCGCACCGCCCTCGACTGTCACGTCGACGCCGTCGCCGAAACCGATGAAGGAGTAGCGCCCCACCCGTTCGCCATGCTCCACACTCTCCAGCAGGAAGCGCGGCCCGAGCGGCGCGAGCTTCAGATAGGCCGAGGTCGGCGTGTCGAGGTCTGCGGGGATGTCGAATATCTGGTTCAAGGTTTCTCCTTCAACCGATGTGGCGGTGGCCAACAAAAAACCCACCTGCCAGACCGGAGGTGGGTATCAGGTAGTGGTGTGAGCTTTTGCTTAACCGCTGGATGCCACCTCAGGCGCGTCCCAGCCCCACCACCAGGTGTGCGTCGACTGCGAGAGGTGATAACCGGACATGTGGTCGACACCGTACGCCTGTCGTTGCGCAGAGTCAATACAGGTGATCATCCCGATTCAGCTGCACCGTCGACGGTCCGCTGGGCCACAGTGACGTCACGGGAGTTGAGGATGGCCATGGTCCGGGCATATGAGGCCGTGTCGGGACCAACCGGGACGATCTGGTAGCTACCGCTCTCGACGAACACCGGCATCGCTTCGACCGCGGTGAATGCCCATCTTCCATTGGCCCATTCGGCGCGAACGAACGCCAGGTACGCCTCCCTGCTGTCGGTGCGGTGCAGTTGCCCGGAGAGAAGGTTGCCCAACCCGTAGACGAGGAATTCGCCGTCGACAGTATCGATCGGGCCCACAACATGGCTGTGGTGTCCCACCACCAGGTCTACCGACGGGGAGCGGATCAGTCGGTCGAAGATCTCGACTTGCTCCGGCGTCGGCTCGGATCGGTACTCGGTGCAGCAATGCACACTCACGACGACGAGGTCGGCGCCTGCTTCACGAGCGGAGTCGGCCATTCCCAGGATCTGGTCGACGTCGAGTCGCTGCGCCATCCAATCCTGACCCTCCGGTGTGCTCAGCCCGTTCAACCAATACGTGCCGGCGATATGGGCAACTGTCGGCCCACCGGTCTGGTAGAAGGTCGCGCTCCCCGTCTCCTCCGGGCTTCGAGCAGTGCCCGCATGGGATAGGCCTGCACGATCGAGGATGTCCAGCGTGTCGATCATCCCGGCCGCGCCCTCGTCGGCGGAGTGATTCGATGCTGTTGAACAGCCGTCGAAGCCGGCGTACGCGATGGCAGTCGCCACTTCGTGGGGGGCATTGAAGCGCGGATACGTCGAGAGATCGGTGTTCGAAGAGGTGAGAGGCACTTCGAGGTGGCATATCGCCAGGTCGGCGGTCAGCAGGGCGGGACGGATCGCCTCGAACATGGGGCGGAAGTCGTAGACGTTCCCACCCAGGGCTGCATGGGAACGGAGGGTGGAGTGGATGAGGACGTCGCCACCGAAGACAACCGTCGCCTCCAACTGATCAGGTACCTCAATCGGAGGGGCCTCGGCCTCAGCACCGGCAGGCACGGTGCTGGTGGTGGATGGCGCGGTGGCAACAGTCGGCGGCATGGTCGTCGAGGTCGTGGTCGCAACCGTGACGGGCGGGGGGCTCTCTAGCTGTGGGGCGGCGTCGGTCGAGGGAGGAGAATCAAAGGCGGTGGCGCCGCACATTGCAGCGGCCACCACCAGGAACACGAATCTTGAGATGAGCCCGCTCATTTGAACTCATCAGTCTGACATCACAAACGGCCGATTGGGGGACAAACCCGGTCAGGCGCCGGTTTGTCGATCAGCCGGAGAAAACCAGCTCTCCCTGCTCAACACCGACTTTGATGGTGTCTCCCTCCGAATACTCGCCTTCGAGGAGGCCCCTGGCGAGAGGATCAGCGATGCTGGTCTGCAGAAGCCGCTTCAGGGGCCTCGCTCCGTAAACTGGGTCGTACCCGCGCTCGGCGAGCAAATCGAGCGCATCGTCGGAGACGGCGAGGTCGATCCTCCTCGCCTCGAGACGGCGCCTCAGGTCCTTGAGCTGGATATCGACGATCTGACGCAAGTCTTCACGGCTCAGGCGGTCGAAGACGATCATGTCGTCGATCCGGTTGAGGAATTCCGGTCGGAAGTGGTTCCGCACGGCATCGAGAACCCTGGTTTCCACCACCTCCGCCGGCAGATCCGGCTGGATGTACTCGGAGCCCAGGTTGGACGTCATGATCAACACCGAATTGGTGAAATCCACGGTGCGCCCCTGACCGTCGGTGAGACGGCCGTCGTCGAGAAGCTGCAGCAACACGTTGAACACCTCGGGGGCGGCTTTCTCCACCTCGTCGAGGAGGATCACCGAATATGGCCGGCGGCGGACCGCCTCGGTGAGCTGACCCCCTTCGTCATAGCCCACATAGCCGGGTGGCGCCCCGATCAGACGGCTCACCGAGTGCTTTTCCATGTACTCGGACATGTCGAGGCGGACCATGGCCCGGTCGTCATCGAACATGAATCCGGCGAGAGCCCGTGCCAGCTCGGTCTTCCCGACACCCGTCGGACCGAGGAAGAGGAACGAGCCCACCGGCCGGTGCGGGTCGGAGAGCCCGGCCCGGTTGCGCCTGATCGCGTTGGCGACTGCAGACACCGCCCGATCCTGGCCGACCACCCGGTTGTGGAGGTGATCCTCGAGACGGATCAGTTTCTCGGTCTCGCCTTCCATCAGCTTCGACACCGGGATTCCCGTCCAACGGGCGACTACCTCGGCAACGTCCTGTTCGGTGACCTCCTCGGAGAGCATCGATCCGCTCTCGTGGAGACGGGAAAGTTCGTCCTCGTTCCTGGCGAGGTCGGCCTCGAGCTCGGTGAGCGTGCCGTATCGAAGCTCGGCAGCCTTCGCCAGGTCTCCCTGGCGCTCGGCCCGCTCAGCCTCGACCCTGGCGTCCTCGATCTCCTGTTTCAGAGCCCGGATCTTCCCGATCGCGTCCTTTTCCAGATTCCACCGCCCGCTGAGAGAGCCGATCTCTTCTGTGAGGTCGGCGATCTCCTGTTCGACACCGTCGAGACGCTCGATCGAAGCCGCATCGGTTTCCTTCTTCAGGGCCTCCCTCTCGATCTCGAGCTGAATCTTCCGCCGGGTCCGCTCGTCGATCTCCTCGGGCATCGAGTCGATCTCGATGCGGAGTCGTGACGCTGACTCATCGATGAGGTCGATGGCCTTGTCGGGCAGGAAACGGGCCGGGATGTAACGGTCGGACAGGACCGCAGCGGCGACCAGGGCGCCGTCGGTGATACGGACGCCGTGATGAACCTCGTAGCGCTCCTTCAAGCCACGGAGAATTCCGATGGTGTCCTCGACCGACGGAGGCTCGGTGAGGACAGGCTGGAAGCGCCGTTCGAGGGCAGCATCCTTTTCGATGTGCTTGCGGTATTCGTCGAGAGTGGTGGCGCCGATCATCCGCAGATCCCCTCGTGCCAGCATCGGCTTCAGCATGTTGGAAGCGTCCATGGCGCCTTCGGCTGCCCCGGCACCGACCAGGGTGTGCAGCTCGTCGAGAAACGTGATGATTTCGCCCTCCGAGCCCTTGATCTCGTCGAGGACTGCCTTCATCCGCTCCTCGAATTCGCCCCGGTATTTGGCGCCGGCGAGCATCGAAGCCAGATCGAGTGCGACGATCTTCTTCGTTTTGAGACCTTCGGGAACATCACCGTCGGCGATCCTCCGGGCGAGGCCCTCGACGATTGCGGTCTTCCCGACACCGGGTTCGCCAATCAGGACCGGATTGTTCTTGGTGCGTCGGGACAGGACCTGGATGACACGGCGGATCTCATCGTCGCGCCCGATTACGGGGTCGAGTTTGCCCTGTCGCGCTTCGGAGGTCAGATCGCGCCCATACTGCTCGAGTGCCTGAAGAGTCGACTCGGGGTCGTCGGAGGTGACCCTGCGAGTACCCCTGATCGACGTGATGGCCTCCAGTAGGGAGTTTGTGTCGAGACCCCGGCTTCGCAGCGCGTCCCCGGTGGGGCCGTCGTCTTCGGAAAGGGCGAGAAGGAGGTGTTCGACTGAGAGATAGTCGTCGCCGAGTGAAGTGCGATGCTTCTCGGCACGGTCGACGAGTTTGTTGAACCTGGGTGAGCCCGAGATCTCGGCGTCGCCGTAGACCCGGGGTGCGTCGTCCAGGATGGATTCGAGCGCACGTCGCAGTTCGACAGGGTTGGCCCCCAACCGGTCCAGTGTGGGATATACGATCCCCTCCTGCTGGGCGAGAAGGGCGAGCAAGAGGTTGGTCGGCTCAATGGCCGCGTGGTTGTGGTCTCTGGTGAGTTGGGTGGCGTTGAGCAACGCCTCCCTTGTCCTCGTTGTCAGCTTCTTCGGGTTCAAAGCTCAGGTCCCTCGTGTAGAAAACTTGAGTCCTATTGTATCAGATTTATCGACTGATACCCAACGATTCTGGTAGCCGGGTGGTCGTGCTTTCCAGATTACCCTTTTACCAAGGGCCCACCCAAACAGGAGGCGTAATGTTCAAAGAGTTCCGCGAGTTCATCAACAAGGGCAATCTGGTCGAGATCGCCGTCGCATTCGTCGTGGGTTTCGCCTTTGCCTCGGTTGTCACCAGTCTCACCGAGGACATCATCAACCCGATCATCGGAAAGATCCTGACTGTCGACGATCTCTCCAGTTGGGTCGTCTCCGACATCAGGATTGGCGCCTTCCTGGTTGCGGTCCTCAATTTCGTCATTGTCGCATTCGTCATGTTCCTTGTCGTAAAGGCATATAACCGGATGAAGGCGAAAGTTGAGGAAAAAACGGGTCGTTCCGACGAAGTGCGCCTTCTCACCGAGATCAGGGACGAGTTGAAGACGGGACGGCGTTAGAAGGCAGCCCTCAAGAGGAGATCAAGCAGAGCGCCACAGGTCGATCTGGGTGAGACCATGGATTCCCAGGGTCTGTGAGAGCTCCCCCGCGTGATAGGAGTCGTGACTGAATAGCCGTTGCAGGATCGACGAGCGGCTGTGCTGCTGTTGGTGACCGGCGAAATCGCGGACGATCACGTCCGTCATCATCGCCTCGTCCCAGCGGTCGAGACACCCGTCGACGATCTCCCAGGAGGAATCGAGGGCGGCGACCAGTTCTTCCGCACGACGTGGGGTGTCGAGGTCGTCCTCCCAGCCGAGCCCTTCGGGGTCGCTGAATGGCGTCTTGTCCGCACCTGGTTCGCCGACGATCGCACACAGCCAATAGACGCGGCCTCCAGCAGTATGTCCTACAGTCGCCCACACCGGCCATCCATCAGGCGCCGGCTTCACTGCAAGCTGCTCTTCCGACATGCCTGCGATCACCGTCGTGATCCGCTCGTTGTACTGGGGCCACATGTCGTAAAAGGTCCTGATGCTCATAACGCCGAGCGTACCTCTCAGCGCAGACAGTTTTCGGCGTCACACTCTTGTGCTATTGACTTCCCCGCGTCATCAGGTATCCTGTGCTACATGGTACCTAGAAGTACCGGACAGCAGACCAACCAGGACCGGAGGACGCAGCTCCTTCATGGGGTTCTCGACATGTGCCTCATGTCGATCATCCACGAAGAGCCTTCCTACGGATACGAGATGGTTTCCAAGCTGCGGAGCCGGGGACTCGATTTGGCAAGTGAAGGTTCGATCTATCCGCTTCTCTCCAGGCTCCAGAAGCAAGGGTTGATCGAGAGTTACCTGGTGCAAAGCTCCGAGGGGCCTGCCAGGAAGTACTACCGGATGTCGGAAGGCGGCCGCCAGGTGCTCGCCCAATGGCGCAGCGACTGGTCGGGGTTCAGAGATTCGGTGGATAGTGTTCTCAGCGGAGTTGGGCGATGACTGACCGAGGTCGGACAATTGGCGAGATTGAGCGGTACTGGCTCGAAGCCGGCGTGCCCAGGGACGCCGTAGCCAACATGCGCCAGGAACTGGACCAGCACCTGAGCGACGCCGAGGCAGACGGCAGGACCGTCGCCGACGTGGTTGGGGCGAACCCCGGAGAATTCGCCGAAAACTGGGCGCGAGCCTACCGGGGGCCACGAAAGGGTACCGCAACCTGGGAAGAATTCAGGTCCGGGGTTACCTCCAGGTCGAGGAAGAACCGGCGCGATTTATGGATGTACGGAATAGGAACGGTGGCAGTGCTGGCCGCAGCCGCACTTGCCGGACAAGGAGGTAGTGAAGTGGAAGACGAAGTATGGAGATGGCTATGGACCGTCTTTGCAGTGGTGATGGGGATCGGTGAGATCTTCACCGCAGGCTTCTTCTTGCTGCCATTCGCGATCGGCGCCGCAGCGGCAGCGGTCCTGGCATGGATAGGTGCAGCCGTTATCGCTCAGTGGCTCGTGTTCTTCGGAGTTTCGATCTTCTCGATGGCATTCCTGAGAAGGTTCATCGAGCGACAGGATGAAGGCGACCAGCCGGTCCTCGGCGCCAACCGCTGGGTGAGCACCCTCGGAATCGTCCTCGAGGACATCGACCCGGACTCGGGTTCGGGGATGGTCAGAGTCGGGTCGGAGGAGTGGAGGGCTACGGCCCCCCAGCCGATCAGCAAGGGAACAAGGATCATCGTCACCCAGGTCAGCGGGACCAAACTTGTGGTCGAGCCCATCGAAAGCGCATAGTGAGCAGTAGAAGTCTTAGAAAAGGAAGGAAAAATAGATGACGCCTGTAATAGTCCTCTTCGCCATTCTGGCGGCGGGGTTGATACTCGTCGCAGCGGCCGGGTTCCGGGTGGTGCGACCATTCGAGAAAGGCCTGATCGAGTTCCTCGGCAAATACCAAAGGACCGTCGACTCCGGCCTGCGATGGGTCATGCCCTTCGTCAAGCGGCTGACCAAGGTGGACATGCGTGAGCAGGTCATCGACGTTCCACCCCAGGAAGTCATCACCAAGGACAACGTGGTTGTCACCGTCGACGCGGTCATCTACTACGAGGCGACGGACCCGGTCAAGCTGCAGTACAACGTCGGGAACTTCATCCTCGCCATCACCAAGCTGGCCCAGACCAACTTGAGAAACGTCATTGGTGATCTCGACCTCGACTCGGCGCTGACATCTCGTGAGCTGATCAACAGCAAGCTGCGCCAGATCCTCGACGACGCCACCGACAAGTGGGGTGTGAGGGTCGTGCGTGTCGAGATCCAGCGGATCGAGCCGCCGGTCGACGTCACCGACGCCATGCACCGCCAGATGAAGGCCGAGCGTGATCGTCGTGCCGCCGTCACCGAAGCCGAGGGTCTCAAGCGGGCGGCCATTCTCAAAGCCGAGGGCGTCAAGGAGTCCCAGGTGCTCGAGGCAACCGGTCAGGCCGAGGCGATCATGAAGGTCGCTGACGCCGAGAAGTACCAGAAGCTGACAGTGGCTGAAGGTGAAGGCCAGGCTATCGAGCGTGTCTTCCTTGCAATCCACAACGGAAACCCGACACCAGACCTGATTGCCATCCGCTATCTGGAAGCTCTGCAGGGAATTGCCGACGGCCAGGCGACCAAGATCTTCCTCCCGCTGGACACATCGGGTGTCCTCGGCAGCGTCGCCGCCATCGGCGAACTGTTCAAGGAAGCCTCCCACGACGCGGTCTGACAAGACCCACAGCGAGTAAAGGAAGACCCGCCCATCCCAGGGCGGGTCTTCTCGTTGGTCCCTTCATCTGCACAGTGCACCAGAGTTCGGTTTCCGCATCGTTGTGCACAGTGCAAACGGTGGTGATGTTGCACAGTGCACCAGAGTTCGGTTTCCGCATCGATGTGCACAGTGCAAACGGGGCTTGTCGCGTCGTCAACCCGGGATACGAACCATCGATTCGATTGTGGACTCCACTTCGGGCGGCGTGACCGGTGGGTAGAAGACCATTGTGTACAGGTCGCAGCGGGCTCGCGGCTCTTCGTACCAGCCCATCACCCAGGTCCCATCCGGATGGGGCCCCACGACTGCTGGTGTCCCGTCTACCGACACCTCCCCCTTGTCCCCCGGCCAGTCGACCGCGGGAAGCGTCCCCCGGACCAAGGCGATCGCCACGGTGCCGTCGGGACGGCCCCAGAAGGTCGTTTGGGTCCCGCCGACCGAGGTCCACGGGTCGGGTTCGATGGTGTCGGGGTCGAGCAGGCCCTGGCCGACCCCCGACGGTAATGAGCTGATCTCGAAAGGAGCGGCAGGGCATTGCACTGCGGGCTCTGTGCTCGAGGTAGACGGTGTTGTTGTTGTGGTCTCCTGAACCGTCGAGGATGGGTCGGGAGAGGTCGAGGTCACAGAAGCTGGAGACGAGCAGGCAGCGAGCAGGAAGACCATCACGGTTAGACGCTTTGTCATTCAGCGGCGATGATATGGCACAGCACCCGAAACCGAGGACTAATGAGCGTCAAACAAGCAGTGAGTGAGTCGGTCGCAGCGCAGATGGAGCGCTTACAGGTCATCTCCAACCAGATGTACGAGAACCCCGAGGTCGCTTTCGAGGAACATGTCACCGCTGCCCTTCTCGCCGATTACCTCGAGGAGAACGGATTCGATGTGGAGCGTGCTGCCTACGGGCTCGACACCGCCTTTGTCGCCCGGACCGGTTCCGACGGCCCTGAGGTGATCATCTGCGCAGAGATGGACGCCCTCCCTGGCGTCGGCCACGCCTGCGGCCACAACATCATCGCCACTGCCGCCCTCGGAGCCGGTGCCGCCCTCGCCCCGATCGCCGATGAACTGGGGATCAGGGTCACCGTCCTCGGCACTCCCGCCGAGGAGAACTTCGGCGGGAAAGTCGATCTGATCAATGCCGGTGCATTCAGCGGTGCTGCAGCGGCGATGATGGTCCACCCCTCGCCGCAGGACGTTGTCGACCCCAATGTCATCGCCGTCGCCCACCTGGATGTCGAGTTCCACGGCAAGTCGGCGCATGCATCGGCCTACCCCGATAAGGGAATCAACGCCCTCGATGCCGTGGTCCAGTCCTATGTCAACATCTCGACCCTCCGTCAGTCGATACTGCCCACCGACAAGATCCACGGGATCATCGTCTCGGGTGGGGACGCAGCCAACATCATCCCCCACTACACGAAGAGCTCGTGGTATGTCAGGGCGCAGACGATGGAACGCCTTGCGGTAGTCAGCGAGAAGGTGCGCGCCTGTTTCGAAGGCGCCGCGACTGCAACCGGCTGCCGGCTCGAGATCGAACCGATGGGCCACACCTACACCGAGATGGTCAACAACCCGCTGATGGTCGACCTGTATGCGGCGAACAGCGCGGCCCTGGGCCGGCCGATGCTGAGAGGCGCCGACCTTCCGGCGTCGCAGACCGGATCCACCGACATGGGCAATGTCTCCCTGGTGTTGCCGACTATCCACCCGATGCTCGGCATCGACCCCGGCGACGCGGTCAACCACCAGCCGGAGTTCGCCGCAGCCACGATCCAGCCTGCGGGAGTGAAGGCGATTCATGACGGGGCGGTTGCAATGGCCTGGACTGTCGTCGACCTCGCCGAACAGAACCTCTGGGATCAGTTGGACGGCCCGGCAGACAATCCCCGCATGTAACCGTCACGGGAGCCGAGATAGATCCACCCGTCCCAGACCGCAGGAGTCGATTCGAGGCATGATCCGGCCAGGTTCACTGTCCACAGCGAAGCCGGCGAACGCGGGTCGGCCAGCGAATATGCCTTGATGTCCCCGAGGCAGGTTGCCGCGAGGAGCACTTCGTTGACGACGACCGGAGAGGACCAGGAGTGGAAACCCACTTCAGCACTCCAGACGACCTCTCCGGTTTCGCCGTCGACAGCTATCAGATTGCCCTGATGTGTGGTGAGGTAAACCACCCCGCCGTAAAGGGCCGGCGAGGCCCACGATCCCGAGTCGGAATTTCCGGATACGGTCAGGTCGACTCCCCAGATCCTCGGGTCGCCGTCGGTGTACGGATCGAGCTTGACCAGCTGGCCCACCTCGAGATTCCGATTCCGCTCGAAGCTGCCCATCTGCGATGGCTCGTGCTCGATGGACACATAGAGCATCCCTTCGGAGTCGATCGCCGGGGTGGCGTCGATGTCGCCCCCGGTGTAATAGTCGAACACGATCGGCGCCTCCCCCTCCCGAATCCGGCTGACGTCCACGCCGACAACTCTGCCGCCTGAATTCGTGAAGTAGACCCTCTGGTCGTAAACGGCAACGGAGCTTTCGATGCTCACGTTGCGACCCGAATTGGACAGGAGTTCGTCGTTGTAACCGGGCATGGCGAGCAAAACGTCGGGTTCGATAGTGACCATGCCGTCGGCGTCGTACCCCCGGTTGAGGGCCACCCCGAAGAACCAACCGTTCTCTCCCCCTTCGTACATGATGTCGTCGACGATCACCGGGTTGGAGTCCCAGTCGTTGTTCCAGATCCCGTTCACTTCGGTGGCGTCCATCGACCAGAGCAGGGTCGGGACTTCACGGTCGAGGGCGACGATGCGCAGCTTGTTGTCGCGCGATCCGAAATAGAGCAGCGGATAGCCGTCCGGGTCGAGTGTCACCGAGCCTTTGATGATGTCGCTGGTGGAAAACGACGGTCGGGTCTCCTCACCGGTGTCGGCGTTGACAAAGTGCACGTCATGGTCATATGCGCCGAAGATCAGCTCGGTTACCCCATCGGGACGCTCCCAGACCACCGGCTGGCCGGTCCACCCGGTCCCACACCACACCGTCGTCTCCCCACCCACCGAAGAAGAACCGCACATCGCCGAATCGGGGTAGGTCCATTGCACCGAGGGCTCAGCACTCACATCACCGCTACCGAAGAAGGTGCGGGTCGGATTTCCCCGGAACATGGTCAAGCCGAGCGTTTCACCCCAGGGCTGTCCCACGGTGAAGCCGGGAACAGTGCCCGGTTGGCGTTCCGGGAGCGTTGTGGTCGTGGTCGATGGCATCGACGTGGTGGTGGTCGAAGCCGTGGTCGGGGCAGCTGTCGCTAACGAGGAAGTCGTCGTGTCGGCGGTCAGGGGCGGCTCGGCGTCCGATTGACGGTCGAGAAAATAGATCGAGACGCCGGCTCCGATGAGGAGCACCACGAGCAACAAACCGGTTGGGGCGCGACCCTCCCTCTCGGGCTGGGGGCGATGGGTCATCTCACACCGGTGGGCCGCACTCGGCTTCGCCGGTGATCTCAGGGCGCCCGTGGGTCCTGATGTAGGCATCGATGAGGCATGCCTCTATGGAACCGTCAGGATTGACCACCACGCGGGCCACCGCCGTAGTGGCGCTGGCCACCGAGTTGTGCGGCCAGACGAAGTTCCCGAGGCCCCAGAAGACGGGCTTGCCCTCGATGTACTCCATCGGCTGAAGCCGGTGCTGATGGTGGCCGAAAATGATGTCGGCGCCAGCGTCGATCATCGCATGTGCCGCCTCGATGTCTTCGGCACGGGGCTCGGTGTCCAGTTCGAAACCCCAATGAACACTGACCACGACGATTTCGGTGAGTTCGGACGCCGCTTCGACGGCGCGGACCATCGACGGGATGTCGTCCCCGCTCCTCATGCCGGGAGAGTCGACGGTGGCATACCAGGACGCCGAAGGTGCCACACCCCCGAAGCCAATTACCGCAACCGTCCACCCGTTGACCTCATAGAGGGCGGGCGCTGCCGCTTCGAAGGCGTCGTTGCCGACCCCGACAGGGATGATCCCGACGTCGAGCAGTTGTTGGCGGCCGTCGAGCATCGCCTCGGTGCCGAAGTCCTGGGAGTGGTTGTTGGCGAGGTTGGCGACGTCGACGCCGGCGTCCTTGACCGACGGGAGAACCTCGGTCGGACAGCGGAAGAGGAATGCTTTGTCCAAAGGCGCGCCGAGGTCGCTGGGGACGCACTCGAGGTTGATCACTGTCAGGTCGTCGGCGAGGAAGAGGCCGTCGAGCCCGGACCAGGCGTGGTCGTAGCCCTCGCGGGCCAGGGTCGGGATGTAGCCCGGGTCGACCGCGACATCCCCGGTTCCGTGGATCAAGACCGAGCCTTTTAGAGGCGTCGTGGTGGTAGTCGTGCTGCTGGTGGTCGAGGTCGACGTCGTGCTCGATGTCGATGTGGTGGTGGCTTCTACGGCGAGTGGCGCAGTGGTCGTGGTGGTATCGGTCGTGGCGTCCAGCCCTGCAACCCGAAATGCCCCGAAGCCAAGCAGGGCACCGAAGAAGACAATCACAGAGATCCTGGAGAAGCGGGACATAAAGGCAAAGATTAGACCCCACCCCAGTCAATCCCCGGACTCGACTCTCCCTCCGCTTGCAACTCTCCCTCCGTTTACGGAGGGAGTACCGGCGACGAAGGAGCCGGGGAGGGTGGACCGTACCCACCAACGGAGTCTGCACGCGACCACTCTCCCAGCCCATGGGGACCTCTCCCTCCTACCTCCACCCGCCTAACGGCGGGCGCAGGAACCTTCCCCCCGCAAGCGGGAGGACAATTACAGGATCTGGCTTAGGAAGAGTTTGGTGCGGTC
>JBBDMR010000090.1:0-3563 GCA_040878225.1 Acidimicrobiia bacterium
CCCACCCTCCCCGGCTCCTGCGTCGCCGGTACTCCCTCCGTAAACGGAGGGAGAGTTGCAAGCGGAGGGAGAGTTGCTTGTGGGCGACAGACCACAAGACCCTCTAAGCCTTCTCCAGAGGGGCCCAGGCGAGCAGCAGCCGCTTTTTCCCCTGGGTGTCGAACATGACCTCGGCTTCGGCGCGGTCGCCCACGCCGACGATCTCGCGGACCGTGCCCAGCCCCCATTTGTCGTGTCTGACCCGGTCTCCGGCCGTCACCGACCCCGGATCGACCTGTACCCGAGGGCCTGAAGAGGCGCTGCGGTCCGCCGGCGACCGCCGCTGGCGCTTTCCGGCTTTCTGCAGGAGACCCTCGGGAACCTCCTTGAGGAACCGGGAGGGGGGGTTGTAGTTGGACCCGCCGAACAACATCCGGTTCCACGCCGAGGTGAGGAAGAGGTGATCCTGGGCTCGGGTGATCCCGACATATGCGAGACGCCGCTCCTCCTCGAGTTCGCCAGGGTCGCCGAGTGATCTCATATGGGGAAAGACACCGTCTTCGAGCCCAACGATGAACACGACCGGGAATTCGAGGCCCTTGGCAGTGTGCAGCGTCATCAGTGTCACCGCCCCGGCCCCCTCCTCCCACTCGTCGATGTCGGCGACCAGCGCCGTCGATTCGAGGAAGATCTCGAGCCGACGCAGGTTGTCGAGAGCGTCGAAGTCTTCATCACCGATGACAGCACCTTCATTCGACTGCTCGAACTCGGCCGCCACCCCGACCAGTTCCCGGAGGTTCTCCACCCGCCCCATCGCCTCGATTGTCTTCTCGGCGTCGAGGCCGGCCACCATCCCGGTGTCCTCGAGCACCGACTGCACCGCCGCCTCCACCCCCTCGCCGGCGGCGCGCTCGCGCATCAGCCGGAGCAGCGCGCCGAACTCGGCGACAGCTGATGCGGCCCTGGCATTGAGCTGTGGGATCTCATTGACCCGCTCGATTGCCTCAGCGAAGGTGATCCGGTTCGCCTGGCTGAAGCGGTCGAGGTGGGCGATGGAGGTCGCCCCGATTCCCCGCCTCGGTTCGTTGATTATCCGTTTCAGTGACACCTCGTCATCAGGATTGACCAGTGCCCGCAGATAGGCGACTGCGTCTTTGATCTCCTTGCGCTCGTAGAACTTGACCGACCCGACGACTGAGTAGGGAATCGTCCGCCTCACGAAGACGTCTTCGATGACCCGGGACATCGCGTTGGTCCGGTAGAAGACGGCCATGTCAGCGAGGTTGAACCCGGTGGCCTGGAGGCGCTCGATCTCGTCGACCACGAATCCCGCTTCGTCGTGCTCGTCTTCCGCTTCGTAGCGGATGATCAATTCGCCCATTCCCCGGTCGGACCAGAGGTTCTTCGGGGTCCGTTTGGTGTTGTGGGCGATCACCGAGTTCGCTGCTTGCAGGATGTTCTCCGTCGACCGGTAGTTCTGGTCCAGGATCACCACCCGCGCATCGGGGTAATCCTTCTCGAAATCTCGGATATTGCGGATGTCGGCACCGCGGAACTTGTATATCGACTGGTCGGAGTCACCGACTACACAGATGTTGCGGTGTTTCGCCGTGAGTTGCTTGACCAACATGTACTGGGCGCGGTTGGTGTCCTGGTACTCGTCCACCAGCACATACCGGAACCGGTCCTGGTAGTGCTCGAGGACATCGGGGAAGGCGCCGAACAGCTCGACTGTGATCATCAGAAGGTCATCGAAGTCCATGGCAGATGCGGCAAGAAGCCGCTGCTGATAGGACCGGTAGATGTCGGCGACCTGCTCGTGGTAGAAGCCCTCGCCCTGGTCGGAGAACGACTCGAAGTCGACCAGTTCGTTCTTTGCCTTGGAGATTGCGGCCTTGATCTGTTTCGGTGGGAACCGCTTCGGGTCGAGATCGAGATCTTTGGAGACGATCTTGATGAGCCGCAGCGAATCGGCTTCGTCGTAGATCGAGAACCCGGACTTGTAGCCGAGTCGCGATGCCTCGCGGCGGAGGATCCGGACACATGCCGAGTGAAACGTCGATACCCACATCGAGTGCACCGCACCGCCGACGAGGCGTGCCACCCGCTCCCGCATCTCGTCTGCGGCCTTGTTGGTGAAAGTGATCGCGAGAATCGCCGCGGGTGCGACATTGTGGTCTCTGACCAGGTGGGCGATGCGATAAGTGAGGACGCGGGTCTTACCCGAGCCCGCACCCGCAACCACAAGGACCGGCCCCTCGGTGGCAGCAACGGCTTCGCGTTGCGTGGGGTTCAGATCTGCGAAAAGGGGCGAGTCCGCTGGAACATCATCCGGGAACCACTCAACCTGCATCCAGGCTAACTGTACCGACCTCCACCGACTGAATCACAAACGTGTGATCAGAGTTTGTGGGCGGCGAGATCGACGTCGACTTCGGCCTCGGCAGCCAACTCGGGCTCACCTGGCCGGCCGTCACCCTCGATGGCGCGCCGCTTCAGTGGCAACGAGTAGCAGAAGCGGGCACCGGTCGGGAACCGGCGTTCGTACCAGACGTCACCGCCCATTGCCCGGGCCAGGCGCCGGGCAATCGGGAGGCCGAGCCCGATGCCGGTGCTCTCCCTTGCGTCACCTTTGGAGACCTGCTCGAAGTTCTCGAAGACCCTCTGCCGCTCCTCATCGGGGACGCCGGGGCCGTTGTCGGCAATGATCACCATGTACTGGTCGCCCATGACGAAGCCCTCGACCATGATCTGGTCGCCACCGTACTTCCGTGCGTTCTCGAGCAGGTTCCTGAGTGTCTGTTGGACCCGTCTCCGGTCGGCCTTCACCCGCACCCCTTCGGGGAGGTTGACCTCGGCCACCTTCCCGCTGCCCGTCGGGAAGACCATGGCGGACACGTCTTCGATCAGCTCGCCCAGGTCAAAAAGCTCGGGGTAGAAGCGCATCCGGTTGGCGTCGAGCCTGGGGATCACCAGCACATCCTCGACGAGGTCGCTCAGGTACACAGATTGCACGTTGATGATTCCGAGGAACTCGTCGACTTCGGATTCGGGAAGCTCTTTCCAACTGTGCACGAGGGTGTCGGCAAATCCTGCGATAGAGGTGAGCGGTGTCCGCAACTCATGGCTGACCATTGCCACGAAATCGTTCTTGATGGTGTGCGCCTCCTCGGAGAGCCGGAGGACCTCTTTCTCCCGGGCGCGGCCCGCTGCCGTGATGCGGAGCGCAACAAAGACCGCGACCAGACCCAAGAGGGGCAGCACGTACGCCACCAGATCGGGGAGGCGGGGCAACTCAACCATCACAACAAGACTATCGGCTCAAGCAACCTGGGTGTTAACAAGAACCTGAGAGATCAGCTACTCCAGCAAGCGACCGCAGGGAGTTGTTCCCCCTCGGCTGTCCTCCCGCTTGCGGGAGGAAGGTTCGCGAAGCTGTTCCCCCGGAGGCCCAGCGACCGAAGGGAGCGGCTGTTCCCCCCAGCGACCGAAGGGAGCGGCTGTTCCCCCGGAGGCGAAGCCGAACGGGGGAAAAGTCCCTGCCGGCCCGGAAGGGCCGGGAGGTAAGGGGGGCTGAGACTCTC
>JBBDMR010000091.1:0-3546 GCA_040878225.1 Acidimicrobiia bacterium
TGGTGACCATGCCCCTGTTCCTCTTCTCGGCGACCTTCTACCCGCTCGACGTCTACCCACCGGTCATGCAACAGATCGCCCGGATCTCACCTCTCTATCACGGCACCGAGCTGCTCCGGGGGCTCAGCCTCGGCGTCATCGACTGGAGCATGCTCGGCCACATCGCTTTCCTCCTCGTCATGGGTCTCATCGGCAGCGCCATCGCCAACAAACGCCTCGACGGCCTCCTCCGCAAGTAATTCCACCGCGTCGTACTCCGTTTGCACTGTGCACAACGGTTCGGTTTCCGCACCCTCTTGCACTGTGCCACGGTTCGATATCCGTAGTCAGTTTGCACTGTGCACAACGGTTCGGTTTCAGCAGCCTCTTGCACTGTGCCACGGTTCGATCCGTAGTCAGTTTGCACTGTGCACAACGGTTCGGTTTCCGCAGCCTCTTGCACTGTGCACGGTGCCAGATGGACCTCCGGCATCTAGGCTTTCCCTCCTGATGCTCGACCTGACGTTTCCCCTCCACGCCCCCCACGGTCGCGAGCTGAACACCAAAGGCTGGCTCCAGGAGGGTGTGCTTCGCTGTTTGCTCAACAACCTCGACCCTGACGTGGCCGAAGATCCGGAGAACCTGATCGTCTACGGGGGGCGGGGGAAGGCGGCGAGGAACCTCGAATCGCTCCACTCCATCGTCGCCACCCTGCAGCGGCTGGAAAACGACGAGACGCTGTTGGTCCAGTCGGGCAAGCCGGTCGGCGTGTTCCGCACTCACGACCTGGCGCCGCGGGTGCTCATCGCCAACAGCCTGCTCGTGCCAAAGTGGGCGACGCTCGAACACTTCTGGGAACTCGAAGCCAAAGGCCTCATGATGTACGGGCAGATGACCGCCGGCTCGTGGATCTACATCGGCACCCAGGGGATCCTCCAGGGGACCTATCAGACCTTCGCCGCCATTGCCGAAAAGAAGTTCGGCGGCACCCTTGCCGGCACCCTCACTCTCACCGGCGGCCTCGGAGGAATGGGTGGCGCTCAGCCTCTTGCCATCACCATGAACGGCGGGGTTGCACTCTGTGTCGAGGTCGACCCGCACCGTATCGAGCGACGCCTGGAGACGGGCTATCTCGACGAGAGCTATGACGACGTCGAAGTGGCGGTCAGGCGAGCGCTCGAAGCGAAGTTCGACAAGGAAGCGGTCTCCATCGGGTTGCTCGGCAACGCAGCCGATCTCTTCCCCCAACTCCTCGAGATGGGCCTCGATGCCGACATCGTCACCGACCAGACCTCGGCCCACGACCCGCTGTACGGGTATGTGCCTCAGGGCTACACCCTCGACGAGGCGACCGAACTTCGCAAGGACGACCCCGACACCTACATCAAGGCATCCCGGGAGTCGATGGCCACCCAGTGCGAGGCGATGGTCGGCTTCCAGGACGCAGGGTCGGAGGTGTTCGACTACGGCAACAACCTGCGGGGCGAGGCACAGACGGCCGGATTCGCCAACGCATTCGCCTACCCCGGATTCGTACCTGCCTACATCCGCGACCTGTTCTCCGAAGGGTCAGGCCCCTTCCGATGGGTAGCCCTCAGTGGCGACCCCGCTGACATCGCCGCAACCGACCGTGCCCTGCTCGACCTGTTCCCGGACAACGAGCCGCTGCACCGCTGGATCCGGATGGCAGCAGAGAAAGTCCACTACCAGGGTCTGCCCGCGCGGATCTGTTGGCTCTCCTACGGGGAGCGGCATCTAGCCGGCCTCCGGTTCAACGAGCTGGTCGCATCAGGCGAGGTGAGCGCGCCCATCGTCATCGGGCGCGACCATCTCGACTCCGGCTCGGTCGCATCGCCCTACCGGGAGACGGAGTCGATGATGGACGGCTCCGACGCAGTCGCCGACTGGCCGATCCTCAACGCCATGCTCAATGTCTCCTCGGGCGCCGCCTGGGTGGCGGTCCATCACGGGGGCGGGGTCGGGATCGGCAACTCGATCCACTCCGGGGCCCAGGTCGTCGCTGACGGGACCGAACAGGGTGCGTTCCGCGTCGAGAGGGTGCTGACCAACGACCCCGGCACGGGGGTCATGCGCCATGCCGACGCCGGGTACGAGATAGCGAAACGCGTGGCACGCGAGCGTGGTGTCGACATCCCGATGCTGGACACCGACTGACATGGCGATCAACGACCCCTACTGGCCGCGGGCTGATGCCTGGCTCAATCGGGAAGCCGACAACCCCGACATCCGGGTGGTCGGCGTCCCTTCGTCGTCGGCATCTCTCTCCCCCAGCCGGGCCGACCTCACTCCGCTTGCGGTGCGCGACCGGTTCAGCCGGTTCTCCACCTTCCACGGCGAGTGGGGCATCGACTTCGGTGAAGTCGGCGTCTTCGACGAAGGCAACTGGCCTGTCAGCGAGCTGGACATGCACGAGATGCCGGAGGCAGTGGAGAAGAGGGCATTGAGCCTCGACCCGGCACCGTTGACCCTCTTCCTCGGTGGTGACAACGCCATCACTCGCCCCTTGGTCAGGGCGCAGCACGATGAGATCGAGCGGGTCGGCGTCATCACTTTCGACGCCCACCACGACGTGCGCACCCTCGAGCTCGGCCCGGCGAACGGGACCCCGATCCGGGGGCTGATCGAAGAAGACGGGTTGCCGGGGGTCAACGTCACCCAGGTGGGCATCCACTCCTTCGCCAACTCAGCCATCTACCGGCAGTGGTGCGATGACCTCGGGATCTCTGTCGTTACGGTGGAACAGGTACGGGAGGAGGGCATGGAGAGGGTCATCGCGACCGCCTTGGAGCGGCTCGCCACCTACTGCAAGGTGATCTATGTCGACGTCGACGTCGACGTCCTCGATGTTGCCTTTGCCCCCGGCTGTCCCGGGGCGCGGCCCGGAGGACTAATTGTGAGGGAGCTTGCCGATGGAGTTCGTCGCTGTGCCGCCCATCCTCTGGTTTCGGCGATGGACTTCGTCGAAGTCGATGCCAGCGCGGACCCGACCGGCATCACCCTCGACGCGATGGCCCACCTGGTCCTCTCTGCCGCTGCAGGACTCACCGAACGTGACTGAGATTCTCCCGGTCCCGGTGCAACCGTCTGAGCCCGGCCGGTGTTCTCATATAGCGTGAACCAGACTCTCGCCAACATCGCCATCGTCCTGGCCACGATCTCGACTGTCAGTTTCCTTCTCCCCCAGATCGTCAAACTGGTAACGACCCGCGATTCCCATGGTGTTTCGACCACGTGGCCCGCCCTCGGATTCGTGATCAACGTCGGGTGGTTCGTCTATCTGATCGCCCAGGAGCTGTGGGCGTCCATCTTCGCCCCCTTCTTCACCTTTCTCGCATATGCGGTGACGATGTGGGCTGTGGGCCGGACCGGACGCGACCTATCGACCTCGTATTTGAGGGGTGCGGCTGCGGCGGCACTGCTCACCGCCACAGCCCTACTCGGGAGCTGGGAGACGCTGGGGGTGGTCCTCGGGATCTCTTACGGCATCGTCCTCGCCCCGTCGATCTGGACGGCGTTCCGAACATCGATCCCGTCGGGAATCTCGCC
>JBBDMR010000092.1:0-17816 GCA_040878225.1 Acidimicrobiia bacterium
CCGATCACGGGAAGATCTTCTGCGCGCTCAAGCAGGGTCTTGGCGTCTACGAGTCCACGGTCGATCAGAGCGCCGGCGAACGCGTAATCCTTCTCTCGCCCGGCCACCAGCTTTGCGAGTACGAGATCGTGAGGCTCCAGACAGACGGCCTTAGCACCGCCGGTATCCCCCCAGTTGAAGGGTACAAGTCGATCCTCCCAGCCGCTCGGGAGCTTCGCTGTCGAGAGTCCCACGCCCTGCCCGTAGTAGCCGAACTCTGAGTGAAACATGGACGCCTCGCCAATGGCACCATCAACCTGGTCAGCCTTCTCGTCGTTGCCATCATCGAAGAAGGCTATGTCCGCCTCGACGGAGACGGTTGCCTCGGCTGGCAGGTCGCTCTCCGAGTATGCGGCCAGGATTGCCTGGCTCCCGATAACGAGAATCTCGCCATCGTCACTGATTTCAGTGGCAGCTCGAAGTATGTGGGCGAGGTCGGAGCGCCTCACACGTCACTGCTGTCTTCATATCTGTGCCAGGCCGCCAACACCTGAGCACGTTCTGTCTCGCTAAGGACCCCGGCAAAGGGCGAGTTTTGTCTCAGCTCCCGTCCGTATTGAGATCTACTGGTCATCGCGCCGAGTAGAACCGGAACTGGTCCGGCGAGCAGACGTTCCCACTCATCGAGCCAAGACTGGGCTTGGCCGCGCGCCGACTCCCGCATCTGCTCGAGATTGCTCGCCGCCGTTTCGAGGGAAGGTTCCGGAGCAGCAACTAGACGGCCGGCGATCGCATAGGTCAACCACAGGCTACGCCGTTGGTCTCGCGTCAGCCGGACCGTCCGCTCCGCTAGAGCCTCGACATCGCTCCGTCGTATTCGACGGTGGGTACCGATAGTTGTGAAAGGTAGATCTCCTCGATTGCAGAGATCTACCACATGTTGACGGGAAGAGTTGAGGATTCGTGCCGCCTCACCCGTCGTCAGGAGCTCGTCATCGGTGGCCTCTTGGATCTCTGCCTCGGCGATGTGCCTTCTCATATGAAAACTCTAGCGCATGAACACCAAAAACACCATATATGCCCTCTAGTGGTGTTTTTTGGGTTTCTGATCTTTCTCTATGGCGAGGGCTATCCATCCTCGTCAGGCAATGGCGTCGGCTGGAGCACTGATAAGTGACAGGCCGCATGGATAAGGAGCGCTGCATCAGTTTGTCCGGCCTCGTCGACGAGACCGTGGCTTATACGGTTCCGAAGGTTCAAGCTCGCCTGATCTACTAGCAGGAGCTTCAGGTAGCGATGGGTTGCGCCAGGCAGCGCAACTTTCAGGTTGTCCAGCAGGGGCCAGAGGGACTTGACCTCGCTGAGCCTTCCATCGCGGTGTTGTCTCCCGGTTACGGGGAACCCGAGTTGCCTTGCTATCGATCGGATCGCGCGCTCAAGTCGCGGAGCGAGCATCGATGCGGCCGCGTCGAACTCTCCCCGCTCATATTGCGCCAGAGCGGAGAGGAACGTCTCGACGACAGCCGGTTCGATCATCGGCGCATCGAGCCATGAGTCAATCGATCCGTAGCGACCTTTGATCGCCGTCAGTGTTTCCACGCACAGGAAGCCGTGAAAACTGAGAAGGCGAGTTTCGTAGTCGGTCATAGCGGCTTCTCGCTGCTCTTCCTCGCCTTCGGCCTTTCGGATCATCGCATTCTCCGCGCCGAGCGTCATTCGAGGGATGACCCCCTGCAACGGGTGCTCCCGGAACATCTCCTCGACGAAGTCGAGACTTTTCTGTTTCTCACCGAGGGGAAGGCTGACACCGAATCGGGCCAAGGCCGATGGGAGATCGTCGTCGCCGACAATCTGTGAGATGAGCTTGTCGATCTCTTCGCTGGGTATGGAGATTTCTGTGGATATCTCCTTCAGACCGAGGTCTTCCTCGCTGATTCCCTCAATCTCGGCTCGCAGGTCGTTAGCGAGATCCGCGAAACCCCTGACGTTCGCCATCTCAAGGGCGCGCTGGAGGTGTGCGTAGCGGGCGATTCCCTCAGTTCTGCGGGCAAGATCTCGGAAAGCAACGACCTGCCGTTCCTTCAGCGACCGTTTCTCTTCGTCGCTACCCACCAGCTTCGACTTGATTTCGAGAGCAGATTCCAGGTGCCAAGGGTCGTTGCCGTAGGTCTCAATCGCTCCGTCAACGAGCTCCCCTAGTTCGGCGACTGGTTCACGTTGATCAGCGAGTACCTCAAGGAGAGGTAGTGCCACTCCGGGGGTGCTTCCTTCCTCCAGCGACCAACGGATTAGCTCCGTCATCTTCGCCACCGTCAGATCCACGAGACCGGGATCGTTGAGTGTTCGAGCGAGCTCATGAGCTCGACGGGCCATCTCCATTAGGACGTGCGGGTGATCGAATCGTTCATCTAGTCCCTGGACATATCGTTCGATGGCCGTTCGGGCCCATCGATGCGCCTCGTCGCCAGATCGGCCCTCCCAGAGGAGATCGGCGTACCGGGCCCCCACGCTTCCCAGCGGACTCAACGGCACGGCCTGAGCCCAGACCTCGAAAACATCAACGGGGAGCTCAGCAAGGGGCATTGGATACACGATGTCCCCGAATTCCATCATCGGGCCAAACGGCCCACGCTCATCGCGTTCTTCGGGGTATGAACGAAAATGGAAATCCAACCCGACGATCAGAGCCTCGATCGGGTCGTCACGCTCCTTGCTCGACACCGTCTTGAGGGCTGACGACACGTAGTGGAGTCCCGAAGGCTCATGACGAGCCGCATCATCACACGCTGTTCTGAGAACCTCGGACAGGCGTTCATCGCTGATTTCCCGCATACCTCACCAAAGTACCGGACGGCCACGACAGAATCACCGCTCCTTAGACGGCGTACCCCACACAGCTATGAGCTGCGAATTGAACCCTACGTATCGGCGGATGCCTGTGGGCCATGGCACCGCTTGTACTTGAGGCCCGAACCGCACGGGCAAAGCTCGTTCCTACCAACCCTGGTCACTACGCGGGCACCCGCAGTCTCGGCGGACTTCCGCATCAGCCGCGCTTCTCGCTCCCTCAGCAGTCCTTCGACTCTTCGTAGCTGCTCGGCCCGATCCTCCAACCCGCGCTCCCGGGCGTTGAGTCGATCTGCCCGTTCTTGCGACGCCCGTTGAAGGTCGAACACATCTTCGAGCGCTTCGTCAACGATGGTGGCAAGCTCGTGGCTGATGAGAGCGGCTACCGCCTGCCCCATCGTCAGACCTAATGCATCGCAGTAGCGGCGCCAGGTCGACCAGACCGCGTCCGACATTGGCACCTTCACCACTTGCACGCCATCGGAGTGATCCAACTCGACCAACACCCGGCGGTCGATCCTCGCCAGGGTGCCACGATCCAAAGCCACTACTCATCCTCTCCGGTTAACCAGTAGACCGTCGCAACTTGTTGCAGATGCGTGTGTAATTGACAGGGTTGTGCACGCGATCCGCGCGAGGCAGCCGACCTCGTATTCGGGGGTTGTGCGGTAACGATCTGTTTGACTGGGCATCTTGTTCCCTTTGCTTAGGGGATTCAGGGGTATCGTGCATTGGGACCCTTTCAATTCGATGTCAGTTTCGGCCCGATCCGATTCTGGGTGTTCCGGTTCGGGACCTGATTGGGCTCGAGAAATGAGGCTTCGGCTGTCCCGGCCTTTAGATAGGCGGAATGGACCCTGTCCGTGTTCCGGGCTTCCGCCGGGGCCTTCTTCCTTTGCCGGCCTTATCTGGCAGGGGGCGTCCCAGCTTCGTGAGCAGCGCCGGAACCCGATCATCAGGACAATCTCGACCAGTGAAATTTCGAGTCCCCTGCCGCTGGGAGGCACCGAACTGGCCCACTGGTAGATCTCCTATGGGGCCGAAGGCCCTCATGTGGCTCTCTTGGAAGGGCTTCCGCGACGTCCCAGAAAGTCGATCGGGGACCGGCATCTAACACCGAACCCTGTTTTCTGAGTGTCAGTAGACCTGTCGCTTACCGTGCTATCTGGCGGTCATCTCGATCTCGGAACCAAGGAAATTCGTGTCGGGGCGGCCGTTCCCAAGGGCGTTCCAAGAGGTCGAAATGGCAACGGTTTGGAACGCGGCTGACAGGGTCGTTTTTCACAATTCCGAACGTGAGCCAAATGGACCCGCTGCTGTCGGTGCAAGATCTCGCTGTCTATCTGGATGTGCCAGTAGCGACGATCTACGCCTGGAGGTACCACCGTCGGGGTCCTCCTGGGCTCAAGGTCGGTCGTTACGTTCGGTATCGGCTGAGCGACGTTGACCGTTGGATCGACGAGCGTGTCCTTGACGAGGCATCTCTACGTGAGCGAATACAACGCTGAGTTCTTCGAGGATAATCGAGACCTCGCTAATCGACCCGAAGCCCGTGCGCTGTCTCAGGTTTGGTTTAAAAGGTGAGAATCGAAAGTCTTTCCAAATAGACGGCAGCCGAGAGGGGAAAGCGGCATCCTCGCGTCTGATCATTTCGGAAAGGTCGGTCGACACTGGGCGAAAGGCGCCCAGCCACGCCTCCAGTCATGAACACGGAACGGACCTCGGGACATAGACCTGGAGACCTGTTCTGACCGCGGAATTGGAGGGTTACTGACACTCGGACGACAGGGTCGGGGCCCACTATTCCCGAATGGGATCGATAAGACGGATCGAACACCCGTCAGGGAAGGGCTCGTGGCAGGCTCGTTGGAGAGGTCCAACCGGCCACCAACGTTCCAGAAACTTCGCCCGACGCGTCGATGCCGAACGCCATCTCACCCTGATCGAAAGCCAGATGCTCATCGGCGACTACGTCGACCCGCGGTCAGGCAAGATCGAGTTCGCCGAATGGCTTCCCCGGGCCGAGGCCGCCCGGATAAACCGGCGACCATCCACCCAGGCAAGGGACGAGTCCTACTACCGCAGCCTGGTGCTTCCCACCTTTGGCGCCATGCCCATTGGAGCGATCCAACCGTTGATCGTCCAGGAGTGGGTCTCCGAGCTTGCTAACAGTGGATATGCATCGGCCACGATCCGGAAGGCATACCAACTCTTGTGCCGCACATTCGATACCGCAGTCGAAACCGGGCTCATCGCTCGATCACCCTGCCGTGGAGTTCGCCTGCCCACGCCCAACCAGGGCGAAATGAGATTCCTCTCCCCCGCCGAGATCGGTCGGCTGGCAGAAGCGATCGAACCCAGGTTCCAAGCCCTGGTTCTCACGGGCGCCTACTCCGGAGCCCGATTCGGGGAACTGGCTGGCCTCGAGGCTGACAAGTTCGAGCCCGACCGTCGGACCATCCGGATCGAACGTACCCTATCGGAGGTGAACGGACACATCCACATCGGGGAACCAAAGACTCGCGCCGCACGCCGGAAACTGATACTGCCCTCCTGGCTGACCGATGTGCTGACGGCCCACCTCGATACTTGGCCACCAAACGACAACGGTCTGGTCTTCACCGCTCCTGGGGGCGGCGCCCTCCGACGCTCATTCCGCTCCCGCTACTGGAAGCCGGCTGTGAAAACGACGGTCGGAGAGCCGATGCGGTTTCACGACCTAAGACACAGCCACGTCGCACTCCTCATCGAGCAGGGAACCCACCCCGCTGTCATCGCCTCACGACTCGGGCATACCAGTGTACGGACCGTCCTGGACGTCTACGGCCACCTCTACGAGGGACTTGATCGAGGAGCCGCCGACTCCCTGGAGTCACCGTGGGACGCATCTGAAGCGCGCGAAACGCCGTCGCGGAAGCGATCGAGGGATCGAGGTCTCGAGTGGCCATAAGTGGTGTTCACGCTGCGATCAACCCTCGAGCATGAACCAACCAACTCGGACTTCTTTTGCGCCACCCCATCCGAAGACACCTTCCGATGAACGCTCTGGGACCATCGTCCAGGCAACAGATCAAGATTTCATGAACCAACATGAACCAATTGCCCTAGTCGGTACGACAATAGGTTTGTGACAGACGCGGAATTGCTCGAAGCTGTTGCCGACGGCCAGATTGGTGCTCTACGCCAGCTCCATGAACTCCACGCTCGGTGGCTGGCCGTGCGGCTCTATCGCCGTTGCTCCGATCAGAACCTTGTAGATGAAACCGTCCAGGACACCTTCGTCACCGTGTGGCGTTCGGCGCATCAATATCGAGGAGAAGGTGATGTTGGGGCCTGGATTTGGGGGATCGCGATTCGCAGGCTGATCGACCATCAAAGAAGGCGACGCCTCCCCACGTTTGAGCGCCTCTCGGTTGTCGAGTCAGCCGAAGACGCAGTTCTGGCTGGGGTGGGTTACGGCGACCTCGGGAGTGTCTTGGATCACCTCTCACCCGAGCTGATGGCGGTCGTACAAGCGACTGTGCTCGACGGATTGACGGCACGTGAGGCATCGCGGCTACTGGGGATCCCGACGGGGACAGTGAAGACCCGGCTGATGAGAGCAAAGCAGATCATGAGGGAACAACTGGCATGAGCTGGCATATCGAACAAGAGAGAATCAACTGCTACAGCACGGGAACGATTGGTCGTGTGTCGGCGGCGTCCGTAGAGGCACATTTGGCCACCTGCGTCGATTGCCGATCATTGCTGACCGTCGACCGATCGTGGCTGGAGCAGTCATGGGCCAGTGTGGCCGACATCGTCGAAGCTCCGAAGCTCACCGCAGTCGAGCGAGCTCTGAGTTTCATCGGCGTTCCAAAACATCTGGCTCGGTTGATCTCAGTGACGCCCTCGCTGCGTCCGTCGTGGGTGTTGGCGGTAGCCGTGTCGTTGTTGTTCGCCGGTCTTGCATCAAGGCTGGCCGTCCAGCAGAACGGTGTGGATCTGTTCTTGATGCTCGCCCCCGTCGTGCCTGTAGCTGGAGTGGCCGTCGCCTACGGACGGCTCGCCGACCCGGCGTACGAGATCACGGTTTCGTCGCCGGTGGATCCTCTCCGGTTGTTGTTGTTGCGTTCAGCAGCGGTGACGGTCATCGCTACCGCTTTCTCACTCCTTGTGGATATGGGAATTCGATCGGATCTGAGGGTTGGTTTGTGGCTGCTACCGGCGCTGGCATTGACCGTCATCACGCTTGCTTTGGGGACGCGGCTGACCATGGGGGTGGCGGCGTCAGTGGTTACGACGGGTTGGGTTGCTCTGGTCGTGAGTGTTTCGCTCGAAGCGGCAGGGAGATCCACCATGGTCCTTTTCACTCCTTTTTTTCAACTCTCATACCTGCTGGCACTGGTGGCGGGAGCCTGGATGCTGGCACATAGGCATGACAACTACCGGCGAGGAGACTCCAGATGAGCACTGTTCGGGTCATGGATGTTCACAAGAGGTATGGGTCGGTGAGGGCTCTGGACGGAACGAGCTTCGAGATGGGTGAAGGGATCACTGGTCTGTTGGGTCCGAACGGCGCTGGCAAGACCACTCTGCTCCGTTGCCTGGCGACGGTCTTGGCCCCCGATCAGGGGAAGCTGGAAGTGCTTGGGTTCGATCCCGACCGGGCTACGGAACGCACCGAGATCCGCCGTCGTCTCGGCTACATGCCGCAGGAGCCTGGTTTCTACCAGTCGTTTACTTGTTTCGACTTCCTCGACTACCTCGCCATTCTCAAAGAGCACGTCGACTCGAAGGCCCGCCATGATGAGGTGCGATTCGTTTTGAAACAGGCTGGTCTGGAGGACAAGTCGAAGACCAAGATCCGAAAGCTGTCGGGGGGAATGCGCCGTCGATTAGCTCTCGCTCAGTCCCTGATAGGCTCCCCTCCTCTTCTCGTGCTCGATGAGCCCACCGCTGGTCTCGACCCGGAGCAGCGGTTCCGCTTCCGGGAAATGATTTCGGATCTCGCCCAGGAACGGACAGTGCTCTTGTCCACCCACCAGACCGAGGACGTTGCGGCGATCTGTGACCGGGTGATGGTGATGGATGGAGGTCGGATCAGATTCGACGGAACACCGAGAGAGCTCTCTGGAGTTGCAGCCGGCAAGGTCTGGATCACCGCCGAGCGACCTACCGGTGCACATATCTTCTGGCGTACCGCGGAAGGCTCATATCGTGGCGTAGGCGAACCCCCGCCTGGTTCGACTCAGATCGACCCTGCCATCGAGGACGGTTACCTGCTCCTGGTCGGGGCAGCCGCTCTCGAGTCCGACGCAGCGTGACAGCCACCCGGACTATTCGACCATCTGTGCCCGGAGACGTTGCTCAGCGCAGGGTCATAATCGAAGTTGCCGGGTTCGAAGCGAAGCGGGTTTGGCGTCATCCGGCGCTGATCGTTGGTGTACTGCTCACAGCCTACGAGCTCTATCAACAGGTGGATTGGAGTCGAGCTCCGGTACTCAACCGTGACAGTTTCGCTTCTGCCTGGCCGATGATCTTTCTCGCTGCGGGAGCGTTCTTTGCTATCGGGTCTGCGGCGAACCGGCGTCACACAGTGGAGGACGACGATCCGCTTCGGGGTTTACCCGTGTCTCCGACAACCCAGGCAGTAGGAGTCGGGCTTGCCTTCGTGTCGCCGCTGCTCGTCGGCTTGCTAATGCAGGGAACGGTATTGACACTCCGCGCCCTGGATTCTTCGGTCACTTCGCTCGTGTGGCCGGAGGTGTTGACAGGGCCGGTCACCGTTGCTCTCGGAGCCGCTGCTGGGTTGGCCGTCGGGTTTGGATTCCGATCGGCGTTGGCGTTGCCGCTGGCTGCTGTCGGACTTGGCGGCGCCGTGGTGACCATGTGGTGGGCCAACTCCGGTTATCTGCTGGGGCCGTACACACCGTGGCTGGCGCCGGTTACCAGCCTCGACTGGAACCAGTACGCCTACGAGCAGGTCTACAGACCGTCAGGACCACACCTTGCCTACTTGCTGCTCCTAACCGGAACGCTGGGCGCCGCCGCGACCATTCGTGGACGGGAAGATCGGGGCCGCCTCATCTCCATTTCTGCGGTAATCGTGTTACTCGCAGGCACTGTGTTCTTCGGTTTATCTCAGCTGGCTGAACTGACACCAGCCGAAGAGGCCGCCAGGCAGGCTCCCTACAATCCGACCACCGCCGATTACGTCTGCGAGCAGCGCGGAACGGTCACGTACTGCGCCTATCCGGGTTATGAGGAGTGGATCGACGAATGGGCAGCGCAAGTCGAGCCGGTCATCGCCTCGATCCCAGGTGACATCGCCGCCGGGCCCATCGAAGTCCGCCAACAGATTCCATATTTCAACGATGACGACGCCGACTTCCCCGCACCGAGGGGATACATCAGAGCGGGCATGTGGTGGAGCCGACGGCCATTCGACTCCTCGCTTGTCGCACATCCGTTGGGGATGGCCTTGGCACCGGCAGGTTTGGCGGTTGGATTACCTACGGATGATTTGCCTATCCGCATTGCGGTCGCCGATGGGGAGATCGTGGCTGAATCGGTCGACGATCCAGCGGACGTAGACCCCGAAGACTTTCTATACCGGTCTTGTCTGGCTGACGGTCAGGCTCGGGCAGTGGCGGCTCTGTGGTACGCGGCCAATGCCTCACCCGAGGCCGCCGAGGGTCTCGAATTCCTGTCGAGTGGCGAGCGCTACGGCCACGTCAGCGAAAACGAGAACTTCGCTATCGACATTGGATACCGACAACCGGCATCGTCGGTGATCTACTTCCGCAAGGAGGCCCTGACTGCCCTCGACCTGTTTGCACTCCCGCCCGACGACGTGGGCAACACGTTGGCCCAACACTGGACTGAAGTTACTGACCCGGCCACGACCACCGAAGAACTAGCCGGGTGGTTTGGACTCTCGGTACCTGAGATGGGCGACACCGACGACATGGGGTCGATCCCTTGTCCGTGACGCCCGCTCATCGATCCTCGCCGATCGGCCCCCGTCAGGTCATCGGCCAACTGGCGAGCTTCGAAGGCCGCCGCCTACTTGGTTCTCTCACACTCTGGTTGACGACTGTGGCATCGGGCGTGGTGGCCTGGCTAGCGATACGAGGAAACCCGAACGTGCTGGACTGGCAGTCGGTGACCATTGCCGGGTCGTGTCTCCCGCTGACCGCGGTGGCGTTTCTCAAGGCGCATAGCGCGGCCAGGCGCGACCGGTCGTTCGAGGTCGAAGAGATAACCGAGGTGCCGCCGACGGACGTCAATCGACGGATGCTGGGGCTATCGATCGCAGGATGGGCGCCGGTAGTCCTGTCGCTAGTCGTAGTCGCGTTTGGGGTCGGCCTCAGTCTCTTGGTCGATCCTGCCGGCTCACTGCGATTCACCGAGCTTGCAGTAGGGCCACTTGTTGTGGCCTTGGGTCACGTCGTCGGTGTGGCGTTGGGGCGATGGGCGCCGCATCCGCTCGTCGCCCCTCTGACCCTGATAATCGCCGCAGCCCTCTTCCTGATCGCAGACCTACTACCGGGAGCACGGACCATTCCGGCCGCGTCCCCCTTCCTGCCGTGGAGGAAGCCGTACACCGAATGGCTGCAAGGTGAACCAAGAGAACCACTGGTCCACCTCCTCTATCTTGCCGGACTGATCGGCGTCGCCACCGGAGTGGCGGCCCGGTACTACCGACTTCTAGTCGGGAGCGGCGTGGCGGTTGTCGTCGCCTCCTTCGTCTTGGCAGGTATTCCCTCCGGCGGAGTGGATGTTTCTACGGCGGTGATGAAGTGGGAAGCCGCCCAGCCGCGCACCTGTGAAGTCCATCGGGGGATCCAAGTTTGCCCAATCGTCGGCTACGAACCCTGGTTCGACGACTGGTTCAAGACCATCGATGGTCTGGCTGAATTGGTGCCCGTCCCGCTGAAACTGAGGGAGATAAGACAAACGGCTTCGCCTCCCTTCGCGGACACCGACCCGACCGTCGCTCATGTCGGGGGAAGTTGGGACGGCGCTGCCTCGGACGATGCCAAAAGGCTAGCCGCGCAGGTGCTGACGGCAGAGATGGGACTCCCACTTACTGCAGCAGAGCTCGCCGAAATGAACACAGACGTCCCCGCCTGTATGGCTCCGGTGCGTCCACTGTTGATATCGGGTCAGGCCAGGGGTATAGGTCTGTTGGTGTTGTCCGAGCTAGCAGTTCCAGAATCAGTAGATCGGCGACCCTTCCCTGGTCCTGTCCAATTCGGCCAGATTGAACTCTCCAGAAGCGAAGTCGACCTGGCGCTCCGAATCGCCGACGAGCCTCGGGAGGACGTCCTTCTAACTCTCCATGCTCATTGGGAGAAGTTGATTGACCCCGCTACCACCACCGCGACTCTATCGGCGTGGTTCGGACTCGAGCCGCCCGAAATCCTCTCGACCTCGTCTTTCGACGAAATGACATGTGTCTGCTCCCCTGACGGTGGCGTCAGCTGCTCGTCGAAGGAAGCGTCAGATCGATGACGGCCACCGTCATTGCCAACCCGCGTGAAAGTGCTTCGACCTCCAGGCAGGTGGCTCTCCAGCTCGCCTGGATCGAGGCCCGCCGGGCCGTCCTCCACCCAGCCACGATTGTCGGTTTCGCCCTGGCGCTGTGGGCAATGTGGGGGCTCAACTGGGGTGAGGCGCCCGTTCTCAACCGTGCCGGCGCCAATACGTCACTGCCCTTAGCCCTGATCGGGGCCGGGGGCCTGATCGCCGTGTCCGAGGCCGCGATGCGAATGTGGAGAACCGAACAGAGCGAGGCGATCGACATTACCCCAGCCTCCCCAAAGGTCAGGGCCATGGCCCTCCTGGTAGCGGTCTCCAGCCCTGTTGTCGTGGCTCTCGCCCTCCAATTGGCCGTGTTTGGAATGATGGTGATCAACCAACCGGTGACCAATGTGGACTGGTGGGATGCTCTAGCCGGCCCGGTGACTGTGGCCCTGCTGTGCGCGGCCGGCGTGGCCGCGGGCCGTTGGGTGCCTTCTCGTCTGACCGGTCCGCTCTTGTTGGTCCTGCTCTTGGGGGTTTCGTTGCTCCTCGGCTCCTACGGGATGCGTCAACGGTTTGGGGATTGGACTGCGTGGTTGGCCCCGCTGGTCCCGCTTGAATTCGACCCGGTCGAGCTGGCTTTTCGTCCCACCGGCAGACACCTGCTTTACCTGACCGCTCTCCTAGGAGTGGTCGCCACGTTGGCACTGCTCCGCAGTCCGCGCCGACTCGTGATCCCGGTCACAACGCTGGTGGTCGCCCTTGGGCTTGTAGTCACTGGCGTTGCAATGCAGTCGAGGGCGTTCCAGCGGTACGACTACGACCTGCAGTTGAGCGCCTACCTTGTCCCACAAGCCGAATATGTCTGCCAAGACCTTGCAGATGTCACCTACTGCGCCTATCCGAGCTACCAAGGCTGGATCGAGGAGTGGGCAGCCCTCGTACAACCAGTGGTCGAACTCGCACCTGACAACACGGCGGGGCGGCCTCTACTAGTTCGCCAGTACCCGACTCGCGCCCTCGACATCCTTGCAAACGGCAGCACCATAAATGTGGACTATGGGCATGGTCTTGCCACTGGGATGTGGTGGGGTCGACAGCCCGGAGGTGGAGCGGGTGCCGACTGGGGGGACGCCTACCCGTTTGGGATGGCACTCGGAGCTGCTTCATGGGTGGTGGGCTTGCCGCTGCAGCTCACCGCCGGAACCTGGGATCAGGAGTTGGGGCCGGACGGCGAAATCGAGTCCTATGCCTTTGTACCGGGGGCTGAAGGGGTTCCCCCCGAGGAGGTCAGCTACCAAGCGTGTACCACCTCCGACCAGGGTCGAGCAGTTGTCGCACTGTGGATGGCGGCCCAAGCCTCACCCGTCACCGAACAACACCTCCGCAACCAGATCGAAGACCCCGAGTATCCGCTGATCGAAGAGTTCCGTAATCCGGACGGGACGATCGTTTACGGTTACCAGGGCCTTTACGGGGTCATCGGGGTGGGTCAACCCTATCCGTGGTACGCCCTCGACTTTCAGATCCGCGAGGCCCACTACGCCCATCAACTCCTCCACAGACCCGATGACCAGGTCCTAGATCTCGTACACGCCAACTTTGACCAACTCACCGACCCATCGACCACCACAATCGATGCCGTCGCCATCCTCGCCTTGGAACCAATCCCGGGTTTCGAAGACGATCGCTTGCTCCATGACGACCTGCTCTTCGAGATCAACCCCCGATGCGGGTGACTCCCCGGCTGGTGCCGCCGGTCATACGCTCTGCCTCCTGGGTCGGATTCGCACCCGCCGGTGTCGTCGCCTTGGGCATGGCGTGGGTGGCCTCGCGCCAGCCATCTGACACCATGGCCAGACTCCTCCCCACCCGTCTTGCCGTGCTGGCAATTGCTATCGGTGTTGCCTTCGTGTTCGACGACGCAGCCGCGGTACTTTCCGACCCGGCGCCGAGCCCGCTCATCCTGCGACGCCTCATTCGATCATTGTCGGCAGTACTCGTAGCGAGTGTTCTTGCGGTTGTCGTTCTGTTTGTGGCATCAGCCCAAATGGACCTGGTGTGGGTCATTCCGCTCGAAGCTGCACCGATTGAAGAAGTCGCCCTAGAAACCTCCGACCACATCGAACTAGAGCCGTCCACGCCATTTCCTGGAGGTCGCTTAGGGCTCGAGGCCGCCACCTTGATTGCTCTCACATTGGCGACCGCCGCCGCAGTGTCGCGCCGCGGAGACCCGCAACCGGGACGGGTCACCACCAGCGTGCTCCTCGGCGTCTATGCAGTCAGTTGGATGATCCCCGAATCACACAAACCATGGGCCGACCCAAGCGACCAACGCTGGGAAACTGGAGCGGCCTGGTGGTGGCTGGCACTAGGCGTGTCCGTTTTGGCTGGCATCTCTCTCAGTTGGGACACCCGAAAAGGCTCGTGGCGGCACACCATACGAACCCGGAAACGTTCGGCGATCGCAGAATCGCATGGTTCGTTTTGAGCCGCAGAGACCGGCCAGCGTTACCTGGGCACTTTCTGATGTGGACGCGTTGTGGTCGCAGGGAAACTCGACGGGCCGCGAATGCGAGGGCCAAAAGCGAAATCCCCAGTAGCTAAAAGGGGGAACCGCTGGTGGGCGTTGACGGACTCGAACCGCCGACCCCTGCCTTGTAAGGGCAGTGCTCTAGCCAACTGAGCTAAACGCCCGGGAGCAGCGATTCTACGACAAGTGGCTTCGTTCACCACCTCGAGACCGGGACTAGACCGTTCGCGCGAGGGCAGATTGGTCCCTGCGAACCATTCAGTTTTTCGGCGTCTCATCCGATATACGAGCCTGTTGATAAATCCTCAATAGTGGCCGGTCGTGTTCCTACGCTGGCCAAGGACTAACCACTATGGCAAAGAGCGCATCCATCAGACGAGAAGTAAGCGACGAGGCGGTCCGGCAGTACCTCGACGGGATCGGCACATACATGCTGCTCACCGCCGAAGACGAGGTTCAACTCGCCAAAGCCATCGAAACCGGGAAAAAGGCCGAAGTTGCCTTGCCCGACGAAACAGATTCTGCAAAACGGCGCGAGCTGAAGCGTCTGATCCGCGCCGGTGAAGAAGCCCGCCAGACCTTCATTCGGGCGAACCTGCGACTGGTCGTCTCCATCGCCAAACGGTACGGACACGCCCGACTGCCCTTCCTCGACCTCGTTCAGGAAGGCAACCTGGGCCTGATCCGGGCTGTGGAAAAGTTTGAGTACCGGAAGGGTTTCAAGTTCTCCACGTATGCCACCTGGTGGATCCGCCAGGCCATAACCAGGGCCATTGCCGACAAGAGCAGGACGATCCGGGTGCCGGTGCACATGATGGACACCATCACCCAGATGCAGACCGCAGAGTCGAACCTGGCGAGGCGTCTGGGCCGCAAGCCCACCGACGACGAGTTGGCCGAAGAGTCCGGGCTCACAGTGAAGAAGATCATCGAAGCACGGAAAGTGGCACCGGAGCCGATCTCCATTTTCGAGCCGGTCGGCGATGACAACGCCACTCTGGGCGACTTCATCGCCGACGACGAAGCTGCCACACCCTTCGACCTCATCGCCTCCAAGCTCAACATCGAAGACCTGCGTCAGATCCTCGACCGGCTCAACGATCGGGAGCGAACCATCATCGAGATGCGTTACGGTCTCAACGGCACGGTGCCGGCGACCCTCGACGAGGTCGGCCGCCACTTCGACGTCACCCGTGAGCGGATCCGCCAGATCGAAGCCAAGGCTCTCGCCAAGATGAGGCACCCGTCGACACCCGGAAGTCTCCGCGAGCTCGCAGTCTCCTGACCCTGGCTCCGTCCGGCTCGGTTTGGTAGCGGGGAGCCGATCAAGCGGACTTGACCAGCTCCCACAACTGTGAGACATCTGCCTCGAGCGGCAGACCTTTCTCGGAATGACTGGGACGACCCCGACCGCGCCGCCGGTGGAACGGCTGGCCATCCCAGAAGATGACACCGCCCCAGACCCCCCAGTCGTGACCTTCGCTCAGAGCGATCTGAAGGCATCTCACCCTCAGATCGCAACCAGCGCAGACCTCCTGGGCCTGGGCCATGTCCGCGGGGCGCTCCGAGAAGAACCACTCGTGCTCTCCTTCGGAACTACATCGTCCGTTTTCTTGTATCTCTCGTAATTCTCTGTTCATTTCAAATCCTGATTCTCTTCTTCATTTGATCGGGGCATAAAGAAAGCCGCCGGGTGATCCGGCGGCCTGCTCACGAAACGATTGTGAAGATCAAATCATGGATCTAGAGGCTGCCGGTTGACGTTGGCTGCGCCGCCGTCGGACGTCGGAACGGGCGCGACAAAGCCAGTCTGCTGCTGGGTGAATGCGATATTGCGCTGCTCGTTCATTGGTACCTCTTTACTCGACGGCACAACAATATCGACTGGAAACCATCCGTCAAGGCATTTAAGGAATTCGGTGAGCAATAGAAGGGGTTGAAAAAACGACGAGCAATTAACTCGAGCTGGTCGTGTCTAATGGCTCTTCAGACCAACGCTCTCGATATCGAGGTGACTGCTGGCCACAGCTCAATCTGAATCGCTGGACGCCGAATTCGGATAGGGTTATGGCGTGTTCAGATTCATATTCAAACTGATGCGACTTGGCATGATGGCCGCCGTCGGCACCGCCATCGTCGCCAAGTTCATGCTCAAGTCCAACGCCCAGCCCACGACCCAGGAAGTCGACATGGTGGCGATCTTCGAAGCGGAAGATCTCACGTCGACCGCCGACCCGTTCTACGGGGGAAAAGTGCTGACGATGTTCGGCGGGACCCGCCTCGATCTGCGCCAGGTAGTCCCGGCCCCGACCGGGGTCTATCTCGACCTGGCTGTGGTATTCGGGGGTCTCGACCTTGTCGTCCCGCTGGGATGGAAGGTCGATTTCACCGGCAGGGTTTATGCGGGAGGTTTCGACGACCTCACCGCCACCGATTCGAAGGCTGACGTGACCGTCGTCCATATGGGTGGTTTCGTCGCTTTCGGCGGCGTGCGTGTGGCCAACATGGCTGCAGGCGAAGTCATCTCGGCATGACCACCACCAGAATCGACGCCAAGACACTGATCCCGGGGCGGGGCGAGCCGATCAGCAACGGCACGGTGGTGCTTGAAGACAGCCGGATCTCGTATGCGGGCCCGACCGATGGTGCACCACAGGTCGGAGAAGGTGAAACCGTCACGACGGACACGGTCATGCCCGGCATGTGGGAGTGCCATGGCCATTTCCTCGGCCTCCTCACTGCGAACTTCGACGAGATGTCCGGACTCCGGCCGCAGATGGCAGCAATGCGGGTGACCCACGACGCCCGCAACGTCCTCAACGCCGGCTTCACCTCGGTGCGAGAGATGGGCGGGTACGGCACCTTTCTGGGTCGCAGTATCGATGAAGGATGGGTGGTTGGCCCCAACGTCTACGCCAGCGGGGCGATGCTGTCTCAGACCGGAGGACATGGGGACTTTCACGGGATGCCCCTGGAGAAGGCGAGGAGCCTGGTCCAAGCCCATTGGGGTGAGGACAACATTTGCGATGGCCCCGACGAGTGCCGCGCTGCCGTGCGGCGCATGCTCAGGCTCGGCGCCAAAGTCATCAAGATCCATGCGTCCGGTGGCGTCATGAGCGAGCTCGACGACCCGATCCTTCCCCAATTCTCCAAAGAGGAGCTCGAGGCGATAGTCGACGAGGCAAGCCGCATGGGCCGTTTGGTAGGCGCCCACTGTCACGGGAGCCGCGGCATCATCGCCGCCCTCGAAGCCGGAGTGAAGACGATCGAGCACGGCACATACCTCAACGAGGAGGCCGCCGAACTGATGGTCGCCAAGGACGCAACTCTCGTGCCGACCCGGTTCATCGTCGAATACCTGATGTCGGAAGGCACGAAGAAAGGGATGCCCGAGTACGCGCGACGCAAGGGCGAGATAGCTGCACAGAAGCACAGCGAGGCAGTATCGCTGGCGATCGACAAGGGAGTCCGGATTGCCCTGGGCACCGACATCTGGGCCACCGGGATGTGGGGCCGCAACGCCGAGGAACTCGCCTTGATGGTCAAAGACGGGATGACCAATCTCCAGGCGATCGAAGCTGCCACCGCCAACGGCCCCGAAACCCTGGGCCCGCAGGCTCCTCAGTCGGGTCAGCTCCTCGAAGGCTACGACGCCGACGTGATTTGCGTTTCCGGCGATCCCTCACAAGACGTCAACATCCTCGCCGACCCCACCAACATCACCCACGTCTTCAAGGCCGGCAATGCGTACAAGCAGCCCTGATATCGCGTCCCTGAAGCGTGGCGTATCAATAGTGATACGTCGGGGCTCCAGTTCGACCCGTTCTCGACACTCGCTGAACAATCCGCTCCCGCTATCAAATATGAGACGTAGAGCCTTAGGAACGCGCTTTAGACGATCCGGCGTTTGCTGGCCCAGCGGGCTAGTTCGTGGCGGTTGGAGAGTTGG
>JBBDMR010000092.1:17916-19348 GCA_040878225.1 Acidimicrobiia bacterium
GACGATCCGGCGTTTGCTGGCCCAGCGGGCTAGTTCGTGGCGGTTGGAGAGTTGGAGTTTGCGGAGGACCGAGGAGACGTGGGTCTCGACGGTCTTGATCGAGATGTTGAGTTTTCGGGCGACCTGTTTGTAGGCGAATCCGCGGGCGATGAGACGGAGTACGTCCTTCTCTCTGACGGTGAGCTGATCCATCTCCGGGTCTTCGGTGGAGGGAATCGCCCCGGCGAAGGCGTCGAGCACGAACCCGGCCAGTCGTGGTGAGAACACAGCGTCTCCGGCGTGGATCCGGCGGATTGCATCGGCAAGTTCTTCGGGGCCGATGGTCTTGGTCACATAGCCACGGGCCCCGGCGCGGATCATCGCAATTACGTCTTCGGCACTGTCGGAAACCGACAAGGCAAGGAACTTGATGTCGGGGTTGGTTTCTGACACTCCCTCGACAACCGCCACTCCCCCGCCGTCGGGCATGTGCACGTCGATGAGAACCACATCGGGCTTGAAGTTGCGGATGCCATCGATGGCGGCATCGACATCGTGGGCGGTGCCGACAATCGAGAATTCCTCGGCGAGCTCGGCGCGCACACCGGCGAGGAACAGCCGGTGGTCATCGACAAGGAACACCTTGGTGCTCACCGCCCCTCCCGACTCAGGCTGATGACAACTTCGGTGCCCTCGCCCGGCTCTGATTCGATGCGCACCTGCGCCCCCGCCTTCTCCGCCCGGGCAACGATCGAATTCTCGATGCCCTTTCGGTCAGGTCCGACGTCGGCCAAGTCGAATCCTTTGCCCTGATCCGTCACAAAGATTTCGATGGTGCTGTCATCCACTTCCATGTAAGCCGACACCCGGTCCGCACCTGAATGTTTGGCGGCGTTGACCATCGCCTCATTCGCTGCGCCGAGCAGGGGCCGGAGGGACTCATCGAGAGTCACATCTCCCACCGTGACCACATCGACCGGGATCTGATGGTCCTGCTCCACCTTGCTCGCTATCCCGCGCAACGCCGTAGACATGAGGTCGACACCATGGAGGGGCATGTTCCCGTAGAGCCAATCGCGCAGCTCTCCTTCCTGGTGGCGGGCAAGCAGGCTCATCCGGACCGGGTCGTCTGCGCGCTGAATCAGGGCGAGGGTCTGCAGCACCGAGTCGTGGAGATGGGCAGCCATTTCCGCACGCTCCTCCTGTCGGATTCGTTCCCGCCGCTCATGTCCGAGGTCCTGGGCAAGTCGGCGCACCCAAGGGCCGAAGGCAACCAGGAGGCCGAGCCCGGTCAGGGCGACCGCAAGCAACACCGCACCCAATTCGGCAATGGGGCCGATACTGCTTGCCATGAAGGCGAGCCCCCCGACCAGAAGACTCACGCCGACGAGCACCCGGACCCGCCCGGGCTGTTCCACTCCTGGGTCGAGAAGCGACGTGAGAGGTGAAGGAA